>JANOGE010000139.1:0-48895 GCA_031414035.1 Chitinophagaceae bacterium | reverse complement strand
TCACTGCCACCGTCTAAAAATATCACATTACCTTTTCCGTACTCAGCAAAGTTTTTAATGGCTTCCACCCACATGCTGAACAAAATAACATTAGTATCCAAGTTGGCCTGCTTCATTTCAGATGCCGCCTGGCTCATACCCTTGGCTACTTCCTCCCGGAACAGCGCCACACCCTGTCCACGTAACTGAGCTGCCAGCCTTTCTGCTTCAGCTGCAATTTTAATGGCATTACCCTCTGCTTCTGCTGCTTTGGTTTTGGTAATTAAAAGTGCCTGGCCTTCATTTTCGGCAGCGGCTTTTAGATTATTACTTGCCACCACTTTACTCATACTGGTAATAATAGCTTCATCAAAAGTGATGTCGTTAATTTGAAGATCCTGCAAATGATACCCCCAGCCTTCCAGGGCCACATCTACCTGTTCTTTTACATTTTCAACAATATCCCGGCGTACATTTAATACCTCGGCTTGTTTTTTTGTAGAAACAAAAGCACGGATACTTCCTTCCACGGTACGTATCAATGCCTGCATCAGGTCTTTATCGCTGATGAATTTAAAGGCCACTTTCTGAATGGTTTCTTCCTGTTCATTTTGCACCGAATACAATAACATCGATTTAAAATACACATTCGCCTGGTCAATCGTTACTGCCTGAAACTCCAGCTCTACGGAGCGGTTCTGAATACTTACTTTTTTAAAGATCTGTTCCAGGAAAGGAACTTTAAAATTCAATCCCGGCCTCATGATCCGGCGGTATTTACCAAACATGGTAACCACGCCAATAAAACCCTGGTTAATGGTAACAAAACACCCAAGGAGAGCCAGGGCTAAAATGATGACCCACCAGTATTCTCTTAATAAGTCCATAGTTATAAAATTTACATTGAAGGTAGATATTTTTTATGTTCCGGACAGTAAATCTTTGTGGAGCTTTGGTGGTGTCGCACTCTTGTACAACATCGCTTTATTCAGGTAATTGTCTGAACCATGATTGGGGTGGATTAAAATGATTTTCCTGATTATTAAATCAAAATCCTTACCAGTGTACTCTTAAAACCTAAGAGTAGAATTACCAATGCCGAAGCTACACTGGCACTACCGCTCCACATAGCTGCTTCCCGAAATCGGGCTGTATTCGATTTTGGGGCTCCTTTTTTGTTTCTTTTTTGGAGCAGCAAAAAAGAAAAATAAGTTGACTTAAAAAACTTTTTATTTTCTTTTTGTCTTGACACAAAAAGAAACAAAAAAGTCAAGGCAGGAAGGATTACAGCCCCTTCCTGCCTTAAAGCTTTACTCAACTACAGAACTACAGTAGCTTCTACATTATTCCCCTACTCTTAATTTCAAAACAGTAAAAAAAATGCAGGCCTTTTAATATTTGGTGCAGAATGAAAAACCTGTAAAAAAGCCATCCTGCCTGATGGCATATAGAATGTTTGGTAAGCAGTGACACTCATTTATAGGATGGCTGGTTGTAAAATTAATTCTTTAATTTTTGATAGCAACAAAATCCCCACATGAACCATCTGTATTTTGTCGACTGCTTTGATGTTTTAAAAGAACTGAAAGAACAGCATCCGAAAAGGAAAGCAAAGGAAGTAGATACGGGTTGTTTGATTAAACCATTGGAAACCAGAGATGACAGCTTTTAAAAAGAGATGACAGCTTTTAAAAAGATGTCATCTCTATTTAAAGACAAGACATTATAGCTAGCAGTTAAGACATCAATGAAAGAGGATGCCATTAAATTTTAGTGCATAATCTTGCCAACATCTGTATTATTAAGGCGAACTTAATTTTTATTAAGGTAAAAAAAAGTGCCTTAAGATAAGGCACGATTTTTAGGAAGATTGATTAAAAATCTATTAATGAAACTGTGCAGCTTCAGTACTGTCCTTCATAGCAACCGTAGAGGCTTTTCCCTGTTGAACCGTATTTTGTACATAGTCAAAATAACCGGTACCCACAAAGCTCTGGTGCTTGACCGCTTTAAAACCATGCTCCTGCAAAGCAAACTCACGTTGCTGCAGTTGAGAGAAGCCGGCCATTCCTTTTTCTCTATATGCTTTGGATAATTCAAACATAGATGTATTGAGCGCATGAAAACCTGCCAGTGTGATAAACTGGAATTTATAACCCAGGGCTGCCAGGTCTTCACGGAATGTTTCCATTTCTTTTTCGCTCAGGTGTTTACTCCAGTTAAATGACGGAGAACAATTATAAGCCAGCAACTTGCCCGGATAAACTGCATGAATGGCTTCTGCAAATTGTTTGGCAAGTGCAAGATCGGGATGTGAAGTTTCCATCCAAATAATATCGGCATAAGGTGCATATGAAATACCCCGGGATATACATTGGTCAATACCATTCTTCACTTCAAAAAATCCCTCATTGGTTTTATTGCCGGTAAGGAATGCCTGGTCTCTTTCATCAACGTCGGAGGTAAGAAGATTTGCCGCTTCTGCATCGGTACGGGCAATGATAAGAGCAGGAACACCCATTACGTCTGCTGCTAATCTTGCTGCAATTAATTTATTAACTGCTTCCTGTGTGGGCACTAAAACTTTGCCGCCCAAATGCCCGCATTTTTTTGCAGAAGATAGCTGGTCTTCAAAATGCACGGCCGCTGCACCTGCTTCTATCATGGCTTTCATTAATTCAAATGCATTGAGGTTACCGCCAAAGCCTGCCTCCGCATCAGCAATTATAGGTGCCATCCAGTCTTTGCTGTTATCTCCATTAACTGAATCAATTTGTTCGCAGCGCAATAATGCATTGTTGATCCGTTTTACCACTTCAGGCACCGAGTTTACAGGGTACAGTGACTGATCGGGATACATCGTGCCGGAAAGATTGGCATCGGCAGCTACCTGCCAGCCGCTTAAATAGATCGCTTCAAGTCCTGCTGCTATTTCCTGCACAGCCTGGTTTCCGGTTAATGCACCCAGTGCAGCTACACAAGTTTGTGTGTTTAATTTATTCCATAATTTTTCGGCTCCGTTGCGTGCAAGCGTGTATTCAATTTCCACTTTGCTGCGTAAAAGAAGTACATCTTCAACCTGGTAAGGCCGTTGTATGTTTTTCCATCTTGGAGAGGTTTGCCATTCGATAAGCAATTCTGTTACTTTTTGATTTTTGTTCATGTTGGTACGTTTTAAATTGGTAAATTATTATTATTGGTTATAGGGAAATGCCCATCTGTCTCTATACAGCTTTTTCTTTTTCAAGCTTAACAAGAATGGATGATCCTGTTTTATCTTTTTCATTTAAAATATCGTCTGTGGTGATACAAACCTTTTTATCTTCATTGGCAAGAATAAGATCATAGGCTAAAAGCGTAAGAAAGTCTTCCCATTTATCCTGCACTATAAGTTTATTAAAAATGCAGATAGCCTGAACATATGCCCCTTCCTGGTATGCCTGACTGCCCACCGTTTGCCTGATGTTCTCAATTTCATCATCACGCAGGTCCTCATATAAACTCAAACTGATATCCCTTCCATCATCCAGTTTTGCTTTGTTGTGTACCCATTGCCATACCTGTGTTCGGCAAATCTCAGCCGTTGCAGCATCTTCCATCAGGTTATAGATAGCCGCCGCACCATTTCCACGCAACCAGCTTTCGAGATAAAGAATACCCACATTAATATTATGCCGTAAACCTTCTTCGGTGATGGTTCCCTGTGGCAATTGCAGCAGATCTTTTTCTGTACAACTGAAATCTTCACGCAGTACATGCAGCTGATTAGGTGTGGGCATAAAGGTGTCGAATATTTCTTTTGCCACTGAAACCAATCCCGGATGAGCTACCCATGTACCGTCATGGCCATCTGTTACTTCACGCAGTTTATCGGCTTTTACTTTTTCCAATGCAGCTTCATTTGCCTTTTCATTTCCTTTTATAGGTATTTGTGCAGCCATACCACCAATGGCATGGGCACCGCGTTTATGACAGGTTTGAATAACCAATTGTGTATAGGCCCTCATGCAGGGAACGGTCATTGTTACCTGAGAACGGTCAGGAAAAACATGGCCCGGTATGTTCCTGAATTTTTTAATGAACGAAAAGATATAATCCCATCGTCCGCAGTTCAATCCGGCAGAGTGATCTTTCAGTTCCCATAATATTTCATTAAGCTGGAAGCTGGCGAGGATCGTTTCTACCAATACCGTGGCTTTTATGCTTCCATAGGGTACGGCACAATAGTTCTGTGAAAAAGTAAATACATCATCCCACAATGCGGCTTCCTTATAGTTTTCTAATTTGGGTAAATAGAAATAAGGGCCTGAACCATTTTTCAACAGCGTTTTTGCATTATGAAAAAAATAAAGCCCGAAATCAAATAAACTTCCGCTGAGTGCTGTTCCATTTATTTCCACATGTTTTTCATCGAGGTGCCAGCCACGGGGGCGAACAAAAAGGGTCGCCGTTTTTTTGTTCAATAAATACGCTTTCCCATTTTCCGGATTGATAAAGCTGATGGTTTTATTAACGGCATCATACAGGTTGATCTGCCCGTTCATTGTATTTTCCCAGTTGGGTGAATTGCTGTCCTCAAAGTCAGCCATAAAAACATTGGCTCCCGAGTTCATTGCATTGATGATCATTTTGCGGTCAACCGGGCCGGTAATCTCCACCCGACGATCTGAGATGTCGTGGGGAATAGCCGGGATCTTCCATTGGCTTTCCCTGATCTGCAGGGTTTCCGAAAGAAAACCGGGTTTCCAGCCCTTGTCAATTTTTTGTTGCACAAGGCTTCTTTCTACTAATAATTCGCGGCGTTGCAGATCAAAACGCTGGTGTAATGCCAGGATAAAATTCAACGCCTCGGTTGTCAGCATGGCTTCATAAGCTTTGCGGAACGGGGCTTTGATAATGATGTTTTCCGGTGTTGTATACCGGTTGGCCGGGTGATGTAGGGTAGTTGTCATGATTAAATATTTCTGCTAAATTAATAAAAATTCTTTAAAAGCGAAATTTTCGCTAATAAATATTTTTTCGAGGAATTGCCATTTTTCGTATATTTAGTATATGATGACTGATAATGATAGTGTCCGGCTCATCTTTGGCCTGAAAATGAAAGCATTACGGCAGGAAAAAGGCTTATCCTACCAGCAACTGGCCGAAATAACAGGCATGTCACTTTCCTATGTGCATGATATTGAGACCGGGAAGAAATTTCCCAAAGCGGATAAAATATTATCATTGGCAAGGGCATTGGGCGTTGATTATGATTACCTGGTTTCCCTGCGGGCCAGCAAAAAATTACAGCCCATCATTGACCTGATCAATTCTGATTTTATTAATGCCATACCTTGGCAACATTTTGGATTAACGCCGGCTGCCCTGCTTGATCTTTTTTCCAACACCCCCGATAAAGTAACTGCCTTTATCAGTACATTACTCAAAATATCCCGCAGTTATCAATTATCAAAAGAGAGTTTTTATAATGCCGCTCTCCGTTCCTACCAGGACCTGCATGACAATTATTTTGAAGACATAGAAGATGCCGTTCGCCGTTTCAGAAAAGAATACAAATGGAAAGAAGTATTACCGGTTGAAATTTCATTACTCGAATCGGCCCTGAAAAAAATGGAGGTACAGGTAAACCGCAGGCGTATGAATACCCTGGAAGCACTGCAAAACCTACGTTCCTATTATTCGGTATCCAACAAAACACTGTTTATTAATAAAGCATTCAGCCCGGCACAGGAAAAATTTCTGTTGGCCCGCGAAATTGCTTTTCATTTTCTTGACATTACCGACAGGCCATATGAAACAATCATACACCACAGCGATTCATTTGAGATGATGCTGAATAATTTTAAAGCCTCCTATTTTGCGGTGGCCTTATTAATGCCTGAAGATAATTTTGTAGAATGTATTAAACGCATAGTGATGCAGCCAAAATGGAATGATAAAGCATGGCTTGACCTGTGTACTACATTTGATGTGACCCCCGAAATGATGATGCAAAGGTTAACCAATGTTTTGCCCAGCCATTTCAGTATTGATCATCTTTTCTTTTTGCGCCTCTCCGGCGATGTGAAAAAAGATAAATATGAGATCACCAAAGAACTGCATTTATCACAGGTACATAATCCCTATGCCAATGCTACACATGAACACTATTGCCGCCGCTGGGTTTCTATCCATTCCATTAAAGATATAGCTGAACAGGTAGCCGTTAAAAAATACAAACAATCTGTTGTAGAAGCGCAGATTTCACAATACTGGCAAACACATAATCGTTACCTCTGCATCTCCATTGCAAAACCCGGGGCCAAAAAAAACAATGAAATGGTGAGTGTGATCATTGGTATTCTCATTGATCAGAAATTATCCCAGACTATGCCCTTTGTAAATGATCCGGCAATACCGGTTAAAACGGTTCATACTACCTGTGAACGTTGTGGTATAATGGATTGTAAAGAAAGGGCCGTACCACCCGTTGAAATACTGAAAGAGCAGCAACAGCAAAAGATCAATGAGGCATTAAAGCAACTTGGAGGAAAATTAAAAGAAACATAAACCTTACCATTCCGGAATGACTTTTTTTCCAGGCATAAGGTAACATCTAACCCCTGTATTAAGTTATTAACTCCGCTCCTCCCAGATCATTCCCAAATGCACAATGGTTTCTGCAGCTTTTGCCATATCCTTTGTTCCAATCCATTCCAGTTTACTGTGTATGTTTTGCATGCCGGTAAAAATATTGGGGCAGGGCATTCCTATATAACTGAAACGGCTGCCATCGGTACCTCCGCGTATACTTTCTTTCTTTACCGTTAACCCCGATCTTTGTATCGCTTCTTCAGCATAAGCAGCCACCTGCGGGCATTTATCCAAAACGGCTTTCATATTCCGGTATTGTTCCTGTACCACATATTCCAAAACAGCGCCCGGGAATTTTGCTACGGTTTCTACCGCCATTTTTTTCAGGCGTTGATGATGTTGCTGTAAACCGGCCAATGTAAAATCCCGCACAATGAATTGTATGGTTGCTTTTTCGGAAATGCCATTTACTGAAGTTGGATGTACAAAGCCTTCTCTTTTTTCTGTTGTCTCGGGGCTCCATTCATTTTTTGGTAAAGCATCCAGAATGGCTCCTGCCACTTTCAACGCATTCACCAGTTTATCTTTTGCATAACCGGGGTGAGTAATAATACCGTTGATAGTAATAACAGCAGCATCTGCACTAAAAGTTTCATCTTCCAGGCTTCCGGCTTCACCACCATCCAATGTATAACCAAAGTCTGCCCCCAGTTTTTTCATATCCACTTTGGCAATGCCCTGTCCTACTTCTTCATCCGGAGTAAATAATATTTTTATGTCGCCGTGCTTAACCGCAGGATTCTGTATAAAAAACAAAGCCGCTTCCATTATAGCTGCCACCCCGCTTTTGTCATCGGCACCCAGTAAGGTGGTACCACTTGTGGTAATTACCCCGCTATTCAAATGGTTTTTTAAATAGGGTGAATCACTCATCCGCAAAACCTGCATAGTATCATCGGGTAAAATAATATCTTTCCCATCATAGTAACGGTGAAGAATGGGCATCACATTAGTACCACTGCAATCGGGTGCCGTATCCACGTGTGCACAAAAGCAAATGGGCGGGATATTTTTTTTTTCACTGTTTGATGGAATGGTTGCATATACATAACCAAATTCATCAGTGGATGCATTCGTAATACCCATACCCTGCAATTCCCTCCATAAAAGTTTGCTCAGGTCCTTTTGTTTTTCCGTGGTTGGATTTGCCTTGCTGGTTGGGTCGCTCTGTGTATCGATCTGAACATAACGCATAAAGCGGGCAGCCATATTATCGGGACTTATTTGTATCATAGATCAGGCCATTTAATTTAGCCACAAACATAATCAAATAAATAATTGACAAAATACAAAAAGCAGCCTCAGATTACCGGGACTGCTTTATTTGTCAATTGCTTATTTGCTATTTGCTTATTTTATACTATTTCTACCAATTCAATATCAAAGATCAGTTCCTGTCCCGCTAAAAAATGATTGGCATCCAGCACAATTATTTCTTCTTTAACTTCCACGACTATTACAGGAACAGGTTGCCCCTGTTGATTGCTCAGTGTAAGTGGCATACCCGGTTCCAGCTTCATATCGGCCGGTACATTTTCTTTCGGAAACTCAATGATCGCTTCTTCACTCCGGGGACCATATGCATCCCCGGGTGCAATATTGATGGTTTTCTTTTCACCCAGGTTCATTCCGGGCATGGCATCATCAAAACCTTTGATCATCTGTCCTGCGCCAACTGTAAATTCCAATGGCTCTCTGCCTATGGAAGAATCAAATTGCTCACCATTAACTAATTTACCGGTGTAGTGCACTTTTACTACATCTCCTTCTTTTACCTGCTGCATAAAATTTTGTTTTACCTTAAACCGCCGTATGGGGCTTAAGAAAGATTATAAATAGGGCGCAAATTAATATATAAATGGCAACCGTAATTAAAAAAAATCAGGCAACTTTACCTAATGAAAAAAATACTATCTGGCCTGATTATCCTTTTGTCTGCCGGTTTGGCTGCCGGCAGCCAAACCACCATTACATCGCCGGGTAATTCATCCATTATAACCGGTGCCGATCGTATGCAGGTTTACCTGCCCCTGCTGAAAGGTAAAGCGGTAGCTGTTTTTGCCAACCAGACCAGCCTGGTAAATAATACACACCTGGTGGATACCCTGATAAAAAGTGGGATCAATGTGGTTAAAATATTCGGGCCCGAACATGGGTTCAGGGGAGATGCAGATGCCGGTGAAAAGGTGAATGATGCTAAAGACAATAAAACAGGATTACCTGTTATCAGTTTATATGGTAATCATAAAAAGCCCACAGCAGAAGACCTGAAAGATGTAGATGTGTTAATTTTTGATATCCAGGATGTAGGTGTAAGGTTTTATACATTTATCTCTTCCTTACAATATTACCTGGAAGCTGCACTGGAAAATCATAAACCGTTAATGATATTAGACAGGCCTAACCCCAATGGATTTTATGTGGATGGCCCTGTACTGGACATGAATTTTAAGAGTTTTATAGGCATGCAACCCATACCCATCGTTTATGGCATGACCATTGGTGAATACGCATTAATGCTTACCGGTGAAAATTTATTATCGCCCCTGGCCAATGCCATTAATGCATATAATGAAACCACCGAACCAACAGCAGATACCCCTTTTCATGTGCAGGTGATCAAATGCAAAAATTATGACCATAACACCAAATACATTTTACCCGTTAATCCATCACCCAATTTAAAAGATATGCAAAGCATTTACCTCTACCCTTCCACTTGTTTTTTTGAAGGCACCGTAATGAGTGAAGGAAGAGGAACGGATAACCCTTTTCAGATATTTGGCCATCCTTCTTTACCAAACACATTATACCGTTTCACTCCAAAACCAAATGCGGGGGCAAAGAACAGCAAATGTTTTTACCAGCAATGCTTTGGATGGAACCTTAGCGGAAGTACGGAAGAGGTACTGGAAAAACTGGATAATAATATCCAGCTGAAATATTTTTTGGATGCCTACAAATTATTTCCCGGTAAGGATACCTTCTTTTTAAAAAATAATTTCTTTAATAAGCTGGCCGGTAATGATATACTGATGGGGCAGATCAAACAGGGCAAAACCGAATCAGAAATAAGAAAAAGCTGGGAGCCGGCACTTTCCGCCTTTAAAGAAACCAGGAAAAAATATTTACTCTACAAAGATTTCACTCCTTAATTAAGAACACCGGCCTGAAATTGAACGGTGATGTAATGATCAGAAAAGAAAAAATGATATCAACCCCGGATCCTTCTTCTACCTTCCATTTTAGTATGCGAAAGGAATTACGGATTGTCTTTATGGGCACCCCTGAATTTGCCGTTGTATCCCTTGATGCATTGGTGAATGCCGGTTATCATATTGTTGGTGTAATAACTGCCCCTGATAAAGCGGCAGGTCGCGGAATGCAATTGCAGCAAAGTGCTGTTAAAAAATATGCTGTTGATAAAGGGCTGAACATTTTACAACCTGAAAAACTGAAGGATCCTCAATTTCTACAAGCCTTAAAAGCGCTGAATGCCCACCTGCAGGTCATTGTTGCCTTCCGTATGCTTCCCGAAGCCGTTTGGAATATGCCGCCGATGGGTTCAGTAAATCTTCATGGTTCTTTATTACCGCAATACCGGGGCGCTGCACCCATCAACTGGGCAGTTATCAACGGTGAAAAAGAAACCGGTGTTACCACCTTTAAACTAAAACACGAAATTGATACCGGCGATATTTTATTGCAGGAACGTTTTCCTATTGGTGAAAATGAAACCGCCGGAGATGTGCATGATAAGATGAAAGGGATCGGGGCAGAACTCCTTGTTAAAACAGTGAAAGTATTAGAAGAGGGCAGTTTACAAGAGAGGCCACAGGCCACAGACAACAGACAACAGACGTCTGTTCTTAAACATGCTCCAAAGATCTTCACCGAAACAGGTAAGATCAATTTTTCGAAAACAACGGAAGAAGTGCATAACCTCATCAGGGGCCTCTCTCCATTGCCGGGTGCATATACAACCCTTAATGATAAAATACTGAAGATCTATAGGTCGGAAAAGCAGATCACACCGGTTAAAACAACTGCAGGGAATTTTGAGACGGATGAAAAAACATTTTTAAAATTTGCCTGTACAGATGGTTATGTTCAGGTAAAGGAATTGCAACTTGAAGGAAAGAAAAAGATGAACATTGATGATTTTTTAAGAGGCTACCATTTTTAGGTATTTTTTAAAATAAATTGTCATTATATTTAGCACATCACTATACCAATTAACAACCTTTCTTATGTACATAAAGATAAAGTGTATCTCTATGTGGTCAAAGAAATAAAGATGGTTGTTAACAATATTCATTTACAAAAAGCATGTTTTTAAATAACTATAAACTAAATTTTAAAAAGTATTTAATGATTCCTAAGCTTATAATATCATTTATAGGTAAACAAATTTATCCAAATCAATACACTATAATTAAACGCAAACTTTTAAATGAACATCAAACATTTTTAGCACACCAAAGAGAATATCATAATCAAATGCTTAATAAATTACTTATTTCAGGCGAGGATCATAGATTTAGGTATCATTTCGGTTTTGATGTTATTGCAATTTTAAGAGCTATAAAGAAAAGAGTTCTAAATAATAAAATTGAAGGGGCAAGCACAATTGAACAACAACTTGTACGTATACTTTCCAATGATTTCGAGAAAACGTTCACAAGAAAAATAAAAGAAATATTTCTGGCAACCACTTTAAGCAAATTAGTTCCCCGCAATGACATTCCGGGTATCTATCTTCAAGTTGCATACTATGGAACAGAAATGAATGGACTTGAACAAGTGTATAAAAAAATGGATATTATCAATCCTAAATTGATTTCAAAAGAAGTTTGTGCTGGAATAATTGCAAGGATAAAATACCCAGAGCCAAAAAAAAATAATATAGATAGGTTAAAACAAATTGAATTCAGGAAAAAACATCTTTTGGAATTATATAACAAACACAGCAATTATAAATATTTTAAAATTTATGGTTAACATAAAAAATTATATACCCCTTTCTGAAACTGCAAATTCCGTAATCGACTCGTTTACTAAATCCTCAGAATTTCTAAATAATTATATCAATGTTTATGATAATGAAAAAAAATCGTTTTTGAGTCACTACATAATTAATAACAGACCCTATCTATTTCAGAACAATCCAATTCTTTTTGAACAACTAACCCTTTATATAGCAGATAAACTGGGAATAAATCCTAGTGAAGTTAAATTAATCGGAAGTGCTAAAACTGGATTTTCAATGAGTAACATACCTGAGTATGGAAAGCCTTTTTCAAAAAACAGTGATTTAGATTTTTCTATTATTAATGAAAATATTTTCTATTCTCTTAAAGATGAATTTGATACATGGGCAGACCAATATAAAAAAAAATCTATAACGCCTAATAATGAAAGACAGAAATTTTTTTGGGATGATAATTTAATAAAAATACCAATCCAATTAAGAAGAGGGCATATTGATAGTTATAAAATCCCAAATTGGTATGAATTCCCGTTTGCACAAAAAATCAATAACAGTCTTTCACTCATTGTAATAAATTTAAAAGATATTTACTCCATTGAGGTTAAAGGTGCCTCAGCTAGAGTTTATCAATCGTGGAATACATTTGCCAGACAAATAAAAATAAATACTGAGAGTGTATTTAAGAAAATGAAATAAAAAAAACGATCTGTAAAATACCGATCACTTTCTGCAATCCAATTGAATCGTCTATTTAATTTTCAGTTTTTCCAGCATCAAATTACTCAATGCGGCTTTGGGCACTATCAGGCTGATCGTGTTGATAGCAAAGTATCCTTCAGATACATTGATATACCCTTTGCCGGGGCCCTGTTCACCCCATGAATTTTTTACCCGGAAATATGTTTTTCCTTCTGCAGATCTTTCAATCCCGGTAATATGCATCAGGTGGTCATCCTGCGTGGTTAGGTTTTCAAAAAGGGCCTGGCGTATTGCTGCATCCCATTTGGCTTCTTTTGGTTTAACCGGTTTCATTGTTTTCCCGTACCCGTTTGATTCAGGGCTGTCCATAGTTTTTTGCTCAGCCATTTTCTGGCTAATAACCCCGTCAGGTAATTCGTTGCTTTGCTGCTGCTGTTTAACACCTGCCTTTATTGATTTTAATTCATTTTTGGGGATTGGCTTAACCGAGGTATCGTAATGAGCCGCAATACCTGATTTTGCATCAAACCCGCTGTTACTTACATCAGCATCCCACATAAGGGAGTAACCGTTTCTGATGGCATCTTTAGTAAGCTCTATCATATCATTCAACGGCAGATTATAATAAGCTCCATTACTGAAATTATCAGGCACTTCAATAATAAATGGAACATAAAAAGGATGGTGTGTAAATGAAGTGACATTCACATATTCATCGGCCTCAAACTTTAAGACCTCTGTTGCAAATGTTTTAGGGGTGTATCTTTTTCCTAGGTAGGTAAAATCCGCCGGAGGAATTCCAAGAGCCCGGTCAAGCTTACTAATGTATTCATCCATCCAGTCTTGTGGAAGCGGCCTTACTTTAACCAAAGAATCAAGATAATGCTTCAGTTCCTGAACAAGGGTGGAATGGTTATGCAATTTCTGATTATTTTTTAACCCGCTGTATACATTTTCCGGTACAGCGCCATAAGTGGCAATAGCCCTTATCAGATCATGGCCCAGGCCTCCTTCGCCAAACTGTGCATTACCCTGGCGAAGTATATAATTCTGGGCTTTTTCAATATAAATATTCCGTACAATAAACATTTCACTGATGTCCATTTGGCCGAGGCCTTTTTTAAGGCACTGGCTTTCTATCAATGAGATGGTTGAAAAGCACCAGCATGTTCCCGTCATAGCCTGGTTTTTTACAGGTGTAGCGGCAACCGATTTTTCCTGAGTAAATTTTTCCTGGGCATAAACCGCATTTTGCTGCTGTACATCCGATTGTGCTATCGAAACAAAAAATAAGAAAGTGAAAGCAGGGAAAAGAAAAATTTTCTTCATAAATTATTATTTTGAATACGTAAGTGAACAATTAAAATTATTTTCAGGTGCTCCAAGTTCTGCTGCCGCGGCATTACTGATACAAATGATCAACCCATTATTCTGCTTTATATCCGGGATGGCATCCAGCACTTTGGCATATACATATTTTCCGTTTGCAGTATTGGTAATTTTAATAACAATACCGGGTACGGCATTGTTATATAAACAATAATATTTCCCATCTGTCCAGCCGCTGGTACTTTTAAAAATGCCGGCATTACCCGACTCCTCCATTCCTTTAGCATTACTATTTTGAGATTCAAAAAGGTCTTTAAAAATGCCCCCTTTAAAATCTTTTCCCGGTGTACCGGTAATTTTGGGTTCAATAGTCCCTGCTTCTTTTACCTGTTTAACCGGTTCTTTTTTCTCATCATCTGTAATAACCCGTTTCTCTTTCTCCGGTTCCTTAACAACCACTGGCTTTATTACAGGATCTTTTTTGGTCTCCGTTTTTGCTTTTGTATATCCTACAATAAGGTTTACGCCTTCGTTTACGCCTTCGCCGGTAAGATTATTCCACTTTTTCAACTCTTCTACCGTCACTTTTTTATACAAGGTGCTGATGTGGTATAAGGTTTCCTTTTTACCTACCTTATGGTAAATGGGTGTTCCGGTTTCATTTTTTGTTTCAACATTTATTACAGGAGACTGAATTTTCGGATCTTCTGATTTTACTGGCTGACTTTCTACCGGCATCGTTGTACCCTTTGGAGGTATCTTTAATACCTGGCCAATTGTTAACCCTTTCTCATAATCGATCTGATTAAACCAGGCAAGCACCCTTCCGTTTACCTCATACAGGCGGCCAATACTGGAAAGGTTTTCTTTTGGGCCAACCGTATGTGTTTTGTTATTCTGCGCAAAGCATGGCAATGCAACGCATCCTATACAAAAAAACATTATGATCAATAATTTTTTCATCTTTCAAAGGAGTTGTGATTGCAAATATGCAAAAATTAGTTGGTTTATCTGCCCATTTACTTGTTAAGAATACGCCAGGCTGCAGGATAATAATTGTTAATACGGTTTGCCATAACCTTTACCCAGCCTATTGGTAAATGCTGATGGGTAAGTAAGACCCAGCCCTCATGCCCCGTATCAAGTTTTATTTCTACTTTCCGCAGGTATTGCAAAGCCGTTTCTCTGTCAACTTCAAATTGTGGAATGGACATATTGATGATATTACTTACTGCCAGTTCATGTGCAGGTATTAATTCATTTCGGATCAATGTACCCAGTTTTATACCGGCCTTTTTTATGTATAAAGCCGATTGAATTATGGCCAGGTCATTCTCCAGTTGTGCCGGTAAAGCAATTATTTCTTCATTTTGTTTAATAAAGAATAAATCATCAGTATTAATTAAAAAAGTTCTGAGTGTCTCCATTTCTTTTGCAGTTATTTTTTCGGATTTTTTTTTCTTCACTTGCCAATTGTCTGTTGCCTGTTGTTTATTTATAAAGGCTGTAATAAAAAATCCCTCCCCTTTTACCTTATCAGGATAAAAACGATAACCAAATGCTTTCTGTTTTTCAGAAACCGTTTCTACAATTCCCCATGCTTCATCAACTCTAAACTTTAAACTTTTAACATTAAACTCTTCAATCAACCAATCTGCAATATCCTCATCTTCCTGTTGAGAATAAGAACAGGCAGAATAGATTAAAACGCCGCCTTCTTTTAAAGATGAAAACACATCCGCTATGATCCTTTGCTGGCGCTGGGCACAGAGTTGTACATTTTTTTCACTCCATTCTTCACTGGCAGCCGGGTCTTTACGAAACAGGCCACTGCCGCTGCAGGGTGCATCAATAACGATCAGGTCAAAATAATTTTCCAGACGCTGAAAGTCTTTAGGGTCGTTGTTGGTAACGATAACATTGGCAGCCCCCCATTTGGTCATATTTTCTGATAAGATGTTTACCCTTGTTTTAATCACCTCATTACTCACCAGTAAACTGTCTTTTGAAATAACAGACTGGATCAATGTAGATTTTCCGCCGGGTGCAGCACAAAGGTCTAATATTTTTAAAGGCTTTGAAAGATCTACGGTTTGTTTTATCGCTTCTTCCAAAAACATGCTGCTTGCTTCCTGCACATAATATGCGCCTGCATGAAAAAGGGGGTCAAGGGTGAATGAAGGGCGTTCCGGAAGATAGTATCCGTTTGAAGACCAGGGAACGGCCCCCTCCAAACCTCCCCCCGAAGGGGAGGCTTTTGAAGAGTACGCTACTTTGTGAGGGTTAAATCTTATTGAAGTGATTTGCCCGCCCGATTGATGCACTGTTTTAAAAGCTTCTTCATCAAAGCCTTTTATGTTTTGTAACGACTGAATTAATTCAGCTGGAAGACTGTTCAAGCAATTATTTTTAAATTGATTGAAGTTAGCTGATAATTTTTATTTTCGCTTACACATATTAACCAGGTAGTTTTTTAGTTTGACTAGACTTTAACCATTGAGTTGTCAGCCTGAGCTTGTCGAAGGCGGGTTTACCGAAATCATACAGGCTTCGATAAGCTCAGCCAGATAGTTTTTTAAACTGAGACGCTACTTTCAACCAACTTACTATGTCATTATTATTAAACCGCTCTGTTTTTGGAAACCCTGCCAATGCAGGTAAAGTATTAAGCCAGGATACTGCTTACCTGTTGTTTAACGATTGGGTAAAAAATGAACGGCTTAAATTGCACATGAAACAGGTGGCATATTTAATGAAATGCTGGGCTGCAGAAAAAGAAGTATTGAATGAAGCAGACCAGTGGCGCTGGGAAATGGCTGGTTTATTGCACGATGCCGATTGGGACCAGTGGCCTGAATTACATTGTAAAAAGATCATTGAAGAACTGGAAGCCCGCAATATTGACGCAGAAATTATAAGGGCCATAGCCAGTCATGGGCCTAATCATTTTGGAGTGATACCAGAAACCAGGATGGACAAAATGCTTTTTGCTTTTGATGAACTGAGTGGTTTAACACATGCCTATAGTTTAATGCGGCCCGAAGGTTATGCAGGCATGGAACTAACGGGTATTAAAAAACGCTTTAAGGATAAAGCCTTTGCTGCCAGTGTAAACCGGGATGAAATTATGGATGCCATGCAGCGGGCAGGAGTAGAACTGGAAACGATTATGCAGTTTATTATTGAAAAGCAGGGAGAGGTAAAATGAATTTTCGCCTACCGGTAATTTACATGCAGGAGTTATAAGCCTGAAAGGCTGGTATTATTATAGAAAGTTCACGAATTGGAAATCAATAATCCCGCAGGGATGACATAAAAATAATTTCACCCCTTCGGGGTTTTGTGAATATCAAATGGTTCAGGCTATAATAATAGCATCCCTTCGGGATTGGTTGAAAACAGATAGCGAATTGGGAGAGTGCCTGTTTTTGCTTATAGGCCGTTGGGTGGAGGCGCAAGCAATAGCCTTTACTGGCGCAGATATGCAGCCATGATTTGTGACCAGCGTATCTGTGCCTTTGAATAAAGTTTGTAAACAAAAGCAGTAAGGCCCCTTATAATATTAGAAACAAGATTTGGCACAGATACGCCAACCTGCTTTACCCTTGCTGCATATCTGCAGCCATGATTTGTGAACAGTGTATCTGTGCCTTTGAATAAAGTTTGTAAACAAAAGCAGTAAGGCCCCTTATAATATTAGAAACAAGATTTGGCACAGATACGCCAACCTGCTTTGCCCTTGCTGCATATCTGCGCCAGTTAGGAGTAATTTATAACTTAAAAATTAAAAATGCATAGTACACGATCAAGCCCATAGCTGATGAATGGTAATGAACTGAAGCTGAAAAATTGCTGGTCTTGCCCAGGTTGCATAGGAACCCGATGTTGGCAGCTGGTATATGTCAATCTAAATAGCAAGCGATATCAATATTTGCATTTATTTGCCCCTTATCAACGTCCTTGTATTTTAAAAGAAATAGTGTTTTATTATTTTTTTTAATCCTCCCAATTTTTATTTCAATAATTTTAGAGACTAACTTGTCCACATTAAGGTCGTCATTGTCACCTAAGTTTGAAATTTCTTTTTTCCAGGAATAACCTTGCCACTCGCCAAATAGTGACGTGCTTGAAGCATTGATCTCATTAAGATAGGGTATGGTGTCATTATTAAATATCATCAACTGATTTTTTAAATCAATTTCAAGGAACTCAAATAATTGAAATTTTTCTTCGTCTGTACTAAATGAAAGGATATCATTATTCCGGTTTTTACTTATTACAGAAGTACTTTTAACTATTATTGTTGTTCGTATCTTGTCAATGTCCTTTATTTTTTGATACTCTTCTTTGGTTACGCCAAATTTTTCATGGTAAGGTAACCCTTCTCCAGCCTTGTAATATTTTGAAAAATATTCTTCTGACCATTCTTTATTTTCTATCATCGCTTTTTGAACTCGTAACAGGATATCTTGAACGTCTTGTGGAAATACAAAGTCAAGAAACTCTACAGCTAATTTGTCTTTTACAATTAAAGTATCTATAAAGTCAAAAGCCTTGTCTTTGGTATTTAAATCGCTTTGTCCACTAGCTATATTTGAAATAATAGTAAATAAAATCAGAACTCTAAAAATCATAATGACTGTTTAAAAGGCTTTCCGCTTACTTAAATATACAAACCTATTTGTTCAAAAGTCATTTAGTATTCAATACCATAATGAACAAATGATTACAATAAATTACGACCGTGGGTTTTTAACTTCGATATAAGTTCAATATTGGTATGCCGTACAAAAGAGCAACCCACCTTCGCTAAAGCTATGGTCGGGCAGGCACAACAATTCTTAAAGAATTACAAATGCTGGTAACAACCTCATCCCATGAAATACGCTCTTTCACTTCGCTTCTATCTTCGGGATTTCCCACCCCTTGGGGGAGGATAGGTGGGGCTGGAATTCTAAACCATCTTCACCTCCGCACAAATATCCTGCAACACTTTTTTTGCATCGCCAAAGAGCATGCTTGTTTTGGGTTGAAAGAAGAGATCATTTTCTATGCCGGCATATCCGGGTTTCATGCTGCGTTTGTTTACAATAACATTTTTAGCCAGCTCCACCTCCAGAATAGGCATACCGTAGATGGGTGAGGCCGTGTCATTTTTTGCGGCCGGGTTAACCACGTCATTGGCGCCAAGAATTAATACTACATCGCAGGTTTTAAATTCATCATTGGCCTGTTCCATCTCTAATAAATTTTCGTAACTCACATCGGCCTCAGCCAGCAATACATTCATATGGCCCGGCATCCGGCCGGCCACCGGGTGAATGGCATATTTTACTACAACGCCTTTTTCTAAAAGTATTTTTTCAAGTTCATGACATACATGCTGTGCCTGTGCTACTGCCAGGCCATAGCCGGGAACGATCATTACCTTGCTGGCATAACTCATCAGCATGGCGGTATCGGACAAACTTATTTCTTTGTATGCTCCCTGGCTTGTACTGCCTGTTGCTACGGCTGTTTTATTGCCGCCAAAAGAACCGATCAATACATTTTGCAGGGAGCGGTTCATGGCCTTGCACATTAATATAGTGAGTAAGGTTCCGGCTGCACCAACCAATATACCGCCGGTGAGCATTACTTTATTATCGTATAAAAATCCACCGCAGGCAGCCGCCACACCGGTAAAGGAGTTTAGAAGTGAAATTACAACCGGCATATCGGCACCACCAATGGGCATTACAAACAATACACCATATACCAATGCCAATACTAATATAACATATAATAAAAAATGTTGTGTGGGATCAAACACTAACCAGGCACCGGTGGCCAATACAACCGCCAATATTAAGAGGTTAAGAATATTCTGACCGGTAAAACTAAGATCTTTCACCTTGCCATTTAATTTGCCCCAGGCAACCATACTGCCGGCAAATGATACCGAGCCAATGATCAATCCTAAAACAATAATTAAAACGGTTGGTTGCAATGAATCTGCCGTAACTCTACCTTCAGCAATCTCTTTTGACAAATGATTGAACTCTACCAATGAAATTAACGCCGCACAGGCTCCGCCCATTCCGTTGAACATGCTCACCATTTCAGGCATAGCCGTCATCTTAATTTTTTTTGCAGCCAGCGTTCCGATGATTCCCCCAACCAGCAAGCCTCCGAATATCCAGGGATAATTGCCGAGGTGTTCGCCTGTTTCATGATTGGTATATAAAAAGATGGTTCCTAAAATAGCAATGCCCATTCCAAATGCAGCCAGTAAATTTCCTTTACGTGCGCTGGCAGGGTTGCTAAGCATTTTAAGTCCGAGTATAAAAGTTACGGAAGCAACGAGGTAGCAGAGTGTAAGAATATTTGATCCCATTATATTTTTATTTCACGCAAAGGAGCAAAGAAACGCAAAGTTGCAAAACCCCTTAATACATGTCATTTATTTATTCTTTTAATTCGTGTAATTCTAATAATTCGTGTCACTTCTTTTTCTTAAACATTTCAAGCATCCTGTCTGTAACTACAAAACCACCCACCACATTTAATGTACCCAACACTACCGCTAAAAATCCGAGGCCCAATGCCAGGTAATTTTCTGATTCCGCTTTTCCCATAATGATGATGGCGCCAATTACAACAACACCATGTATAGCATTGGCACCACTCATCAACGGCGTGTGCAATACACTGGGCACATGGCCTATCACTTCAATACCAACAAAGATCATCAGGATAACAATGTAGATGATCTGTTGATTGGCTGAAATAAAATTTAGAATATTTTCCATTACTTGGCTCCTCCTAACCTTCCGCCAACCGGCGGAGAGGGATTTTGGTGAATAATTATTTAAATATCTTTTCTGATCTTATACCGTAAAGGCTTTTAATTTAGCAAGTCACTTCAATTTTTTTGAGCTCCAAAAGTCCCCCTTAGGGGGATTTAGGGGGCCACCCTTTCATTTGTGATCTCACCAGCATGCACAACACAAGTCCCCTTCACCAGGTCATCATCAAAATTCAGATTGAAACTGCCTTCCTTACCGATCATCAATTGTAAAAAGTTCAAAATATTTTTACCGTATAATTTACTTGCATCGCTGGGCATAGTTGATGCTAAAGCAGAATTACCAACAATACGTACTCCTTTATACATGATCGTTTCATCATTTTCAGTCATCTGGGTATTACCGCCTGTTGATGCTGCCAGGTCAATTATAACAGAACCGTTCTTCATCACGTCCATCATTTCGGATGTAATTAATATGGGTGCTTTTTTTCCGGGTATCTGTGCAGTGGTAATAATTATATCTGCCCTGGCAACACTCTCCGCAATTTTTGCTTTTTGCCGCAGCATAAAATCTTCCGTTTGCTCAACTGCATAACCCCCGGCTTTACTGGCATCGGCAGCGCCTTCCACTTCAATAAATTTTGCACCCAGGCTCATCACTTCTTCTTTTACAGCAGGCCTGGTATCAAATACTTCTACAATTGCACCCAATCTTCTGCCGGTGGCAATAGCCTGTAATCCGGCAACCCCTGCGCCCAATATTAAAAGTTTAGCCGGCGGAATACTTCCTGCCGCTGTCATAAACATGGGAAAATATTTAGGGAACAAATTGGCTGCCAGTAATACGGCTTTGTAACCGGCAATATTTGCCTGGCTGCTTAATATATCCATGCTTTGCGCCCGGGTGGTACGGGGCAGCATATCCATGCTGAAAACAGTTAACCCATTTTCAGCTAGCTCTTTCATGAGGCCGGCATTAAATAAAGGTTGGTATACCCCTAAAATGATTTTTGATCTAAGAATTCCGATTTCAGGTTTACCCGGAGTATTTATTGATAAAATAATATCACTGCTTTCTAGAACTTCATTCCTTGATTTTATTGTTGCGCCGGCATCGGTATATTTTTCATCAGTTGCAAAAGCAGTAATACCGGCATTATTTTCAATACATACATCTACGTTCCATTTTTTAAGGATTGTTATATGTTCGGGAAGCAGGGAAACCCTGGTTTCGGGAGATGGTTCTTTTAATACGCCAATGATCATAATTATTTAATTGCGGCAAATGTAAGAAAAATTGCCCCTATCCCCTAAAGGGGAATTGGAGTTTTAAAATTTTGACATTATTTATCGCCAATGAACCATTAAAACCGGATGGAGAAGTGTTGTTTATGATTAAAATCAGTATTAAGAAAGACAATACCGATAAAAAACAGGTCAATCGTTAAAGTTACAGATGGGTGTTGTTTAATTTCAGCCCAGGCGGCTTCCATTTCAGCACTCCAGTGTATATCGTCAAATACAAATATTGAGTTTAGGGTTGAGGAGTTTAGAAGTTTAGCAAAGTACTCAAGTGTAGGTTCTTTACGGTGATTACCATCAATAAATGCCAGGTCAACCACAGTGAGTTTTTCCAGAAGTGCAGGTAACGTATCTTTGAAATCACCTGTTATCAGTTCAATATTTTTAAGTCCCGTCCGCTTAAACGTTTTTTCTGCAATTTCAGCGATCGGTGCCGAACCTTCGATCGTATAAACTTTAGCACGGGCATTCGCAGCTGCCAGGTATGAAGTGGTAATTCCAAATGAGGTTCCCAGTTCCAGTATGGTATGCCCACCGGGCCCTGCGGGGGGCTGATAATATTTTACTATCCGGTATAAAAGCTGAGCGTATTTTTTAGTTTTTACCGATGATCTAGTTATATCTGCCACCACCCTTTTATTTGTTTTGATAACGGAAGAACCGGCACCATAATCAACTACGTCTATTTCAGCTGATTCTTTTAACAGTTTTTTCCGGGCTGCTTCAATAATTTGATAATGATCGTATTCCTTTCTATCCCTTAATACTTTAATAATAAAATCAAATACAAAAGGAGAATGAATGCCGTGGCCCTTTCCGTTAGATGCAGCAAAGAAGTATTGAACGAATTTTTTTGCTAATTGAAAACGGGTGTACAATTTAGTTAAGAAGTTTAAGGTTTAGTTCTCCAGGTTTGAAATGAATAAGCAAAGTCATGTTTTTCATTGGCTGCAAAATCCTGGCTGGATGTTAACTGCCATTTATCTTCATCGATGGAAGGGAAAAAAGTGTCGCCCTCCATATTTACCTGCACCCTGGTTAAATAAATCTTATGGGCAAGTTCAATAGCCTGTTTGTAAATTTCACCTCCCCCTATAATAAATGTTTCTTTACAATTTGTTTCTGCAGCTTTTTTTAAAGCATCGCTTAAATCAGATGCTGTGATCACCCCTTCGGCATTCCAGCCGGGTTGCCCGGTAACAACAATATTTATTCTGCCGGGTAATGGTTTATTTACTGCTTCAAATGTTTTACGCCCCATTATTACCGGCATACCCCAGGTTGTGTTTTTAAAAAATTTCAGGTCGTTGGGTAAATGCCAGGGCAGTTGGTTGTTTTTGCCAATGGCATTATTAATGGATGCAGCTACAATTAATGAGATCATAAGAATAAAGAAAGTAAAATTAAGGAATTCCCGGCCTAATGATACTTAAGCCGTCTACAACCCTTAATTCTTTAATATCTTAAACTCAACACGCCTGTTCAATTGGCGTCCTTCGGGATTATCGGAACCGTCGGCATTGCTGTTATTTGCAACAGGTTTTCTTTCGCCATAACCCTGCGATATTATCCTTGTTGCCGTAATTCCTTTTGATAAGATATATTCTTTTACAGATCTGGCCCTGTTATCGCTCAATGTCAAATTATAATCATCAGCACCCCTGCTATCCGTATGGGCACTCATTTCAATTTCTATATTTGGATATTCATTTAAGAAACCAACTACCCTGTCCAGTTCCACAGAAGATTCGGGCCTTAAATTATATTTATCAAAATCGAAAAACACATTGTTCAACCTGAACACCTGTCCTATTTCTATCGGCACCAGGTAAAGGTCCTTGTGTATTTCTTTATATCCGGCTTTTATCAGTGAATCTAAATTCAGGTTTTCTGATATGGCAAAAAACTTATCGGCCGATGCCCTGATACTGTAATTTTTATCATAAGGCAGTACTATTTTAAAGGAACCATCTACCGGGCTGGAGAGGCCATTGCCAACCTCTGTACCCTCCGGCAATGTTTCATAGATCAAAGATGCCGTTAAGGGCTCTTTGGTTTTTGCATTATACACATTGCCGCTTACCAGCACAACCGGGTCGGGCATTTCTTTTTCCAATAATTTTACCCGCACAATATCACTGCCGCCAAAAGCACCGTCGCTTGATGTTAAATAGGCATACTCGCCACCCGCATCCAAAGTAAAAAAAGCTTCCGAACCTTCGGTATTAATGGGCCTGCCAAGGTTTACAGGTTCTGTCCATTTGGTCCAGCTGTTATCAAGTCGTTTACTCATCCAGATATCATTCTCACCAATCCCTCCCGGCCTGTCGCTGCTGAAATAAAGGGTTACCCCATCAGCCGCAATAAAAGGACTCATATCATTATAGTCGGGCAGGTTTATTTTTTTTCCTAAACTTTTAGGGGCTGTCCAGATATTATTGCCTTCTAAAAAAGAAACATACAGGTCATTTTCATAACTTCCTTTTTTATCCGTCATATAAAACAATAATGTTTTTCCATCCTGGCCCATGGAAGCGCCTATCTGTGGTGTTGTACCGAACTTATTAAAATTCCTGATCTTAAGCATTTCTGCTTTTGTCCAGCTGTTGTCATTCCGTTTATGTATCATGCTTACGCCCATGCCATAATACTGGCCATCAATAAATGAACCTTTCAATAATATCGTATTCAGATCGGGTGAGATCCAGTAAACCGCATTGTAGTGAGATGCATTTACTTTGGCACTTAAATGTTTTGCCTTTGACCATTTTCCCAAACTGTCTCTTGAGGAATACCAGATATCCTGGGAGTTGGGTACGGTGGCATATTGAATATTGGCAGGGTCGTTCTGACGGATAAAAAATAACAGGTTTCCGTCTGCAGAAATGGTGGGCCGCATTTCCGGGTTATCGGTATTAATATCGGCTCCTAAATTCTCTACTTTTATAATAGTAGTTTCTTTAATTATATTTTCCTTCTGTTCTTTTAAGGTAGTATCGGGTACAGGTTGTGCCGATGCTGCCAAGTCCCCAAAAATAAATAAGCAAAAAGTAAATATTGTTTTCATAAGATATTTTTACCTTATGTAACAACGAAAAACCGGGGAAAATAATGTGTACAAAGTAAATAAAATTCTTACCTGGAGTAACATACCCGGAGAGTGCGATCATTCAAAAAATATTTGAGGTCCGGATCTTTGATCTCATTAAAGACCTGCTCGCAGGCCAGACCAGGAGGGCCTTACACTGCCACAGGGGCCTTAATAGCCGGATGGGATTGATAGTTGATCAATTCAAAATCCCCGAACGTAAAGCCAAAAATGTCTTTAACCTGTGGGTTTATCTTCATTTGCGGCAAAGGAAATGGCGTTCTGCTTAACTGGAGGTTGGCCTGTTCAAAATGATTACTGTATACATGCACATCGCCAAAAGAGTGAACAAAATCTCCCGGTTCCATATCACAAACCTTTGCGATCATCATCGTTAACAAAGCATAAGAGGCAATGTTAAAAGGGACGCCTAAAAAAACATCTGCCGAACGCTGGTATAATTGACACGAGAGGCTGCCTTTAACTCCCCTCTCCTTTTGGAGAGGGGTTGGGGGTGAGGTATAAAACTGAAACAAACAATGACAGGGCATCAGTTTCATCTTTGGCAATTCAGCTACATTCCATGCACTGATGATCATCCGGCGGCTATCGGGATTGCTTTTTATCTGATGAATTAGATCTTTCACCTGGTCAACTGCAATACCATCTGCTCCTGTCCAGCTTCGCCATTGCCTGCCATACACCGGGCCAAGGTCGCCCTTTTCATCAGCCCAATCGTCCCATATTTTTACATTATGCTCTTTTAAATAGCCAATATTGGTATCGCCCTTTAAAAACCAAAGCAATTCATAAATGATACTTTTGAGATGACATTTTTTTGTGGTAACTAACGGAAAACCTTCAGCCAGGTTAAAACGCATTTGATAACCGAAAACACTCCTTGTGCCGGTGCCGGTGCGGTCGCTTTTATCTGTTCCGTTTTCGATAATATGTTTTACCAGGTCAAGATATTGTTGCATGGCTGCAAAATAAGTTAAAAAGTTAAAACCTGCCTGCAGGTAGGAAGGGTTTAAAGTTTAAAGTTATCAAGAGTATTTGCATAACTACAGCATTTCTATATCCTGGTTATCAACGGGTAAGAATTTCCTTAAACCATAAACCCTTACATACAAACCCCAAACTGATCTTTGTATCTTTGCGGCGGAGTAAACAAAATGAGTAAAAAAGGTAAAGTTTTAATGGCCATGAGCGGCGGTATTGACAGTACCGTAGCTGCTTTAATGCTTCATAAGCTGGGTTATGAAGTAGTGGGCATTACTATGAAAACATGGGATTATGCAGCCAGTGTGGGAACTACCGGAAAAAAAGAAACCGGCTGCTGTAACCTGGATAGTTTTAATGATGCCCGCCAGGCTGCTGTGCAACATGGATTTCCACATTTTATTTTAGACATCAGGGAAGAGTTTGGAGATTTTGTTATTGAAAATTTTGTTGAGGAATATATTGCCGGCCGCACACCTAATCCCTGTGTGATGTGCAACACCCATATAAAATGGCGGGCGCTGATGAAAAGAGCCGATGCCATGAATTGTGATTTTATTGCTACCGGTCATTATGCCCAGGTACATCAGCACACCAATGGCAGGTATTTTATACGAAAAGGAATTGATGACACAAAAGACCAAAGCTATGCCCTGTGGGGTTTACAACAGGACCTGTTAAGCCGGACGGTATTGCCTCTTGGCACCTATCATAAAAAAGATATCCGCCAGATGGCGCATGATTTTGGTTATCCCGAACTGGCAAAAAAGAATGAGAGTTACGAGATCTGTTTTGTTCCCGATAATGATTATCGTGTCTTTTTAAAAAGAAAAGTAGAAGGGCTCGAAGAAAAAGTAAATGGTGGAAATTTTATTGATAAAACCGGTACTATTATCGGGCAACACAAGGGTTATCCATTTTATACCGTTGGCCAGCGTAAAGGGCTGGATATTGCTTTGGGGCGGCCTGCATTTGTTACCGAAATTTTACCCGAAACCAATACGGTTGTTCTGGGTGAAGAAATTGATTTGAACCGGAGTGAAATGAACGTAACAAAGCTGAACTGGATAAAATACGATGGTATTACAGAAGGAATGGAAGCCGTTACCAAAATCAGGTATAAAGATAAAGGAGCACTCAGCAGCCTGCACACATACGAAAATGGCATAAATGTTCGTTTTTATGATGATGTAAAAGGTGTTGCACCAGGCCAGAGCGCTGTTTTTTATGAAGAGGATGATGTGATCGGTGGAGGAATAATACAAAGAAGGGAGCAGCCTTTTATCATTTAAATGAATCTATATTTGTAATTAATATAACTTATGAGAAAAGTATTTCTTTTACTGGCCATCACTTCAACGGTAATCTTCAGCGCCTGTAAAAAAAGTACTGAAGATTTTAAAACCACATCGGTAAGTGATTATTATCCTTTACTTACCGGTAAGTATATTACCTATAATTTAGACTCTACCCTTTTTATCAACTTTGGTGCTAAAGATACGGTCATCAGTTACCAGGTTAAACATATGGTGGATGCCCTTATAACAGATAATTTAGGAAGGCCGGCATACCGCATCATCCGGTATATACGCAAAACACCCGCCAACGCCTGGGCACCAGACAATACATTTATGGCCGTGACAACAGAATCTGCCATAGAGTTTATTGAAAATAATCTGCGTTTTTTGAAATTGAAAGCCCCGGTAAGAAATGGTTTTAGCTGGAAGGGAAACACTTATATAGATACCTATTCTTTAAACTCAGATGTTAAATATTTAGACGGCTGGGATTATACGTATGATAGCCTGGATGTAAAAATAACACTTGGCCCCCTTACCATCGACAGCACATTAAAAGTGGCACAGAGAGATGAAATTATCGGAAACCCGGGTGATCTCAATTCTTACAGCGAAATAAATTTTGGTGCTGAAAAATATGCCAAAGGTATCGGCCTCATTTACCGGGATTTTTTACACCTCGAGTACCAGCCTCCTACACCGGGCCGTGGTGGGTATAAACAGGGTTATGGGGTTAGGCTCACAATGATCGATCATAATTAAGAAGGGTATTAATGGATACCTAATGCAGGATGCTTGCCAGCTGCAAATTGCCAACTGCTCATTTCTCTTGTCTTCTTCCTGCAAAAAGCAGAAAAGTCTGATGCCGGAATTTTATCAACACCCAATTGCCTTAACATATTTACCAGTTGTCCACGGTGATAAGTGGCATGATTAAACACATGTTGCAACATCTGGTAAACCGGCATTTTTTGCTGTTCTTTATTACGTACATAAGCAAATACGTGTGTAAGCTGGTTTTCTGTTGCCGCATCCACCCAGTCGGCCCATTGCTGACTCTGCTTTGCAAGATGAGCCGTTAATTCATTAAAGTTTCCGGTAAATTTTTCACTGTTAAGTTCTATATTTTCAACCAATTTCAGCCGCTGCCACCAGGCTTCTTCTGCCAGCCACATGTGTTGTACCGTTTTATATAAAGTCGGAAAACTACTGGTGATGGCTCTGTTAATTTCTTCTTCACTTAACTTACTGATCCTGTCAATCAATATTTTACTTGCCCAGATATTATAGGCGGCATATTGCTGAAGCAGTTCTTTCATTTTTATTTTTTTACATTTGATGACTCAAACAAAGTTACTGATTGGGTGATCATAAACATTAATATCAAACTTTAAACTTTCCACATGCCCGGTAAAAAATTTCCCTACAGTGGTTTCAGTTCTGTGGCCATTCATGGTGGTCATGAAAAGGATCCTAATTATGCCCACCTGACTCCCATTTATGCCAGCAGTACCTATGTTTTTGATGAGACCGAACAGGGTATGAGAAGATTCAGTGGCGAAGAAAAAGGGTATATCTACAGCCGTTGGGGAAATCCAACCATTACAGAAGCAGAAGAAAAAATTGCGGCACTTGAAGGTTTTGGAATTACAGGCGCTGACGGAATGCCCATTTCTTTAAAAACCATTTTACATTCGAGTGGTATGGCTGCTTTAAGTACCCTGATGATAGGTACGTTAAAGGCAGGAGATAAGATACTCACTCATTTTTCCCTGTATGGGGGTACACAGGAATTGGTTGATAAAGTTTTACCCCCATTGGGCATTGAAGCAGTAATCGTTGACCTGAGAGACCTGGACAAAGCAGAACAGGCTTTAAAATCTGACAGAAAAATAAAAATGCTCTACCTGGAAACACCTGCCAATCCTACCATACAGTGTGTTGACCTGGAAGAGTTAACAAAACTGGCAAAGACGAATAATTTGATTGTTGCTGTAGATAATACTTTTGCCACCCCATATTTACAACAGCCATTTCAATATGGTGTAGATTATGTTTTTCATTCTACTACAAAATTTTTAAATGGCCATGGCACAGCCATCGGTGGTGCCTTGATCGGAAAAGATGTGGATCATATGAGTGGGCCTATTACAAAAGTGCATCGCCTGCTGGGAGGAAACAGTAATCCTTTTGATGCCTTTTTATTAACGCAGGGCATGAAAACCCTGGAAGTACGCATGGAGCGTCATTGCCACAATGCCATGGAGGTGGCTGGATTTTTAGAGCAACATCACGCTGTAAGTAAAGTAAATTATTCAGGCCTTCCTTCGCATCCTGATTATCATACAGCGGCAAAACAAATGCGCCATCCCGGGGCCATGTTAAGTTTTGAAATGAAGGACGCCCGCCCCGATGGCTCCGTCGGACGGGGGCTGGAAGCGGCAAAAAAATGTATTGATAAACTGCAAATGTGTATCCGTGCCGTATCATTAGGTACCTGCGATACACTCCTCTGCCATCCGGCGAGCATGACACATCACGGTGTACCTAAAGAAAAAAGGGAACGGTATGGTATTACTGATGGATTGATACGCATGAGCGTGGGGATTGAAAATGTGCAGGATATTTTGATAGACCTGGACCAGGCACTGCAATAAGTGAATATGAAAGAATCAGGAAAAATTTACTTAGCCATAATTTATTTTTTATTATCTGCTCTTGCAACCTGGTGGTTTATTGATGTATCTCCGTTATATAATGATTTACAACAAAAATTATTATCAACAGGAATTGCCGGCACCAAATGGGGTTTACAAATTGGGGCAGCCTATTTTTTTCTGAAAGACAAAAAATGGGACTTTATAAAGAAAACAGGATTTACCTGCTTTGTTGGCTCTGTAATTTTATTACCCTACGCCATTGCCGCAACTTTTAGTAATGAAAACGGTGACATTTTTTTTCTTACATCCTTACTTATTGCTGTGGCAGTAATGATTATCTTATATTTATTAAACGTACAAAAATTAACCCTGTCCTATAAATGGTTTTGGGGCTGGATAATTTGTTTGGCCATTGCCATAACGCTACAATTAACAGTCGTGTTTTCAGTAATAAAATTTTAAGAGATGCCTGTGATCATAAGAAAAGCCGTTAAAGAAGATTGTAAAAGAATGATGGAACTCATTCAGGAACTGGCTGTGTATGAAAAAGAGCCTGAAGCCGTGACCGTAACCTTTGATCATTTTGTTGAAAGTGGCTTTGGCATAAATCCTGTATGGTATGCAATAGTTGCAGAAGCCCCCTCCGCTATGGTCTCCTCTTCACCCTCTCCCTTTGGAGAGGGCGGGGGTGAGGTTGTAGGATTTGCCCTATACTATATCCGTTACAGCACCTGGAAAGGCCAGCGCCTTTATCTGGAAGACCTTTTAGTTACAGAAAAAATGAGGGGCAAAGGAATTGGTAAATTGTTATTTGACAAACTTATTGAAGAATGCAAAGCAAAAAAATACAGCGGCATGGCCTGGCAGGTGCTGGACTGGAATGAGCCCGCTATTCATTTTTATAAGAAATATGATGGCGTAGATATTTCAGGGGGTTGGCTGAATGGTATGATCAATTTTTAAAATAATTACCTTTACAGGCAACATATTATTCTTTAACCGTATCATTGAAGTATAATTTTTACTTTTTTCAATTAAACGTACGATCATGTATTTTACTCTATCAAAGAAATCAATGCATAGGATTACTTTGCTAATATTTACCGCTGCATTATTTTTTTCCTGCCAAAAAAATCTTGATTATGAAAGTGCAGGCAGTACAGCACCTCCCGATCTATCAACTAAGATCATTTCAACTGTTTCGGGTTTTGTAACTGATGAAAACGATGCTGCCGTAATGGGCGCATCTGTCCAATTTGGTACAAGTACAATAACAACCGATAAGTACGGTTATTTCGAGGCAAAAAATGCACAGGTGGTAAAAAATGCTGCAGTTGTATCTGTAAACAAGACCGGTTATTTTAAGGGTATAAAAACTTATATAGCCGCTGAAGGAAAATCTGCTTTTTTCAGAATAAAATTAATACCAAAAACTACTGTTGGCAATATCAATGGTTCATCAGGGGGTACGGTTAGTTTAGCAAATGGTTTAAGCATTAAGTTACCTGCAGGCTCCGTTGTTAATGCCGCTACAAATGTGGCTTATACAGGTACAGTTAATGTTGCAGCGTTTTGGATAAGCCCAACAGCAACTGATTTACCCAATATTATGCCCGGCGATTTACGTGGTATAAACACAGATGGTTCATTAAAACTGCTGCAAACTTTTGGTATGACTGCCGTGGAGCTAACCGGCACATCAGGAGAATTATTACAAATTGTAAATGGACAAAAAGCCACCATTACCCTTCCAATTCCTTCCTCACTGTCTGCCACGGCACCTGCATCTATTCCTTTATGGTATTTTGATGAAGCAAACGGCTTGTGGAAAGAACAGGGCAGTGCAGTTAAAACAGGAAGTACTTATGTAGGCGATGTGAGCCATTTTTCGTTTTGGAACTGTGATGTACCGTCTAATTATGTGCAGTTTAACTGTACATTAAAAAATTCAGCAGGAAACCCGCTTGCTTTTACTTTTGTAAAAATTACGGTTGTTGGTACAAACAATGCTGCCTGGGGATATACAGATTCTTCCGGTTATGTTGCCGGTGCTGTACCAAATAATGCAAACCTGCTTATGGAAGTGTTTGCCAGTTACAGCTGTACAACACCTATCTATACACAATCATTTACCACAACAAATGTGAATATCTCTCTGGGTATCATTACCATTCCTACAGCCAACAATATGGCAACTTTATCCGGAACAGTAACCAATTGCGCCAGTACCCCGGTAACCAACGGGTATATTATTTTAAAGGAAGGAAGTGTTTTTATACGTTACCCATTAAATAATACAGGTGCATATAGTTTCAGCAAAATATTCTGTTCCTTCCCGCAAAGCGTAACCCTTATAGGTGAAGACATTACCAATGCGCAGCAGAGCAGCAATGTAAATTTTGTGGTTATTGCAGGTATAAATACAGTTGGGAACATACAGGCATGTGGAATTACCACACAGCAGTTTATTAGCTACACTATAAACGGCACTCCTTACAGTTTTACGGCACCTGTTGATACGTTTAATTATTTTAACAACAATCAGTCTTCCATTTCATTAACCGGTTATAGACCATCACCCCCTTCAGGCAATGTTAGTTTTAGTATGAATAATGCAGGAATTTCTGCAGGAAGCAATCAAAATCTTCAGAGTTTCTTTCCAAGTCAAATTGCAGATTCATTCCGTATTATTACACCCATATTGGTAAATATTACAGAATATGGCACTATTGGCCAGTATACAGCAGGTAGCTTTACCGGGGTATTTACCGGTGCTTCACCCGCAAATACCCAATACAATGTTACCTGTAATTTCAGGCTGAGAAGAACTAATTAAATAAAGATATGCCTGTAAAAAAGCTTTCTGCCAAAAACAGAAAGCTTTTTTATTCCTATTAAACTACGCCCCGGTTTTCGTAAATTTGCGGCACTAAAAAGTTAAACCGTGCCTTACGGCAGGCAGGTAAAGATTTATAGTATAAGAGTGCGACGCCAATGCAGCTTAACAGCAGTACTGCGTCCCGGCTCAAAAAAAATTATTAACAAAAACGTTCTCCTCCGTTTCCTCCCCCTTTGGGGGAGATAGAGGGGGCTTATTATGGCAGAAAAAATAATCATGAGTGCAGATGGAAAACTCCAGGTACCAAACCACCCAACTATTCCATTCATTGAAGGCGATGGTATTGGCCCCGATATCTGGAAGGCAGCAGTAAGGGTTTTTAATGCAGCTATAGAAAAAGCTTATAAAGGCGAAAAGAAAATTGAATGGATGAAGGTATTGGCAGGTCAGGAAGCATTTGATAAAACCGGTGAGTGGATGCCCGAAGCCACAATGGATGCGTTTAAAGAATATCTGATCTCCATAAAAGGGCCATTGACCACACCAGTTGGTGGTGGCATCAGGAGTTTGAATGTGGCATTAAGACAGGAACTGGACCTTTATGTCTGCCTGCGCCCTGTAAAATATTTCGAAGGCGTACCCTCGCCCATGTGGCATCCCGAAAATGTAAACATGACCATCTTCCGTGAGAACACCGAAGACATTTATGCCGGTATTGAATTTATGGCCGGTACTTCCGAAGCAACGAAACTTTTAAATTTTCTGGTGAATGAAATGGGGGTTAAAACATTTCGTTTTCCGGAAACCACTTCACTGGGTGTAAAACCGGTTAGTAAAGATGGCAGCGAAAGACTTATTCGATCTGCCATTGAATATGCCATTGAACATCACATGCCAAGTATAACCATTGTGCACAAAGGAAACATCATGAAGTTTACCGAAGGCGCTTTTAAGAACTGGGGATACGAACTGGCCGAACGGGAATTTGGCAACAAAGTATATACCTGGAACCAATGGGAAAGAACCAAAAAAGAAAGTGGTGAAGCGGTTGCCAATGAAGAAATGAAAGTGGCCGGCATCGGGCATAAAGTAATTATTAAAGATGCCATTGCCGATAATTTTTTACAGCAGGCTTTGTTGGCACCACAGGATTATTCAGTAATTGCAACGCTGAATTTAAATGGCGATTACATCAGCGATGCGCTGGCTGCACAAGTTGGGGGTATTGGTATTGCTCCGGGTGCCAATATTAATTACCTGACCGGCCATGCGGTTTTTGAAGCAACGCATGGTACGGCACCCCGTTTTGCCAATACCAATACGATGAATCCTTCATCCGTAATATTAAGTGGTGTAATGATGCTGGAATATATGGGCTGGAGAGATGCCGCTGAATTAATTACCAATGCTGTTGGAAAAACGATCCGCAGTAAAAAAGTAACCATAGATTTTCATAATCTGATGGAACAGGCAACATTGCTGAAGACGAGTGAGTTTGGAGATGAGATCATACGGAATCTTTGATGCTGGATACTAGATACTTGATTCTGGATATAACGTTTAAAAAACAGGATTTTCGGTGATAAAAACATTGCCGTTGAGTTGGCTTTTGTTTCATACATTGTTAGTTTAGGGTTATAACTAATGATCATGAGCTACAAAAATCTTGAAGTCTGGAAATTAGCACGGGAAGCCGTAATTGAAATACATTTAATGTCCTTAGCACTCCCAAAATTTGAACAGTTTGAAGAGGCTCAGCAAATAAGGCGTTCCAGCAAAACAGTTCGAAGTTGCATTGTGGAAGGATATGGAAGAAGGCGATATAAAGCGGACTTTATTAAATTTTTAATCTATTCCTTATCTTCCAATGACGAAACCATTGACCATCTTGAAACACTGTTTGAAACAGGATCTCTTAAGGATGAAATATTGTATTACTCACTTCATATAAAATTGGAAGAGTTAGGTAAAAAACTCAATAATTTTACACAGGCAGTAGAACGTACTCATAATGAATTTCAGGCTTAGCAGGGTCCTCCATCCAGTATCCATTATCCAGTATCCAGTATCAAGTATCCAGTATCAAGTATCCAGTATCCAGTATCAAGTATCCAGTATCAAGTATCCAGTATCCAGTATCCGTTCCATAATGTACATTTGCTGAAAATTAAACCCACTGTTGAATTATGAGCAAAATAAAAGTTGCGAACCCTGTTGTTGAATTAGACGGCGATGAGATGACCCGTATCATATGGAAATTTATTAAAGACAAACTGATCCTTCCGTATTTAGATGTTCCTATTCATTATTTTGACCTGGGAATGGAATACCGGGATGAAACAAACGACCAGGTTACCATTGATGCTGCCAATGCCATTAAAGCCTGCGGCGTGGGTATTAAATGTGCCACCATTACTCCTGATGAAGAAAGGGTAACAGAATTTAAGCTGAAACAAATGTGGAAATCGCCGAACGGAACCATACGTAATATTTTAGATGGTACCGTTTTTCGTGAACCCATTGTAATGCAGAATGTACCAAGACTGGTTACCAACTGGACCGCACCCATCATTGTAGGCCGTCATGCTTTTGGCGACCAATACCGGGCAACAGATACCGTAATAAAAGGAAAAGGAAAATTAACCATGACCTTTACTCCGGAAGCGGGTGGCGAAGCCCGGGTTTTTGAAGTATATAATTTTAAAGGTGATGGTGTAGCCATGGCAATGTATAATACCGATGAAAGTATTTATGGTTTTGCAAGAAGCTGTTTTAATATGGCGCTGGGTAAAAAATGGCCTTTATACCTTTCTACAAAAAATACCATACTTAAAAAATACGACGGACGTTTTAAAGATATTTTTGAAGAAGTGTATCAGAATGAATTTAAAACGGCATACACCGCCGCCGGTATTACTTACGAACACCGTTTGATCGATGATATGGTTGCCAGCGCTTTAAAATGGAACGGTAATTTTGTTTGGGCCTGTAAAAATTATGATGGTGATGTACAAAGCGATACGGTTGCACAGGGATTTGGTTCACTGGGTTTAATGACCTCTGTTTTAATTACACCCGATGGCAAAACCATGGAAGCCGAGGCTGCACATGGTACGGTAACCCGCCACTACCGGGAGCACCAGGCAGGTAAACCAACATCTACCAATCCCATTGCATCTATTTTTGCCTGGACAAGGGGCCTTGCCTTTCGTGGTAAGTTAGACAGTAATCAACCACTGATCAATTTTTGTAACGCACTGGAAACGGTGTGTATTGAAACGGTTGAAAGTGGTAAGATGACAAAAGACCTTGCCGTTTGTATCCATGGCAATAAAGTAAATCACACAGAGCATTATTTATATACCGAAGAATTCCTGGATGCTATTGATGAGAATCTGAAGAAGAAGATGGGAATGTAAAAGGAAGATACTGGATGCTGGATACTGGATGCACTCTGAAATTTTAAAAAACTTCATAGTACTTGAACTTTATCCAGTATCCAGTATCCAGTATCCAGTATCCAGTATCCAGTATCTAGTATCGTTTTTCCTGTATCCAGTATCAAATATTATGACTTCATCAAACGACCCCCTTCATGGCAAAACACTCGAAATGATATTAACACATTTGTTAGAGATGTATGGCTGGGAGGAACTGGGAAATATCATCCCCATCAATTGTTTCCGGTGTAACCCAAGTTTAAAATCAAGTCTTACATTTTTACGAAAAACGCCCTGGGCACGAAAGAAAGTGGAAGAGTTGTATATCAATGGCAGATAAGTTTAAAAAGATTTACCTTGTACTAACATTCATTTTATGGAAATACAAAAAGATATCCGCCTGGCGGTTTTAATAGATGCCGACAATGTACCTTACAGCAATGTAAAAGGCGTGATGGAAGAAATAACCAAATACGGCACCCCCACTTTTAAAAGAATTTACGGCGACTGGACAAAGCCCACCGTCAGCGGCTGGAAAAATGTGTTGTTGGAAAATGCCATTACCCCCATACAGCAATACAGTTATACCAGCGGAAAAAACTCAAGCGACAGCGCCCTGATCATTGATGCTATGGACATTTTATATTCGGGCAAGGTGGATGGTTTCTGTATCATCAGCAGTGACAGCGACTTTACCCGTTTGGCAACCCGGTTAAGGGAAGCCGGTATGAAAGTGTTTGGCATCGGACAAAAGAAAACACCCAATCCTTTTATTGTGGCCTGCGACAAATTCATTTATATGGAGATCATCCCGGTATTTGAGGCCGAAGAAACGACTCCTGTAAAATCAACAGCCGGCAAACCAAAACCAAAAGCATTGGTTGATAAACTCAATAAAGAAACCCTGAAATTAATTGCACATACCATCAATGACCTGGCCGATGAGAATGGCTGGGCATTTTTGGGTGATGTAGGCAACCTGCTGTTAAAAAAACAACCCAATTTTGACCCCAGGAATTATGGTTTTCAAAAATTAACCCCATTGATTAAATCAATTCCCCAGATCGAGATCGATAAAAAAGAAACAGATAAGGCAGGGATAAAGCTGGTGTATATACGGAATAAAGGATGATGCCGGCTACCGGATAATTTTACCCGTGATAGTGCAGTTGTAATTTACTGTGCGGCATCCGGTATCTTGAATCTTGTATCACATTTAATTTTATAAATAAATCACTATGTACAATTGTGTATGGACCTTTGAGATTGTCTTCGGCAAACAAAAAGAAGTTCTTGATATTATTAAAGCCTGGGGTGCCGAAAAATTCAGATCATCACATTTTAAAATTTCTGTGAACCGGTTAAGTGTGGGACATATTGGTGAATCACCATCCCATATTGTAGATGAATACCTTTTTGAAACACTGGCTGATTTTGAAAAAGCCTTAAATGAAATGGGACAGCCACAGTTTAAACAGTTCAGCGATGCGATAGCACCCTTTATAGTACCGGCTTCTCAAAAATGGACAGTATACCGGATGATTGGCTGAGCAGGCTATTTTATACTTTCTCTACTCTTTCGGTTCCACTGTACAATTCATACTCCAGCAAACGGCAATCAATTTTACTGGTATAAAATTCAATTCTACGGTTTGGTTTTAATCCTATTTTTTTGGCAAGCTCTAAATTGCCTGTAAAAATATAACCGAAGTAACCCTTACATTTTTTTTTCAAAAAGTCACCTATTCTCCCATAGGTTATTTCCAGTTCTGCTTCCTCTCCCATACGGTCTCCATACTCGGGATTAAAATAAATAATACCATTCTCTCCTGCAGGAATATTTGTTTCTTCAAAATCACAAACCCCAAATTCAATAAACTCTTCCACGCCTGCAATACCTGCATTTACTTTTGAAATATGAATAGCATCCTCACTGATATCTGTTGCCATCACTTTTAATCCCGGTACATCAACTACCTGCTCTTCCAGTTTTTTAAATTCAGCCTTATACATTTCTTCGGCATATCCTGCCAGGTGCATGAACGCATAATTAAAACGCAGTAAACCCGGCTTGCGGCTGGTTGCCAGTAATACCGCTTCTATGGCTACTGTTCCCGAACCACACATGGGGTTAATAAATGTAGATCTTCTGTCCCACCGGGTTGCCAGCAAGGTTGCCGCAGCCAGCGATTCCAGCATGGGTGCCTTACCCGGAATTTTACGGTATCCATGTTTGGATAAGGTTTCACCGGAGGTATCAATAAAAATTTCGGCCAGTGATTCTTTCCAGTATAAATGAATAACTGTTCTATCCAGCTCCGGCCCCGAGTTGGGGCGCTCACCTGTATTATTTCTAAACCGGTCAACAATCGCATCCTTCACTTTCACATTGGCAAATAAAGAATTATTGATGGTAGGATTATCAACATTACTGCTGATGGAAAAATATCCGTCTACGTCTAAAATATCTTCCCAGGGATAATCAATCAGGGTTTTGTACAGATCATCAGCATGATCAGCCTGGAATTCTTTTAAAGAAAATAATACCTGGCTGGCACATCGTACATTTAAATTTAAACGGATACAATCCCTTAAAGTTCCTTTCAATTCTACACCCGTTTTAAATACACGCTCGGGCTTATAGCCCAAAGAAGCTATTTCCATTTGCAGAAAGGGAGATAAGCGATTACTGCAGGTAATAATGATGCGGCTTGGTGTTGTAAAACTTGGCATGTGCAAAAGTAGTTTATACCGTTTAACATTGTTGAAAATGGTTGAATGTTGTTTAGTTTGTACCCTTTAGGTAATTTTCATCTGTCCTTCAACCATTTTCAACAACATTCAACTAATTTTGCAGCATGCTAACAATAAGTAACCGTGGTAAACAAATGCCTGCTTCTCCCATAAGGAAACTGGTACCTTATGCAGAAGCAGCAAAAAAGAAAGGAATTAAAGTGTATCATTTGAATATTGGACAGCCCGATATTGAAACACCTGCCCAATGTCTGGATGCAGTGCGGCATTCTGATTTTAAAGTTTTGGAATACAGCCACAGCGCCGGCAATGAAAGCTACCGGAAAAAATTAGTGCAGTATTATAATAAAGTGGGCATTGCCGTTACTGCTGAACAGATCATTATCACCACAGGAGGCAGTGAAGCCATCATCTTTGGTTTTATGGCCTGTATGGATGCCGGTGATGAAGTGATCATACCGGAACCGTTTTATGCCAATTACAATGGATTTGCGGTGGAGGCCGGTGTAACGGTAAAACCCATCATGTCCTCCATTGAAACCGGATTTGCTTTACCGCCTATTGAAGAATTTGAAAAAGCAATTACCGCAAAGACAAAAGCAATTGTTGTCTGCAATCCAAATAACCCGACAGGATATTTATACAGTGCTGCAGAAATGGAAGTATTGAAGCAGCTGATCATCAAACACAACCTCTATTTATTTGCCGATGAAGCTTACCGGGAATTTTGTTATGAAGGCACTCATACCAGTGCCATGCATTTAACCGGGGTAGATGATCATGTGGTTTTAATGGATACCATAAGTAAACGCTACAGCGCCTGCGGCGGACGTATTGGTGCCTTTGTTACAAAAAATAAACAATTGCTGGCTGCCACCATGAAATTTGCACAGGCCAGGTTAAGCCCTCCATCATTTGCACAGATACTGGGCGAAGCCGCTATTGATCTTCCCGATAATTATTTTGATACCACAAAAGCAGAATATAAATTGCGTCGCGATACGATTGTAAAACGTTTGAATAAAATACCCGGTGTTTTTTGTCCTAATCCGGGGGGCGCTTTTTATGCGATGGCTAAATTACCCATTGATGATTCCGATAAATTCTGCCAGTGGCTGCTGGAATCTTTTAACTACAATAACCAAACCGTGATGCTGGCGCCTGCCACTGGTTTTTACAGTACTCCCGGACTTGGTAAACAGGAAGTACGCCTGGCCTATGTTATAAATGTAAATGCCATTAATGCTGCCATGGATTGCCTGGAGAAAGCACTGGAAGAGTATCCCGGTAAAAAATAAAATGATGTTAATGAAGGCCATTTTTCTATTGGTGTTTTTTACTCCTCTTTACTATTCTTTATTTTCGCAGGAAAATCTGCTGGATAAAAGATCAAGAATAAAAAAACGTATGGAGAAGTTTTACCTGGAAAATAAAAGAACCTATGCGTTAACCGAAACAGGTAAAACACTTACATATACCTTAACGGATTCGCTTTCACTTCCTGCCACCTATATTTATTATTTCAATAAACAAGACCGATGTGAAAAAGAGGAAATCATTTACTCCTGTGATTCCTGCCTGCAATATGATATGAAAAACGCATTAAGCAATAAATTTATTAACTGGGAAAAAACAGGGCCGGGAAGTTATTATGCCGGTTTTCCCTACAATGCATTAATGGAACAGGTAAAAATTAATGACCGGTTTATATTACGTTTTACAAGACAAAAGAGGAAAGATGTGAAAAATACTGACCCCGAATAAAGATTATTTTTTAGCGGGAGATATTTCTACCGTCCATTCATTACCGCTGTAAATATTGTTTAACGTAGAAAAATTCCCCTGGTTAATGGCAAATGAAACCTGTAATAAACTGTTGAGATAAACCAGTGGCTTATTCTTTGCTACTCCGCCAAAAGTTTCGCTGTAAGGCATACTGCCCTCGTACTTTTTTACCCGATAGCCATCGGGTTTATTTTTATAAATAGTTACCTGCAACAGATCCCCGGTCTTTACATTTAATTTATGGAAAAGATCAGCAGGTATATTTGTCCAGATATTTCCAAACTGCACGTCTAGTATCGAAATGGTGCCTTTGATCTTTTTTTCTTCCCATATGGCTTTCTGGTATGGAATACGTACAACCTCTTTTGGCAACTCTTTTCCCACCTGTTCAAATGTAATGGCACCGGCAGCCAGTCTTGCCCCCGTGTATGCATATACATCACGTCCATGAAAGGTATACGATTTTTCGGAGTCTTTTCTTCGGTTAACAGCTTCATCAATTACCCTTATCTCTGCAATACCCAAAGATTGTGCAATTAAAGTGAGTGTACCATTATCGGGTGTAACAATATAATGCCCTGAAGTTGTTTTTAGTACAACCGATCTTCTTTCTGTTCCTACTCCGGGATCAACAATTGAAACAAAGACGGTGCCTGCCGGCCAATAGGGAACTGTTTGTTCAAGGCGATAAGACGCTTCCCAGATATTGTATGCAGGAATTTCGTGGGTAAGATCAAATAATTTCAGATCGGGGGACACACCCATAGCAACCCCTTTCATAACAGATACAGCCCCATCCTTTGATCCAAAATCAGACTGAAAGACCACGATCTTGTTTTGTGCAAATGAAATTTCAGCGATCAATAAAAAAGAAAGGAGAGATAAGAATGACTGTTTGTTCTTTTTCATATAAATAACTATCAGGATTTAAAAAGGCACTGAACCCAGTGCCTTTAAAATTATTTTATTCCGGTGATATCTTAAAAATTAAAAGACAGTTTTGTAAATAATTTTCTACCGTTAAACCCCATTTGCACACTATCCCATGCACCACCTGATTCATTATCTCCAAACCAGCCTTTTGCCTGTGGATTTACGCCAAGATCGGGATGCACATTAAATACATTATCAACTCCGATAAATACAGCTATTTTTTTAGTGATATTGTAGGAAGCAAAAACATCTGCAATCATTTTTCCTTTGAAATTGAATGTTTCAGGAACATACACATTCGGATCAGCATCAGTGGGTACCTGGGGGTTTATACCGGTTTGATTCGGATTGTCGGCCGTGGCATCACCAAAACCCAATAATTTTATTTTACCGAAATAAGTAAGGTGGGTACCCACACCGAATTTTTTTAAATTATATTCCAGGCTCAGATTAAACTTGGCGTTTGGAGCAGAGGCCAGTAAAAAGGCTTCCTCCCTGTCGCTGAAAAAAGTTTTTTGATTTAAAACCGTACCTTTCAATGCAGAGGGTACATTTATTTTATCCACTTTCATTTGTTGAAAATTACCAGCCAACAATGCTTTAATTCTGTTATTCCCCCATTTTTTGGAATAATCTGCAACAATATCCAGTCCGTAATTAGTCGTATTAACAGCATTGGCAAAAAACTGTACCGTTGCCACATCGGCAGGTATCTGCGAAATAAAAGTGGGTGGTAAAGTAGGATCAGAAGCACTGAATAAACCCGATACCACGATCCTGTCTTTTACTTTTACAATATATCCATCCATTGTAAAAGTTAAACCGGGAATGGGTTTCCAGGCAAAGCCGATACTTCCATTTACAGACGTTTCTTCCTGCAGGTCAGGGATGCCGGCAGCTTTTGTAATGGAACTTCCATTGCGGGCAAATAGTGCATTAACCAAATTACCGCCACTGAAAGAAGTTAATGTATTACTGAAATTGACCTGTTGCAAAGAAGGCGCCCTGAAGCCGGTACTTACCGACCCCCTGATATTAAAATTATGAGCAACCTTGTAACGTGTTGCAAATTTAAAAGTAGCTACAGATCCAAAGTCGGAATAGTTTTCAAAACGGATGGCACCATCCAGTAACCATTCTTTTGTTGCATTCAACTCAACATCGGCGTATAAACTGATATTGGAACGGTGAGATTTTATGGCATCTTCCGGTTTAAAACCGGGGAAACCCTGCGAACCCGCAGCCGGAGTCCTGAACTCTCCTACATTTGGATAAAACAACGTATCGGGGTAATAACTTTTGTAAGAAGCTTCTTCTCCAGCGTAAATACCATAATGTTCATAACGATACTCAGCACCAAGGCCAAGATTGAGGCCCTGTGCAACAGAGCTGAAAGACCTGCTTACATCCAGGTTTAATGTATTCTGCAAAAAGTTAAACCCCCCATCATCAAAATGGGTGGGCAGTGGAGCCCCCGGTATCATGAATATTGAGGCATTAAAAGTTTTATCTCCGTAAAAATGAAAATCATTTCTGCCTACCGTATTACTTAAATCCCAGTTCCAGTTGTGGCATGTTCCTTTAACACCGGCTGCAATTGAAAAGTCTTTGATCCTGGTTTGAATGTGTGGATTATAATATATTTCACCGTCATTGGTCGTACGCATGATATTGGGATCATACAAAAGATCACCATTTAAATCAACAGGAAAACGTTGTGGCCTGGCACTCCAGTTTCTGCTGTATGCAAAAGCATCTGAAGCTTTATAATTATATCCTCCAAAAGAATAAAAAGTAGTTTTCTTTTTTGCGCTGGTTGGTATCTCCAGATTATACATAGCACCATAAGTATCGATGGAGCCATCTCCAAATGCCCGGCGGTAAGGATTAATATAAGGCAATGCATTTTTATCCGTTTGCCAGTCAATAGTATCTGCCTGCCTGTATGTTTTTCCATGTGTTAAAAAATCCACTGAAATATTTACAAAGCCTCCGTTCTTACCCAGTGCAAAACCATTATTTGCTGAAAAAGAAAAAGTATTTCCATCAATTTTTTTACCGGAAACATATTGATTCCCTTCATTAAACCTGGCCGGATTAAATTTAGTATCATAATAACCTGCCCAACCGGCATTAATTGACCATTGATTGATATTTTTTTTGAGAATGATATTCATAACGCCTGCCATGGCATCTGAACCGTACTGTGCCGATGCACCATCTCTTAAAATTTCGATGCGGTCTACAGCTGATTGTGGAAATGCATTCAGATCAGCACCTGAATTACCTCTTCCCCTTGTACCAAATAAAGCTACAAAGGCTGTCTGGTGGCGGCGTTTGCCATTGATCAGTACCAAAGTCTGATCCGGACCCAGTCCACGCAAGGTACCCAGGTCAACATGATCGGCACCATCGGCACCTGTTTGTTTATTATAATTGAAAGAAGGTGCAGCCATATTCAAAACTGAAGTAAGATCCATTTTAGCAGTAGGCAGACCCACCTGGTTAATCCTGATTACATCAACCGGTACAGCTGTTTCAATTTTTGCACGGGGTGCACCACGGGTCCCCACAACCACTACATCCCCGATATCAACAGATGAAGGTTCAAGCATGATGGTTATAATTGCCGCATTTCCTAACTTTAGTTCCTGGTCTTTATAACCGATGCTGCTGATCTCCAGCATATCATTGGCAGCTGCCTGCAGTTTAACGGTGCCATCCGCTTTAGAGCTTGACCCTTTTCCCGTAGATCTTATTTTTAAAGAGGCATCGGATATAGGATTTCCGCTTTTAGCATCTACAACCTTAATGGTATAGGTTTGTTGGGCTATTAATAAATAACTGCTTATCATTAAGCTAAGTGAAAGGAATAGTTTTCTCATATTACAGTTTTGTAAAAGTAAAGTTCAGGATATTATTGTAAAAATTCAACAAAAGTTTTTAATCAGCAGTTATTACCATGGTAAGAATAAAATGATCGCATTACCAATTGAATTATTTTTTATGCTCTTATTTATACTACGACTGATCAGTATCAATTCATAAGGATTAAAGACATTCATACAAAAATGAATTTTTTGTTTATTAGTAACCATGATCGCCGTTTCTGCTTTTTTTTTTGGCGGTACCTTTTTATTATTAAAGATCACCGACTTAATTACACCCCTGAGGGTTAATGAAGAAAAAGAAAAGGAAGGCCTGGATATGAGCCAGCACGGAGAAAGAGTGTAACACAAAATATAAAAAGAGGGACCGTTTTATCAACCGCCCCTCTTTTTTTTATCATCTTGATCCCGGGGGACAATGCGTTTTTAAATAAGTAGTATATAAGGTTGATAAATGCACGGAAGTTCCTTCCCCTTCCGAAATACCATGGGTTCGGTTAGGGTAAGGCATATACTGAAACTGTTTATTGTGTTTTATTAATTCATTCGCCAAAACTTCAGCATTGCTGAAATGAACATTATCATCACCGGTTCCATGAATGTATAATAAGTTCCCCTTTAAATTTTTAGCATAAGTAACCGGCGAACCATTTATAAAATCTTCTTTATTTTCCTGTGGCAGGCCCATATACCGTTCCTGGTAAATATTATCATAAAACAATTGGTTGGCCACTGCAGCTATGGCTATTCCTGTTTTAAAAATATCGGGATACCTGAACAGGAGATTTAATGTTGATGACCCGCCTCCGCTCCATCCCCATACCGCAATTCTGTCTTTATCAAAATAGGTATTCGTTTCCATTAATTTTTTAAAGCCCATGGCCATGTCAACAACATTTATGTTTCCTATTTTCCTGTAAATGGATTTTCGCCAGGCAGCACCTTTCAGCATGGGTGTGCCACGGTTATCTATGGCCACCTGTATATAGCCATCAGCCCTCATATCGCCACTATATAAAAAATTATCATGATTGCCATAGCTGTCCATTACTGTAGAACCTGCCGGCTCGCCATAAACATAAAATACCACCGGGTATTTTTTGGTAGAATCAAAATGCAGAGGCTTGTTGATCCATGCGTCCAGTGTAATATTATCACCGGTAACAATTTTCACATACTCAACATTGATGTTGCTGTCTGTTTTAATGGTGGTGGCTATATTTTTTACCAGGTTGATAGGTTTATTATCGGGCAGGGTTATCCATTCCTTCACATCAGGCACATTATGACTGGAAAAAGAATGTGTGGCATATTTTCCATTAGGAGAAATACTATATGTATGCGTTCCTGCCAGTTCTGCTGCACTTAATAATTCAGGCTCAGCCTTTGGTTTGGCTACCCATTTTTTTACTTTTTGTATCATGTTGGTTTTTTCAATATTCACCCGGTATAAATACGATTGTGTTGCATTATTTGGTGAGGCGGAAAAATAAATATAGTTATTCGTTGCATCTATACATTTTATTTCGCCAATATCATAATTGCCTTTGGTTAAAAGTGTCTCCGTCCGGCCGTCACGGCTTATTTTATAAATATGCCGCCACCCGTCTTTTTCACTTATCCAAATAAAATCCTGTCCATTATTTACCCAGTTCCAACCACCAGGGTCATCTGCATTCAGATCTATCCAGGTATCATTGTTTTCTGCCCAAAAAGTACGGCTGCTTCCATCTGAGGTATTACAGTATTTTAATTTACTTTCCTGTTGTTTTCGGTCCAGTTGCTGTACAACTAATTCATTTAAACCCGACCACTCCATCCGGGGCAGGTAATTTTGTTGAGGGTCGCCTTCAATATCCATCCAGCGTATTATCCCATTATCAACGCTTACTACGCCGATCCTCACCGGCGAGGGCGATTCACCAACCTTTGGATATTCCACCGGAATAACCTGTGAATAATTACTGTCGGTCGTATTCAGCATAAAATAGTCTCTTATTTTTGTAGCATCTACCTGCCAAAAGGCTATCTTACTTCCATCAGGGCTCCACCTGAAACCATCCCGACAACCAAATTCTTCTTCATATACCCAGTCAAAGGTTCCGTTAATTAATTTCCTGCTGCCATCCCTGGTAAGTTTGGTAATCACACCTGTGTTTATCTCCTCCACATACAAATTATGGTCACTCACATAAGCACATTTTCTTCCGTCGGGTGAAAATTTTGCAAACATCAGCGATTGGGCAGAAAGGTTCTTGCCTAATTGTTTCAATTTATTGGCAATAATATCAAGTATCCAATAATCGCCCCTGGTATTGTACCGCCATACTTTGGCCGTATTGGTAAAAACCAGCAACCTGGTATTATTGTTATTGAACATATAGGATTGTGGTGTTAATGCATTTGCAGAACCTGGAACCGTAAGTTGTTCTTTTCTTACAATAATAACCTCCGTATTTGTTTTTGGATCGACCTTTACAATGCTCCCTTCAATTATCGTGGTATATGCATTACCATCCACTGTCCAGTTTATTTTGCCCCTGCCCTGGGCAAAAGCCAATTGGGTTGTACATAGAAAAAGAATAACAATTTTAAAATGTCTTAACGTCATACTTATTGTTTTAGATAACTAAAATTATGTAAATAACCCATTCATTGATCAGCATTATTACAAAAGGATTTAATTTTGAATAATGGAAAAAGAAAAGTTGCGGCTGGACAAATACTTGTGGGCCATTCGCCTCTTTAAAACACGTAGCCAGGCAGCAGATGCCTGTGATGGGGGCAAGATAAAAAATAATAAGGACAATGCCAAAGCATCTAAAACCGTACATATAGGTGATGAATATGAAGTAAAGACCGTAAATAAGCGTTGGGTAATAAAAGTAACGGCATTATTACAGCACCGGGTACAATACAGTGAGGCGGTAAATTATTACGAAGATATAACCCCTGCAGAGGAACTTGACCGTATAAAATTCCAGGCGGCCACTTTTCATACGGGTAAAAGAATGAGCAAACAGGGAAGGCCAACAAAAAGAGATATAAGAGACCTGGAAGGTTTTATGGATTTTTAACTTCTTCAATCAAAATTCCCCGTCCGACCCGTCATCAGGGCGGGCTTGTTTTCTGTTCATTATTCATTTCCTTTGCAAGATGAAAATAGATATCATCTCTGTTGTTCCGGATCTGTTGCAAAGCCCTTTTGCACATTCTATTTTAAAACGGGCAAAAGATAAAGGGTTGCTGGAAGTGAATGTTATTAATGTAAGGAACTACACCACTTATGCCAGGGCACAGGTAGATGATTATGCTTTTGGTGGTGGCGCCGGCATGGTAATGATGATAGAACCATTGGTAAATGCCATTGAAAGCCTTTTAAAAGAAACCACTTATGATGAAGTAATATTTTTAACGCCGGATGGGGAAACTTTTAACCAGAAAATGGCGAACCGGCTCTCTTTAAAAAATAATCTGTTGCTGGTATGCGGCCATTATAAAGGAATTGATCAGCGGGTGAGGGATCATTTTATTACCAAAGAAATTTCAATAGGTGATTATGTATTGAGTGGCGGCGAACTGGGTTCGGCTGTTTTGGTTGATGCCATCGGCAGGCTGATACCCGGGGTTTTGAATGACGAAACCTCTGCCCTCACAGATTCTTTCCAGGATAATTTATTGGCCCCTCCTGTTTATACCAGGCCCGAAGAATTCCGTGGATGGAAAGTACCGGACGTTTTACTGAGCGGTAATCATAAATTAATTGAAGAATGGCGTCATGAACAGGCTGTGAAAAGAACTGAAGAACGAAGGCCGGATTTGTTGGATACTTGATACTGGATACTGGATTTAGCGTTTTGGAATAATCTTTACATGCAGCCTTATTTTTTCATCAAGAATCAAGTGCCGAGAATCCAGTATCGGTTTTCAATTCTTCCTCGCCCAAACAAACTCTGCAAACCCAAGGAGGTCCCAAAAAATATTCCCTTGTACTTTTTTTCCGCTTAGCCAGCATTTTATAATTCTGAAAGGCATCGCCAGTATAAACCATATATTCCGCCTGAGCCCTTTCCGTAAAACCATACATCCATTTGCTTCAAATATTTTTGATAACTCAGCTACTGAATATACCCGCACATGAGTCGGGTCGTCCTTAAAATTCAATGAACCATTCATGGAAGGTAAACGGGTACTTTTTTCACCGGGATACTCCATATACATATATCCGCCGCTTTTAAGTTTGGGCAACAATCCTTTTACCACTTCATCACCATTATACAAATGTTCAATTACATGCACCATTAAAACAGCATCAAAATAATGATCGGGAATAGCTGAGAAATCCAGTTTGGTGAGATCCATCAGATAAAAAGCATCCATTAGTTTAAGATCAGTTTCGCTGTTATTGTAATCCCGTTCCATATCCACACCATGGTATTCAACATTTGGAAAAACAGTTTTTGCTTTGGTGGCAGAATGGTTC
>JANOGE010000138.1:0-1742 GCA_031414035.1 Chitinophagaceae bacterium | reverse complement strand
GTAAAATTGCAACAATAGTTAGTGAATACCTCAAAAAAGAAACGGCAGTTCAAATAAGTATTACCGGCATTCAGGTAACCGATAACAAGGTTCAGGTTGAATACCAGGTGAGTAACCTTTTTTCGAATACAGAGGTAAACGCCGTATTGGTTCAAAAAAATAGCAGTACACAGATCAAAGCAGGAGAGAACCGCGGACGGGTGCTCACTAATTATAATATAGTAAGAGATTTTAAGACTAAAAAAATAACCGGTGCGACCGGACATTTCACTTTAGCATTGCCTGCGGGGAACAGTCGCGAAAATTATATGGTCGTGTTATTTGTACAGGAAAATACTACCCGGCATATTATGTCAGCCACAAGAATGAACTGTAAATAACAACCTTATTTATAAATACTGGTTGTATTTGATTTCGCACTAATAGGCATATCCTGACCCATCATTTGAAAACTTCCGGAGATATCGGCAACTGTTATTCTTTTTTTAACCAAGCCTGTTTTGCTATCTGATACGATCTCACCGGTGGTTTTGGTGTTGGTTTTAATTTCAAATTCCATTTCCATGAAATTGAGTTTATTAACTGCTGATGCAAATGCGTCTAACAGAACAACAGCTTCATCATCTGTATGAGACTTAAGTGTAAACCTGCGCACCATTTGTAAATCTTTTTCAACAGTAGTATCCGACCAGCTATCGCCGGTTTTCTTGCCTGTAGGTATTATTTGAAAAGCAGAAGCAACGATGGCATCTTCCGAATTATCAGAAAACATTTTCATCATATCACCGGCGGCAACAGATTCGTCGGTATCGGATTTCTTTGTATTTTTCTTTTCTGTTACAGGCAAACCGGTGCGGTTGTTGATAACGATATCAACCGGTTTGTTCAGTTTGTCGTCGAGCATTCCGGCAAATTCAGCACTATTGCCTTCTTTATTTTCAGAATCATAATTGGTCGACTGTCCCATCATCATGGTATTCAATTTGAGCCGGGTAAGCGTATTGATGATGGTATAGTCTTTTTCGGTCGTGTTTTTAACTTCTAAGGTATTTACCGTGGAAGTGTTACTGGTCATATCTCCACCCATTGATAAACTGGCTTCTATGTCGATGGAACTTTCAACTGTAAATTTCTGACCTTTGTTAAGCTTGATCTTACCATGATCAGCCTGCATGCTTAATCCGGTCTGGGAATACCCGATACCCGAAATACATAAGGCCACAAGTGCAATAAATAACCTTTTCATTGGTGTATTTTAATTAGGAAGTAAAATTATAGCTTAACGCCAACTTAAAGTGTATCATTTTGTTTTTTTGCAAAAAATTAATGATTTACTTCAGGGAAGTATAAAAAATAAGGGCTATTCATAAATGAATAGCCCTGAAAGGTTTTGATACTAAGGTTTTATCCTACTACCTGTACGTTTACTGCGTTCATTCCCTTCTTGCCTTCCTGCAAATCGAACTCAACGCTGTCGCCTTCTTTAATATCGCTTATTAATCCACTTACGTGAACGAAAGTTTCTTTGTTTGAGTCATTGTGCTTAATAAAACCGAATCCTTTTTCAGAATTGAAAAACTTAACGGTGCCTTGTTGTTTAGTGTCCATTTTTAAATTTGTATTGTATTAATAATGCGCAAAGATATAGGTTTTAGATATAATCGCAGTTATTTTTTAAAAGTCCTTATTTAATGTACATTTCAGCATGGACTTTTTACATTTCTTACTAACAGCAGGATGGT
>JANOGE010000137.1:0-7556 GCA_031414035.1 Chitinophagaceae bacterium | reverse complement strand
TCCAGGATGCGCACGACGTGGAGGGTGCTCTCGAGGCAGGCCACGGAGACGCCGACCCGGATCAGCCCCTGGGGCCCCTTGGCGGCGACCGCCAGCACGCGGACGAGGGTCTTGTCCATACTGGAGACCTGGGGCAGCGTCGCGTAACACTCCCAGACGGTCGTCGCGATCCCAGGCAGTTTATAATGGCCTATTTAGACCTGCAGCACGATCTGCTGAATCCTGTTGGCCATGCATCAGAAAAAATTAATTTTTATATTGATCCGCTGAATGGCCAGATGTATAGCCATAAAGATGTAGAAGCCTATTTCAAAAGAATATCGGTTCCGCCGGTTCCCTCTTATTTCCGGCAGCTGAGTAACAAACGCATTATACAGTTTTTACTGGAAGAATTAAGCAAGTGTTTTGATAATGACCGCAACCGGTATAAAATGGATGAATTACTTTTATTGGCAAATTTACTGGACGAATGATCTACCATGTACTTAGCCGTAAAAACTGGCAAAAGGCAGAGCAGCAGGGTTTTTACGAAGCGGCATCTCTTACCGCAGAAGGTTTTATACATGCCAGCAAGGCCGGTCAGGTAAAGGGTGTTTTAGAAAGATATTTTACCGGGCATACCGACCTGTTGGTATTACATATTGATGAACATAAACTTACATCTCCTTTTACCTATGCCTTTTCTGCTTCATTAAACGAAGAGTTTCCGCACATTTTCGGAAGGTTGAATTTAGATGCCGTTCTTAAAGTTGAAGCATTATGATCACCTGGGATGACTTTGAAAAAATAGATATCCGTGCCGGAACTATTCTTGAGGCCAGTGATTTTCATGGTGCCAAAAAACCCGCTTATCAGCTTTCTATAGATTTTGGTGAACTGGGTATAAAAAGATCATCTGCACAAATAACCTCACTGTACAAAAAAGAAGAATTGATTGGCAGGCAGGTGATCGCTGTTATTAATTTCCCCGTAAAACAAATCGCCCATTTTTTTAGCGAATGCCTGGTATTGGGTGTTTATAATGAAAATAATGAGGTGGTTTTGTTACAGCCTTCCCTACATGTAAAAAACGGAAGTAAAATAGGGTAATGAAAATGAGATAAGGCCAGGATACCGGAAATGTCCTTATTCGTTAAACCCTTTTTCAAATGAATCCTGTTTCCTGCATACTGTATCTTGTATCCTGTATCCTGCATCCTGTATCCTGTATCTTGTATCTTGTATCTTGTATCCTTCTTCCGGTTTCCTGTACCTTGCATCCGGTATGAATGTAGAGATCATATATTATCAATCACCACTGGGTATTCTGGAGATCAGAAGCACCGGTAGTGCCATTTCCGATGTTTTATTTGTGAACTCCTGGAAAGGGGCAAAAATAAATGAAGAAGAACTCAGCTTTGTAAAGCCCAAGTCCATTGTCACAAAAAATTGCATCAAACAACTGGATGAATATTTTGCCGGAAAAAGAACAGAATTTACCATACATACTTCTCAGGTTGGAACCGAATTTCAACAACAGGTTTGGGCCGAATTGTGTAAGATCCCATTTGGCCGTACCATCAGCTATATGGAACTCAGCAAGCGGATTGGAAATATTAAGGCGATCAGGGCCGTAGGTACGGCTAACGGAAACAACAGTGTTTGTATCATTGTGCCCTGCCACCGGATAATTGGCATTAATGGTGAATTAGTTGGTTATAGTGGTGACCTGTGGCGCAAAAAATGGCTGCTTGAACACGAGGGGAAAATTGCTAATGGGGTACAAACCTTATTTTAGATCAACACTTCCAAAAGAAAGCGGTAAAAGTAAACTCGATTTTTCTACAATAAAAACCTTCCCTTCCATCCCGCTTAAGATCAAACGGATCGGTTGTTTCACCCGCTCTTCATATTCCACTAAACTTTGCCGGCAGATACCGCATGGAGAAATGGGATGATTGCTTTCGCCGTTCGTATTGTCATAACTGATGGCAATGGTATCAATGGCAATATTAGGATATAAGGTAGCAGCAGATGATAATAAGACCCTTTCGGCACAAAGGCCTACCGGGTAAGAAGCATTTTCCTGGTTAGTACCTGCCACAATTTCCCCATTAGTCATCTTGGCAATGGCACCTACATTAAAATTAGAATATGGTGCATAGGCTGCAGAGGTTACTTCCCTGGCCTCGTTTACCAGCCAGGCATCCTCTTCATTCAGCTCGTCAACCGACCGGTATACATCATACGTAAACTGGTATTCTTCTTTATTCATGACCTAAATTTAGACTATTTTCTTTCACACAAAAAAAATCCTCCCGGTATTGCTGCGGAAGGATATGGTGTTATTTAAAGTTAGTTAGTTTATCCATTGGAATAAACGTTTCCATCTTGGTCCGTTTTCCCAACTGAACCAGATCAGTGATGCCTTGCCCACCACATGGTCTTCGGGTACAAAACCCCAAAAACGGCTATCCAGCGAATTGTGCCTGTTATCACCCATCAGCCAGAAATAATCCATTTTAAACGTATAATTATCGGTTTCTTTCCCATTTATAAAATATTTACCTCCCCTGCTTTCAACCGTATTGCCTTCATATACTTGTATACAACGCTGATACCGGATAAGTTGATCAGGGGTTAATTTAATAGTTGCATTTTTCTTTGGAATCCATAACGGCCCGAAATTATCTGCTGACCAGTTTTTCCCGGTGGTATCACTGTAATACGGAAACAGATCATTCCGGTGATCCATAATATAATCTGATAAAATATAATCTTTTGGCAACTTCAGTTTTGCTTTTTCGGAATTGGTAATATTTACGAGGAATGAATTATTTTTAACCTGCTGAAGATCACCTTGCTCTTCCCGGATATCAATTCCCAGGTCATGGAGTTTTTCTTTATCAAGGTATATTCCTTCGGGAACCTGTAACAAATAATACCGTTGTGATTGTGGAAAATGATCTTCCGGTTTACCATTAATGTGCAGTTTACCATTTATGATCTGTATTGTATCTCCTGCTATTCCCACACACCTTTTAATAAAGTTCTCTCTTTTATCAACCGGCCTTGTTATGATCTGGTCACCATAATCCTGCCAAACCCTTTCCCGGCCCATCTGTCTCACCGCATCATAATAGGTAACCCGGCTGCCAAAATTTACTTCATCATTGATGAGTGTATCATTAACCGGGAAATTAAATACCATGGCATCATTTCTTTTTACGGGACTGGAAAACCATCTTGTGTAAGGAATATGTATCCATTCAGTATACGATTTAACATTCAAAAAGGGCAGGGTATGATGAACAAACGGCATCGCAATGGGAGTATTGGGTATTCGGGGGCCATAGGTTGATTTACTCACAAACAAAAAATCATTTACCAATAATGTCTTTTCTTCTGACGGTGTTGGAATGGTATAGGCCTCAAATACAAAAGTACGTATGAGGGTAGCCGCAACTATGGCAAAGGCTGCTGCATCAAGCCATTCTCTTGCAGTTGATTTTTTATAATTTTTTACAACAGAGATACCGGCATATCTTTCATTTTTTGAAAAGCCCAGGTATGGGAAATAAAGAAAAGGGAAAAAAACGGCTGCGGCATGATGCCAAAAACCAAAACGGCCAAAATGCTCAACAAATTTTATACATATCCAGATGGTAATAAATTGCCCGGCAATGGGGACAAACTGAAAAAAGAACCAGTATTTTTTCAGCTCCATCTTTTGTATCATGCACCAGGTATTATAAAAGGGAACAATTGCTTTCCAGCCATCCATACCCGCTTTTTTAAACATCCCGTACATTCCAATATGCCAGCCAATGGCGCCAACAATAAAAATTATCCAGCCTATACTCATGCGTTATTTTTTAATAGTGCCAAAAATACCATAATTAACCGTTTGATAAAGAATCGGACAAATAATGTTTTGAAATGTTTAACATAAAGATTCAAACCCGGCTTCCATAAAGCTGTACATGTTGTTAAAGAGACTAGGTGGTACAAAGTATCGTATTGATACATTGGCTTACTTCTGCCGCCCGGTTCATGATCATAAAATGCCCGGCATTTTTTATGGTGTAGGTCGGTTTAATATTTTTTATGGGGAACATATTATCCTTATCACCGTGAATGTGAAAGATTTCAGGGTGTTCCCACTCATTTTTCCAGTTGATGGCCTGATCAACCGCCCAGGTGGTATACGGCAGATCTACTCTTTTTCTGAACTGGCTAACCAGGTTTTTTTCTTCTTTTGTGGAAACCCCCAGCATACGGTTTTGGATAGGCTGGGTAAGCCTGGTTGACCGCAAAGGGATTATTTTATGGAGCCTGAGTTTTGCAACGGTTTTCATCCATAGCGGTAGTTCATTGGAGGATTTTATGCTGGATATGATGATTATTTTCTTTACCTGAATTTGTTTTGCAATTTCTGTACATAACATCCCGCCGAAGGATAGGCCCATCAGTGTCGGATCGTCTTCGGTAATACCTGACCGCATCCTTTCGGCATATTGGTGCAGTGTTTCATTTTCCAGAGGCATCAGCCAATGGATAACTTTTAATTCATATCCTTTAACATCCAATTTGGCAAAAGCCCGTTCATCTGCGCCCAATCCACTTATACAATAAATAGTTTTCATACCCTATTGTCCGCCAGCAGGCGGAGAACTTAAATTTTTTGTAATTTATTTTATCGAGACCCTGCTTAAAACAGGGGGTACAACCTTTTTAAATACAACTTATGCCATTACGTATTACTTTTTTGGTAAAACGTAATTCTCAACATCTTCCAGGCTGATCGTTTTGCCCGATAAGATGATCAGTCTTTCAACTACATTTCTCAATTCGCGGATATTCCCCGTCCAGTTATAAGCCTGTAAAGCATCCATTGCTTTTTTTTCTACCACTTTTTTGGGCTGGCCGTATTCACCGGCAATAATATCAAGAAAGTGCTCAACTAAAACAGGGACATCATCCCTGCGCTCATTCAATGAAGGCACATGAATGATGATAACACCCAGCCGGTGATAAAGATCCAGCCGGAAATTTTTTTCATCCACTTCCTTCAGCAGGTCTTTATTTGTTGCGGCAATAACCCTTACATCTACGTTGATATCTTTTTCGGCACCAACCCTTGTGATCTTACCTTCCTGCAAGGCACGCAATACTTTTGCCTGGGCATTCAGGCTCATATCACCGATCTCATCCAGAAAGATAGTTCCACCATTTGCTGTTTCAAATTTGCCGATACGTTGTTTAATAGCCGATGTAAATGAACCTTTTTCGTGGCCAAATAATTCACTTTCTATCAACTCACCCGGTATGGCTGCACAATTCACTTCCACCATCGGGCCACTGTTGCGGTTACTTTTTTCATGTATCCACCTTGCCACTAATTCTTTACCCACACCATTTTCGCCCGTTATTAAAATCCGGGCATCTGTTGGTGCCACTTTTTCAATGGTATCTTTTATTTTATTTATAGGGCCACTGTTGCCCACCATCTCTAAAGCCTTACCTGCCTTACGTTTCAGAACTTTGGTTTCGGTAACCAGGTTTTGCTTATCCAAAGCATTACGCAACGTGATGAGCAAACGGTTAAGATCGGGCGGCTTGCTGATATAATCAAAAGCTCCCTTTTTAACGGCTTCCACAGCGGTATCAATATTTCCATGTCCGCTGATCATGATAACCGGAACGTCAGGATTTATCTCTTTTGACCTGTCCAGAAATTCAATTCCATCCAGTTTAGGCATTTTGATATCGCACAGAACCACATCATAGGATTTTTCAGAAAATTTTTTTAACCCTTCTTCACCATCACCTGCTTCATCAATTTTATATCCTTCGTAACTGAGAATTTCAGATAAGGTTTTACGGATGGATTTTTCGTCGTCAATGATTAAAATATTGGCCATAAGCTGAATTTTTAAGGCTGAATTGCCGGCTATTTTTATCAAAAATAACAAATAAAGATTTGGCTAACGAAAGTATGATTAAGGATATAGAAAATACAATTTAAAAGTATGACGCTGAAAACATAAAAAAGCAGTTGTAACAAAATTACAACTGCCTGATTGAGGGAGAATATTTAATCACTAATTTTTAAGGCTTTGTACCATCTCATTATAAAATTCTTCATATTTTCTCGGTATGAAGTTCCATGGTTCAAACTTTGTATCATTTTCATATGCGGTGCCTTTGGGAGCCCTTTCTGCATTAAATTTCATTCTATAAGAAAGGGGATTTTCACTATTTTTTGAAATAATAACACGTATACGGCTTACGCCCTTTTTTCCAGCCAATCCCTTGGAACCCACCCACGCTGTACGGAAATACTGGGCATTTTTATCAGAACTTTCTAATACATCAAAATAGCTTAACATGGTACGTTGAATTATTTGAAAGGCTTCTAGTTCTGTTCTGCCTTGCTTAACTTCGAGGCTAATTTGTTTATTAACATAAGCCACTTCAGAGGCGTTTTTTTGGGGCTGGCAATAAACAGCCAAGGTTATCAATGTAAAAACCATTAATATGCTAACTTTTTTTATGATCATAAATATTAGTTTTGGTGATTTTTAAAATTGATACTTTTTTACTAAAAAATACCTTTCTAAAACAAATTACACATTTTATTTTTATTCTATCAATTTATTTATTTACAAAAAAAGTTTATACTATTTACTCCCTTGAACTAGTATATTTTTTACTTAACATTTTGTAATAAGCTTTATAAATTTTTATTACCCGTGGTTAACTTACTTACAGGTAATATTTCAGACATATGATAAATTCATTTACTTTTGTCATCCATTTTAATATTTCGGGATGTAGCGCAGCCCGGTAGCGCACACGTCTGGGGGGCGTGGGGTCGCAAGTTCGAATCTTGTCATCCCGACAAATTATAAGTCAGGTTTCATTACCTGACTTTTTTTTATGATATTTGCTAAATCTCTTTTAAATAATGAAGATATTAATCAAGCAAGCACAGATCATTTCTCCCTCCTCTCCTTTTAACGGGCAAACAAAAGATATTTTAATAAACATTTCATTAGAGTTTGATTGAAAAGGGCAAAAAGTGACGAGAAGGACGACGAAAAAAAAGGGTTAAGGAAATTCCAAACGATGGGATCGTTTAATTTTCTAGCTTGTTGTTGTTGAAAAATAATTGTGCGGTGCAATCAATAATTGATGTAGAGTTTCTTAACCCTCAACAAATATTTTATATTTCATGTGAATTTTTATTATAAAAGTTGCCAACAATTATCCTGTAAAATATTTTTAAAATGAAAAATGCCACACAGGAAAAGTCACATTAGCAATGCTGATTATCCAATTGGCATTTGAAATTGATTGAATTGTTGCATGATTCCCATTAAGTTGATTGCTCTATTATGCCGAGAATTTTAAATTTTGATGGACAAAAATTCTCTAGAGGTTTTCAGGATCGCAGGACGATTTTAAGATGGATAAATGAAATTGTTTACGGTTATTTAGCAAGCAAAATCCATTTGAAGACTTTTTTATTCGTTGATGGATTTTTGACTCGTCTGATACGCCTTGAAGATTTC
>JANOGE010000136.1:0-8505 GCA_031414035.1 Chitinophagaceae bacterium | reverse complement strand
CGCCACCTGGAGTAGAATGTGTTTTAAACAGGGCCCAGGTCATTTCTGCCGGGGCAAAACTAACGGTGTTAACTAATAAAATTTTCAGAATAACAGGGGATCTTATCATCCAGGAATAAGATGTATGGTATTCTCATTTTAAAGACTATAATAAAATGAGTTTTCAAAATGGAATAAAATTCAATTCACTGTTAGAATTCTGGGATTGGCTTCCGGAAAAGGAACGCGTGATCGTTGATGTTCTTAGACAAATTATTATTGAGAATTTACCCAAATACTGTAAAGAAAAACTGGCATACAATGTTCCATTTTATTATGGAAATATGCCTAATTCCACATAACTGTTGGCTACTTTATTGATAGCATTTACATATGCAGCTGTACGCATATCCGGTATTTCGGGGTTACTTTTCCAGATATGCATGATCTCCCTGGTTGCCGCACTCATTGTTTCTTCCAGTCCACTATGGACCAGGTCAACTTCGTCGGCGCCATGCATAATAATATCCCTTTCCATTTCATTAACCTTTTTTCCACTTAACAATTCGATCTGTCCTAAAATACGGGTATTCAAATTTTCGGTAAACCGTTTTTCCAAACGGCCATAACGTACATGACTCAAATTTTTAAGCCACTCAAAATAACTTACGGTAACACCACCCGCGTTGAGGTACATATCAGGCACACATAAAATTCCTTTTTTCAAAAATATTTCATCGGCGTCCGGTGTACACGGCCCATTTGCTGCTTCCCCGATTATTTTGGCTTTTACCCTGTCGGCATTGTGCATATTAATTACATTTTCCAAGGCAGCCGGAATTAATATATCGCATTCCAGTTCCAACGCATCTGTATTTACTTTCAGGTTTGTAGCTCCCGGGAAATTTAATATTGAACCTGTTTTTTGCCGGTGTAAAAATACTTCCAGTTCGCTCAACCCATCGGCATTAAAAATAGCACCTTCATACTCGGCGAATGCAATAATTTTTGCACCTGCTTCCCTGAAAAATTGTGCACTGTGGTATCCCACATTTCCTAAACCCTGCACTACAACTGTTTTTCCTTTAACACCCGTTGTTAGTCCCAGTGCCGCCATTTGGTCCGGCATATTACATACCTCGCGAATTCCGAAAAAGACGCCAAGTCCTGTAGCCTCTTTCCGGCCACGTACACCACCCTGCGTAATGGGCTTACCGGTAACACAACCTGCAGCATCTATTTCACCGGGCTTTAATGAAGCATAGGTATCTACTATCCATGCCATTTCCCTTTCGCCGGTTCCGTAGTCAGGCGCAGGAACATCGATGCCCGGGCCAATAAAATTTTTCTTCACCAATTCGGATGTATAACGCCGGGTAATTTTTTCCAGTTCATATTCGCTGTAATTACGGGGGTTGATCTTAATACCTCCTTTAGCACCACCAAACGGCACGTTAACAATAGCGCATTTGTATGTCATCAGGCTGGCCAATGCCATTACTTCATCCTGGTTAACTTCATCGCTGAAACGAATACCGCCTTTACACGGCGCCTTATGATGACTATGTTGTACACGATAAGCTTCAATTACTTCAATACTTCCGTCATCACGCTTTACCGGAAAGCGCATCTGGTAAACACTGTTACATGCTTTTATCTGTTCTAAGATCCCCAGATCCCATTTGGTGAATTTGGCGGCTTTATCAAAGCTTCTTTCCACACTCTGGAAAAAGCTGTATGGCTGGTGAGCACTCATAAAATTGATTTTTATTTTAGCAATCGTTATTTGAAGGGTTATTTATTAATAATTAACAGGTATACATTATTTCTGCCATGCTGAGGAACGAAGCATCTCTGATTGAGTTTTTTTTGTATTCAGCCATTTATTTTCAATCAACTTCATTGGCGTCGCACTCTTGAACTTTTTGTTCCTTTTGCGGCAATGCTCCGTGTTAGTCTTTTCCTTTTTCCAACCTGCTTATTTTTCTATCTAATAAAAATACATAAACGAATAAACCAATCAAAATAGTAAGACATACTGCAACTACCACATAAATTTTACCATTATTCCGCATGATATCTGCCATTTCGGGTTTTGCATCTTGCGCAAACAAAATACTGCTGCAGAAAAAGCTACAAACTACAAACAACAAACTAAAAACTATTTTATTCATTTATCAAAGATTTATCTTTAATTAATTGTAACCTTATTTTTAATGTGGCAATCCATACCCCTAACAATGCCCAGCCAATAATGGCCGGGTAAAAAACCATACGCAAACGGCTGTCAATATCCTTAAAGTTTAGTGCCGGGTTACCACTTTCACTTCCCGGTGCACCGGGGTGTAAACTTCCAACTAAACGTGGTATTATCCAAATACTTGGAAACAGCATGGCAAAGGCAAAAATATTATAAACAGCACTGATCCTGGCCTTTTTATCCATATCGGTAAAAGAACCCCGTAAAACAAAGTAAGCACCATAAATTAAAAGGGCAATGGCAGCGCCAATAAGTTTAGGCTCCTTTAATATGCTGCCCAGCGACTGGCTCTGGTCGGTAACCCAGGTATAATTTGCCCAGATGGTTCCGGTAGCATATCCCAGTATGCCAAATAAAGATCCTACGGCAGCAAAATTATGGGCAAAAATATCATTGCGTAAATTAAAACCCCGCAGGTATTTGATACTGTAAACAAAGCTTGTTCCAAAGAGTATCATCATGCCAAACCACATACACACATGAAAGTAAAGGTTTCGGATGGTTTCGTTAAGAATATATAAACGGGGAACATCCATCAGCAATCCACCCACAACCGTGTAGACCAATAACAGAAAGGACAATATTTTCCACCAGTTTTTCTTCAAAAAAAGAAATTTATTAAGAGCCGCTAAGTTAGGATAAACAAATACAATGAAATAAAAAAAATCAATTAAAAATTAGCTATTCTTTCCATAGATACGGGAACAATATAACGGCTAAAGCGATCACCAAAACATCCAGGCCAATGATCAAACCTGAAAGCTGAAGCACGGCCCCCTCCTTAAAAATTTCTGCAAATGCGGCTTTACTCAGCCGCATAAGCAGTAATAACTGGGGTAATATTACCGGAAATCCGAGTATGGCAATCAATGCTGCATTCTGCTGTGCCTTTGCTGCAATAGCGCTCATTAATGTAAATACAATACTGATACTAGTACCGCCTAATATTACAATCCCGGTAAACCAAAGGCTATTGTCAACAGGATTTTCTAAAAATATAAAAAAAAGAAATAAACTCAGCAGGCTCATCACTATCATCAGTGCAACATTGTACAGGATCTTTGCAATGATAAATTCAACCGGTGAAGTAATGGAATAAAAGTAAAGCATACGTCCCCGGCTTTCCTGTAAAAAACTTTTGGCCACTGCATTTACACAAATAAATAATTGTATAACCCAGAATAACCCGTTCCATATATTAGCTTCCGGTTTATCAATGGATAAATAAAGTACAAAGATGGTGGAAGCGATATACAGTAAAATGCCATAGAAAGTATGTTTCTGCCGGAACTCCAGCAATACATCTTTATGTAACAAAGTATAAATCCGCTTTACCATGGTTGCAAATTACTACATTACATAAAAGGATATGTACATTTATTTTCATTTCACTATGCGCCTTTTTTATTTTGGATTATCTTCACACCATTATACTTAATCTATGACCAAACAACTGCGCTATCTTTTTCTGGCAGGAGGGATGATCGTTTTTGTCTATTCATGCAAAAAGTCTGAGACAATACCACCTTCCAATCCGGTTAACACAACCATATTACCACCTCCTGCATTTGGGTTTTATGTAGTGGGATATTTTCCTTCTTACAGGTCAGTGGCATCGGTTCCGGATATAAAATTCAGGATGTGTAATGTTATTAATTATGCATTTGCAACGGTTAACACCACTGGAGATGCTGTTTTGGGCAACAGCAGTCATTTATTAGAAGTAAAAACCAAGGCCAAAGCTAATGGTGCAAAAATATTTTTAAGTATCAGTGGTATGGCTGCAGACTTTAAAAACATGGCATCCTCTGTTACGGGCAGAACTTCTTTCATAAACCAGATCATGAATTTAGTAAGAACTTATGGATTAGACGGGGTTGACATGGATTGGGAATTTCCCCGTACCGATGATGGTACTGATATCACATTCACCGCATTAATGAAACAGTTAAGTGATAGCTGTCATACAGGAAGTAAATATTATTTAACTGCCGCTATTACCGCTGGAAAATATGCCGGCGCAGTAAGAGATGCCATAAAAAGTGAATTGTGGCTGGGCAATTATGTGGATTGGTTTAATATTATGTCGTATGATGACTATAGCATAACATTACCTTACCGGCACCATTGCGATTATACATTGGCCACCACCAGCATTAATTATTGGATAAATACCAGGGGCTTACCGGCATCCAAAGGAGTTTTAGGCATAGCCGGCTATGGAAGGCCCAGTGGTATAACACAAACGGGTACGGTACTTAGCTATAATGATATCCTGTTAAAGGGTGGCAACCCGCAATCAGACTCTGCCATTGTAACAAGTGGTGGATTTAGTAACTATACCATTTATTATAATGGCCTGGTTACGGTAAAAAAGAAAGCCATACTGGCAAAGCAGACTGCCAATGGTATTATGCTATGGGAAAAAAGTCATGATGCACATGATAATAATTCGATATTAATGGCGGTTTGTGATACCGTGGGCAGGAGTTATTAAAGGACTCCAATATAAACTCCAATCACGATCATTTTAACTGTGCACAAAGCCTGCAACGGGGTTCATACACATCTTTTTCGCCGAGTAATACCTGTCCTCCTTCATTTACTTTGCGATAACTGATATTGGCAATATTGCCGCAAACCTGGCAAATGGCGTGCAGTTTGGTTATATAATCGGCCCTGGCCAAAAGGTTAGGCATCTGGCCAAAGGGATTGCCTAAGTAATCCATATCCAGGCCAGCCACAATTACACGGATACCCCTGTGAGCCAGTTGTTCACACACACCGGCAATCTCTGCATCAAAAAACTGTGCCTCATCAATTCCTACTACATCTACATCCTGCGCCAGCAGTAATATGGTTTGTGAATTATCGACCGGTGTGGAAAGTATGGTATTGGTATCGTGGCTAACAATTTTTACCTGGTCGTAACGGGTATCGATAGAAGGCTTAAATATTTCCACTTTTAAATTGGCAATTTTCACTCTTTTTAATCGGCGGATCAATTCCTCCGTTTTGCCGCTGAACATACTGCCGCAAATGACCTCTATCCAGCCACGCCTTTCTCCTTTAAAATTGGGTTCTATAAACATTTCACTATACTTTTTAAGAATCAGTTTGTAACTTGGGGCCGCAACTTTATCTTTTACGCCTGACTCCCTTATATCAGGGCATCAAAAGTATACTAATATCATGGAAAGAGTGGAGACGCTCCTGAAAAAATTACAAGAACAGTTTGCACAAAACGTGCCACCGGGCCAATTACTGCTTACGGTTCAGATGTTACAGGCAGAATTACTTCACCTGCAGTCGGATAATTTCCCTGTTTTTACTAATGATAATGTAGCGGTAACTGTTGCTCATCCCAACACGCCAAAAAAGGATTCTGAAAAAAACAATATTGAAGCAGAAAAGGAAGAAAAAACAGTTGAGGTATTAAGGATTGATGAAGCCGAAATTGAAGCAGAACTGGAAGAAATAAAAAGAAATGCAGAGGCCATACAAAAGATCAGCCTGCAAAATAAACCGCATATCCTTTTTAATAGTGAAGAAGAAGATATACCAACACTCTCTCACCAAAATCAACCAAAACCAGAACCCGGTAAAAAAGAAATAAATGAAACAGCCGGGGGCAATACGTCTTCCATAAATGAAAGACTTAAACAATCCAAAATAGACCTGGGTGATTCCTTTACCGAAATACCGATACGAGACCTGAGAAAAGCCATTGCCGTAAATGACCGTTTCTTATTTATTAATGAATTATTCAGGGGAGATGAAGCGGCGTATGAAAGAAGTATAAAAACGATAAACGGTTTTTCTATTTTTCCGGAAGCCGAATACTGGATACAGAGAGAACTGAAAGTTAAGAACGGCTGGAATGACAGCGAGGAACTGGTAAAACAGTTTTATCAACTGGTTAAAAGACGTTTTTCCTGAATGAAACGGATTATTTTTTTGGAAGCGCCGGCATTTGCCAGCACATAATTTTTGGCCGCTTCCCCCCTTCTTTTCCTTTCCGTTTCATCTTTAAGTAATGTATTCAGTACTTCTTCCAATTTTATCGGGCCACCAACACTGATCCCTCCTTCTTCATCAACTAAACCAATAGCATCATCAAATTTTTCAAATACCGGCCCAAAGATCACCGGCTTGCCATACACAGCCGCTTCTAAAACATTATGTACCCCATCATCACCAAAACCTCCACCAACATAGTTTAGGGTGGCATATTTATATAAACGGGATAGCATACCGATATTATCAATGATGAGCACATTGACCGAATGCAGGGCCCTTTGGGATTGCCTTTCCGCTGAACCTGCCGGCTGGTCATTATTGTATTTTCCTTCTGCTACCCAGTCTGAATAGAAAATTGAATTTTTGAATTTCTGCTTAACATCATTTAGATTTTCGGATTCAATTTCATGCGGAGCGATGATGAATTTTATTTCGGGATGTGATTTTACAAAATGTAATAATTCTATTTCATCTTCCTCCCAGGTACTGCCGGCAACAATTACAATATGGTTGCCACAAAATTCAGAAATAAAGGGCACAGGTTGAAAAGTATTGGCGATCTCCAGCACACGGTCAAACCGGGTATCCCCGTTAACGGTAACATTTTCTGTAAAATTGATCGTTGCCAGTAATTCTTTTGATTCCTGGTTCTGCACAAAAAAATGAGTAAATGATGACAGCATTTTTTTCCATATCCCGCCATACCATCTAAAGAAGGGTTGATTTTCTCTGAATATCCCCGACACCAGTATCGCAGTAATATTCCGTTGTTTTAATGCATTCAGGTAATAATACCAATATTCATATTTTACCCAAAGAACCAAAGACGGGTTTATAGCATCAATAAATCTTTTTGCATTTGCCCGGGAATCCATTGGCAGGTAGAAAATATAGTCTGCACCCTTGTAATCCTTCATTACTTCGAAACCACTCGGCGAAAAAAAAGTCAATACAATTCTTAATGGGTCTGCCTTTCCTGTGGAAGCATTAATTCTTAAGGCTTCCAGCAAAGGCCTGCCCTGTTCAAATTCACCCAGGCTGGCACAATGCATCCAGATCAATTTTGAACCCGTCTTGGCATCATCCGGGTTTTGAATTTTTAATTTTGAATTGATCTCTGTGTAAATGTTCTTTCTGCCATTAACCCATTTTTTTGCCTTGGGATTGCCCAACGATGCCATTCTTACTCCAATAGAGTAAACAAAAAGAAATATATTGTACAAAAATTTGCCCAAGCGTTATTTTGAGACAAATCTAAAGGCAATTTTTTAAACGGAACGGGTGCCACAGCAAATTCTTAATTCCTCCTGCAATCCTTATCTTTGCGCCGCATAAATTTTACTTATGAGACCTTTACAAATGGTGGATACCAAAACACAATACCTCAAAATAAAGAAAGAAGTGGATGCAGCGGTATTGGAAGTAATGGAAAGTTCCATGTTTATTGGTGGAAACGTGGTGAATGAGTTTGCGGGAGATCTTGCCCGTTACCACGGCAGTAAACATTGTGTTCCCTGTGCCAATGGAACAGATGCTTTGCAAATAGCCATGATGGCACTCGGCCTGCAGCCCGGTGATGAAGTGATCACCCCTTCCTTTACGTATATAGCCACGGTGGAAGTGGCAGCCTTACTTCATATAAAACCCATTTTTGTTGAAGTTGATCCCAAAACTTTTTGTATAGATCCGGCAGCTATTGAGCAAGTCATTACACCTAAAACAAAAGCGATCATACCGGTACATTTATATGGCCATGCTGCCGATATGGAAAAGATAATGACCATTGCAGCAAGGCACCATTTATATGTGATAGAAGATAATGCCCAGGCCATTGGTTGTGATTATACCTTCAGCAACGGCACGGTCAAAAAAACAGGAACGATCGGCCATATCGGCTGTACATCCTTTTACCCGTCAAAAAACCTCGGCGCTTTTGGATGCTCGAGGCGCAGATCGCGCTGCTCAACGATTCCTTCGGCCGCGCGATCCAGTCGCTCGGCTACAAGGCCGAGTACCACGGCGTCTTCCCGAACAAGGTCAACCAGCAGTGCGCGGTCATCGAGGAGATTGCGCGCGCCGGCGCGCGCTACGGCCACGGCCAGGAGTGCGGCAGCAAGGCTGAACTCCTGATCGCGCTCGCCTACCTCGACCCCGACAACGGCTACATCATCTGCAACGGCTACAAGGACGAGGAATTCGTCGACCTCGCGCTGCAATCGCTGCGCCTCGGCTTCAAGTGCTTCTTC
>JANOGE010000135.1:0-8376 GCA_031414035.1 Chitinophagaceae bacterium | reverse complement strand
CACTGCTTTTTTTATTATATGCATTTGCAGCACAATAGTTTAAGAAATATACCAGTCAGATTTTGTATTCCACCTGATATCCACAGTAAGGTTACCATATTGTTACAAAAAGGTTACCGCAATGTTAGTATTCACAGTTATCGGTTGCTTATTCACAATTTTTTACAAGATATTCAAGTGTACTTTTTTTTGATTTGTTTGAGGGGATACTAACAACAACACCTAAAGGATATCAATACCCGTTGATCTAATATTAATTTTTTGTAAACTTTTTTATTTGTCCATACCCAGCATTTTATATCCACTACTTTTATTAGCCAGATTTTTTTTCATCATTAAACAGGAATGGCATATGAAAAAGTTTTTAGAAACGCTGACTTCAGCCGGCGTAAACAAAATCAGTAAAAGTTTTGGAATTTTAATTACAGCAGGCTTAATGTTTACTTTCATTAATTTGAATGCACAGACCTTACCTGTAAACTCCTGCAACTTTTTAACCAAAGTTGGTGGAATTACCAGTTCCAATGGTGCTGAAATATCAGCTTTTGATCCAGGGAGTAAGCGATTGTACACTGTTGCAGGCGCAGTTATTGAATATTATACAATAAGTAATAACGGCACCCTTACAGCGGGCGGTTCACTGCCCTTAGGATTTATACCAGCAGTTGGTGACAGTGCTATCCCAAACAGTGTTGCGGTAAAAAATGGAAGACTGGCTGCCTCATACGCCATTATCAATATTGCTACCAAAGCCCAGCAACCGGGCAGGGTCACCATTTATAATGCGGGCAGCGGAGCAACATTGAAATCTTTTATTGTAGGCTATTTGCCGGATATGGTCACTTTTACATCTAATGGAAAAAAATTGCTGACCGCCAATGAAGGCGAGCCTAACAGTTACGGGCAGGCCACTTCATTTGATCCCGAAGGTTCAGTAAGCATTATTGACCTCAATAACGGATTGAACAATGCTACGGTGCAAAATGTTTCATTCGCTTCGTTCAACGGACAGGAAGCGGCATTACGGACACAGGGTATCCGTATCTATGGCCCCGGTGCAACGGCAGCACAGGATTTTGAACCGGAGTCTATTGCTTTTTCACCTGATGAAACAAAAGCCTGGGTAACCTTGCAGGAAAACAATGCATTTGCCGTTATCGATATTGCTGCTGCAACCGTCACACAACTCATTCCACTGGGATTGAAGAATCATAGCAAACCTACCGTTACCGGATTACAAACCTTTGAGTTCAGCAATATGCCTTCTATTGGTACTACTGTTGCAGGACAAAATATTGCTTTAGGCGGTTTCTCGGGTTTGCATTTTGAAGGATATGCAGCCAATGGTAACATGAAGTTCATAACCAATACCGATCGTGGACCCAATGGAGAGCCTGTTGGAATTAACCGTCCTTTTGTATTGCCCAATTTTGCGCCTGAGTTAGTAAGATTTGAATTGAATCGTGGTACAGGTCAAATAACCATTATGCAGCGTATACAACTAAAGAAAGATGCTTCTACTTTATTAACTGGCCTGCCTAATACTGCTATCAGCGGCGATGCCAACCAGGCCTATAATGACGAAGTACCGGTAGATCTGCTGGATGATAATTTATCCGTTGATCCGCTGGGTGGAGACCTGGAGGGGGTTGTAGTTGTTGCAGACGGATCATTCTGGATGGTGGATGAATATCGACCGGCTATCTATCATTTTGATCCGGCCGGTGTACTTATCAGGCGTTTTGTTCCTTCCGGAACAGCTGCCGCCGCATCTAAACCTGCGGGCACTTTTGGTACCGAGAGCTTGCCTGCTGTGCTGGCACAACGCCGTCAGAACCGCGGCTTTGAAGGCATTGCCTTTTACAACGGAAAAATATATGCCTTTGTGCAAAGCCCGATGCGTAATCCAACCACACAAAGCAACAGTACACTAAATGGCTTAAAAAATGTACGGGTCATTGAATTTGATCCCATAACGGAAACCACTATCGGCCAATATGTATATATCATGGATAATGATCCTGCCGTGTCAGGTACTGATACCCGTGCCGATAAGATCGGTGATGCCGTTTCTCTCGGTAATGGTGAGTTCCTTGTACTGGAAAGAGATGATGACGCCATAGACAGTGATCCGGCAGGCGATATCAAAAAGAAAATATACCGCTTCAGCCTGGGGGGTGCCACCAATATCAATGCACTGCCCAATGTGATCAACGGAAAAACTGCCGACCAGATGACCTTTGCAGAATTAATTGCAGCCGGTATCACACCCATCACCAAGTACCTTCATATAGATCTTACTGCCGCAGGCTATACCACCGTGGAAAAAGTGGAAGGCCTGACCATTGTTGACAGGAATACGCTGGCTGTTATCAATGATAATGATTTTACAGTAGGTGGACTTGCCATTGACACATTAACAGGACTTCTTTCGCCCTACCCAAATCCCAATGCAGAAAAAAACCTGCTGGGTTTGATCAGTGTACGTAACAATGGCCTGGATGCCAGCGACCGTGACCTTACTTCTAGCACGGGTAAGATCAATATTCAGCATTGGCCGGTTATGGGAATGTATGAACCGGATGCTATTGCTCAATACAGTACAGGAGGCCAAACATATTATATCACGGCTAATGAAGGTGATACAAGAAGTTATATGGGTTTCGATGAAGAGATACGTGTAGGGGCATCAGGTTATATACTTGATCCAACAACTTTTCCAAATGCTGCATTCCTTAAAAATAATGCCAACCTGGGCCGCCTTCAGCTTACCAATGCAACAGGTAATACGGATAGCGATGCTGATTTTGATGTGATCAATTCTTTAGGATCCCGTTCATTCAGTATCTGGAATTCGAATGGCGTTCAGGTTTATGACAGCGGCGATGAACTGGAACAAATTACAGCTGCCCTTTCCCCTACTTTATTTAATTCAGAGGGTACAACCACTGGCTTTGATACCCGAAGTGATAATAAAGGCCCGGAGCCGGAAGGCGTTACCATTGGTTTTATCAATGATGTTCCCTATGCCTTTATCGGCCTGGAGCGTACAGGAGATATTGTGGTGTACAATATAAGTGATCCGCTCAAACCTGTCTTCATTCAATACATCAACACGCCTGAAGAGTTAGGAGTGGAAGGCCTTGCATTTGTAGCCGCCAACCAAAGCCCTACCGGTAAACCTTTGCTGATAGCTTCTGCTGAAACGAGCAAGACAGTTGCCATTTTTGAAGTGAATATCCCAACTATTACCGTTACAGAAAATTCAGGGCTTGAAAACAATGATGGCATTATCTGCAGCGGCTCCCCGGTAACACTGACCGCATCTGGCAGTGCGCCTTATTTATGGAGCACCGGGGCCACTTCACAATCGATCACCGTTACCCCAGCCAGCACCACTACATACAATGTTACTGCCTGTTCGCTTATTGCATCGCAAAAGATTACTGTAAGGAAGGCTACCCCATCATCTATTTACCCGGTACCTGAAAATAATATCTTTACCGGCGGTATACCTACCAATCTTTATCTTGGATATGGACCACAGAAACTTACATTATATGTAAGTGCTCATCACAGCGGTATACCGTTTACGTATTCGTGGACAGGAAGCGGATTGAATAATTACAACTCAGATGCTCCGGTGTTTACAGCCACCACACCCGGTTTATATACATTAACATGCACCGTGGCCAATAAATTCGGCTGCTCATCTACCTGCAGTGTTACTATTTGTGTTACCGATGTTCGTGTACCGGGAAGCAATAATAAAGTGTATCTCTGCCATGCAGGTCCGGGAGGAAGTAATCCCGTTACACTTTCTGTGAATAAAAACGCAGTTGACGTTCACCTCAGCGTTCATGCCGACAAACTGGGCAAATGTGGTGAAACACCTTGTGGTGAATCACTTTTAGTTAGCCGATCTTCAAATGGAATTGAAGAGATGATCATCGATGAAGAAACCCCTTTTTCTGTAAAAGCCTTCCCTAACCCCAGCAGCAGTTATTTTACGATACAGGTACAAAGTGATTTGAATGATGCTGTTGAAATAAGAGTAACGGATATGCAGGGAAGAAAAATATACAATAACAGGGTATCCAAAGGAAGGGTCAGCTTTGGCCAGGATTTTGTTCGTGGTATCTATATGGTGGAAGTGATACAGGGTAACCGAAAGCAGGTATTGAAAATGATAAAGCAATAATTACTGACTGATAGTTTAATAATAAAGCCATTCATTTGAGTGGCTTTATTATTAGATATATAGCTGTCCCTGGCGTGGAATGATCCCGTAAACTTTACCTTTTTTATTTATGATTGGGGAATTGGCTACTTGAAACATTTATGAAGCACATTGATTGCCGTTGTTGTGTAATGTGTTGCTGAAAAAGCGCCGATTGCAACATCATATTTGGTATTAGTTTGCACACATAAGTACAAGTGGTATTCTCATTGTTGGTGATTTTTTTTATTACAAAGCGATCGGTATGAACCAGCTTACCGGCAGGCAGGCACCAACAAAGGCGAAAAAAAGATGATCATTCAGGTTCTCTTTCTACCGAAATATCACAGTCACCGATGAGGGCAGCAAGCGCACCGATGGCTGCAAGTATAGGCGCCAGCACTGCGCCCACCACCCCGATGGTAAGCGGGAAAGACATGATCTCTTTTCCTGCCTTATCATGAATCGTGATCTTCCTCACATTACCTTCCTGGATCAGTTCTTTGATCTTCTTTACGATCTCTTCGCTTTTTACAGCAAATGTTTCTTTAAATGTTGACATAATATTTAGTACCTTCTTTTAATTTAGTTTAGTTAACTCCTTTTTGTGTAAAGATCATGTTTTATGTAAAGAAAAAGAATGACAGCAATCATTTGAAAGTATGAATCCGGTTACACATGGTCCTCAGAATGCAAATCGATCATATTGCCTGAAACGTCCCGGGCCCTGATGGTGATCCGTGGGAATGTTACGGGGAAGGAAGAATACGCTTTTTTACATAAATTCTATAGATTCAATTTCGAGTTGGAAGGGGCCTTCCCTTTTTTCATTGGTTGAAATTCCGATTCTGAGAATATTTTCCAAAATGTATTTATTTGTTTTATTGCCGGTTGGTTTACCAATCACTTCTTCTGTAAAATTATTCAGGTCCAGGGAAACCGTTTCCCATTTATTTATTTCTTTGGCACTGAATTCATGTTTGTACGCTGGCTCATACCATCTGCGGCTATTCTCCAGTGTAAAGGCATATTTCTGACCGGTAGACCTGAATGTTATTTTTACTGTTCTATAGGGAGACAGATCAAGTTTTCCGAAATAAGATTTTAGCGAAACAAAGCCACCCCGGTTTTTCAGTGAAACGCTTCCCTTAAGAATAACTGAACTACTTCCATATTCAATTTGTGCCTCAGATATACCACCCATTACATTATCGCTGAGAATTACCCAATTACTGGTTCTGGTAGCTGCGGTCCCGAAATCTATTTTAAAAGGTTTTCCCGGGATAAACATAAATACCGGAAACAGCAGGGATAGAAATTTCATTTTTTACACTTTGCAGTATTAACAATCATAACAGGATATTGTTTTGTAATTGTTGGCTTTTGTTCTCAGCAACTCTCCTATGAATTATGTGCAAGCTGACTATACGTTTGCTATATGAAATTTTACTGGCGCAGATATGCAGCTTAGGCTTGTGTGAAAGGGTATCTGTGCCATTGCATTGGGCAGCTTTTGAAAAAAATAGTTAGAACCTTTAATTTAAAGAGTAAAACCTTGCATAACTTGTCCCGCACTTTGGCGGGAGATACGCCACGCTACATTTTCTTAGCCGCATATCTGCGCCAGGTGGGGAGTTTTCATATATCGATGGTCGAAGCCTTAACGGGGCAACCTACTAAAGGCAGCAAAGGTATTCAGGTTTTAATTTTGGAATACACCATTTTCCCAAATACCATTTTGCATAGGCTTACCGGTCTTATTGTATTTGATACCCTTGCCATGTTGATTATCCTGCTTAAACTCTCCCTTATACCATTCACCATTGTTCCAAACAAACACTCCGTTACCTTCTTTTGATCCCTGCTTCCATTCCCCGTCGTATTTTCCTTTTTCTGCATTATAAAAATAACCCCTGCCGTTGTACTTTCCGTCCTTCCATTCTCCCTCATAATAATTACCATTAGCATACACCATAATACCAAAGCCGTTAGGCTTGATATTGAACATTCCTTCATAAACAGGTCCGTTGTAGAACCGGTAAACACCCCATCCATCCATTGTGCCGTTTTTCCATTCACCCTCAGACTCGCTACCGTTTTTAAGTTTGAATTTACCAAAGCCATTAGGCCTATCATTTACTATCTGGCCGGTATACAGGCCCTCATCAAATTGAACTTCCTTTTCATTTCCGTAAAAAGTCATCTTTTCCGGAACAGTAAATATTCCTTTAACCCAGGTACCGTCCTGTAATACCTTACTCTCATTATCATACTTGATACCCCTGCCCTCACGCACGCCGTTTTTCCATTGTCCAATATACTTGTGTCCATTGGCCCATACATAAGTTCCGGTTCCATGGCGAAGGCTGTCTTGCCATTCACCTGTATAGGTGCTACCATCGGCATAAATTTTTGGCGAAACGTTTTTCCTGGGCTCAGGCCTGGATTTTACTGTTTTGCCGGTCTCTAAATAGAAAGCGTAAATATCATCAATGTTTGCAAATAAATTTCCTTTACCCTCAGGCAATAACTTTCCGTTTTTTAAAAAGTTACCGGCGACTCTGTTATCTTCAGCTATCATGCCGGTATAGGTTCTGCCATCTGCAAATTTTATTTTAATTGCACCAGGTGCAGGTTGTGTATTTTTGGAAATACACTCAGCAGTATATTCTGTTATTTTTCCTTTTTTGTAGATAAATAATGCTTTACCATTTAAAACATTTTTTGTCCACGATCCCTTAATACTTATACTATCTGTTTCGTTTAGGCCGAATACAGCAAGTCCAACTCCGGTAAAAAAGCCCATTTCAAAATTGCCTGTAAACCTCATTCTTTTTGCAGGCTCCCTATAATTCCCAAACCCGTTAGGCAGTGCATTTTTAAACAATCCTTCAAAAATACTGCCATCGGTAAAAATGCATTTGCCTTTTACTATTTCGCTGTTTTTAAAATCTCCTTCATACCTTGTTTTATCGGAGGTTACCAATACCCCATTACCATTTTTACAATCTCCCTGCAAACAGTCCCCTATTTGTGCATAGGAATTTACAAATAACAATAGTAAGCAGGTTGCTATAAGCATAAATTTTTTTAACATGGTTTTCTGTTGCCTGATTTTTATTTTTTTGGAGGGCATATAAAATTAGAAAAAAAACCGCAAATCGGGTCTTTGTTAGTGGGTATGATCAATCCCCCCTCGCCAAGGTTCGTGGCTCACGGACCATGCTTTTATTTACTCGCTTCGGTTCGTGGCTCACGAACCATGCTTTTATTTATTATTTCGGTTCGTGTGACACGAACCGAGGCGAAGTATTAGTGAATGACTAAGCCATGGGTTCGTGGCTCACGAACCATTTTTATTTGTTGATAATTTCGGTTCGTGTGTCACGAACCCAGGCGGAGGGGGATATACTATGAAGAGCAAGCGGGAAAAAAGAATTATCTTAGGTAAAATAATCCCTGGTAAAATAAAATGAAAAAGCTCTTTTATTTCATCCTGCTGTTTGCCATTTCCTGTACCGGAAATAAAACCGATCCATCCCTCTCCCAACTGCTTTCCAAAGGAACATGGATCGATCTTACCTATAGTTTTTCGGATCAGACACTTTACTGGCCCACGGCCAATAAGTTCAGGTTTGATACGGCCTTTGTTGGTGTGACCCCTGCGGGTTTTTATTACGAAGCTTTTAATTTCTGTGCAGCCGAACACGGGGGAACACATCTGGATGCACCCGTTCATTTTGCAAAAGGAAAATGGAGTACCGACCAGGTACCGCTGGAGCGACTTACCGGCGAGGCAGTGGTAATTGATGTATCGGCAAATGCATTGAAGAACCCCGACTATCAAATAACTGTTGCGGATTTGGAAGTATGGGAAAAGACAAACGGGAATATTCACGGTGATGCAATATTATTATTCCGGACGGGTTATGGTTCATTCTATCCTGATGCAAAAAAATACCTGGGTACTGATGAGCGTGGCGCAGAGGCTGTGGCCAAACTTCATTTCCCGGGTATTCACCCGGATGCAGCGGCATGGCTTGCTAACAACAGGAAGATAAAAGCCGTAGGACTGGATGTAGCAAGCGTTGACTATGGACAATCCAAAGATTTTAAAACACACCAGTTACTCTACGCAAAAAATATCTGCGGTTTTG
>JANOGE010000134.1:0-4728 GCA_031414035.1 Chitinophagaceae bacterium | reverse complement strand
CTTTATCTTACCTACACTTTTGAATACGGCCGTAAGGCAGGATGGGCTGCAGCAGCAGGTATTGTCAGTGCCTTTGTAGTGCATATAACCGCAATTATTTTCGGATTAACTGCTTTGCTTGTTGCTTTGCCAAATGCTTTGGATGTATTAAAGTATTGTGGTATTGCCTATCTTCTTTATTTAGCACTTCATAATTTAAAAGCTGTGCAATGGAAGGAAGCTGATGCGGCAAATAAAACAAAAGGGTTTAGCCAGTTTTATATAAAAGGGTTGATTGGAAATTTACTTAACCCCGGTTCTTTATTTTTATATTTTTCTTTACTACCACAGTTCATTCATCCCGAAAAGGGGCATGTATTGGCACAAAACCTTTTATTAGGGGGCATACAAATGCTGGGCAGCTTTATAACAAACTCTACTATTATATTTTTTGCAGGCTATTCAACCAGCACATTTTTTAAAAATGCGAAAAATCAAAAGAGTTTGAGGTATGTGATGAGTTTCTTAATTGTACTGTTTGCAATAAAAATGATGTTCTTTAAAACCAGTTAATATTAAAATGCATATTTATCTGAAATTGCCTGAAATAGTATAGCATACCTTATTGTTTATTCTTTTAAAGATCTCACCATTTATTTTCCGAAGTACTTTTAGTTTTCTTTTGTCAAGTAATAGACCTTCACTGTCGAAATACTGGGGTTGTGGAAAATAAGTGAGGATATAATATTTTTTATAGGAGAACAGCGCTTTTAAAGCAACAGGCTTTATCGACATGAATATCATCGAATGCTTCTTCAGGTCAACATAATACTCCGAATGATTGATCCAGGTACAGCGGATGGAGTGCATTTGCCGTATCAGTTCAACGATCTGGGGGGCATTTAAACGGTATTTTAGCAGCGTATCATTTAAACGGGCCTCATTTAAATTGAATTCATAAATGTAGCTAAGTGTATCGGTGATTATCTCCAGCGAGACCGTATTAAAGATCCTGTCGGTAAAGCCCACATTAAAAGGAGCCTGTTGGTAAAGTTTTTTATACGACTCTTCTATTTTGTCAAGTACTTTTTCATTCTGGTAATAATATTTTGTAGATATATTTTTAGGTGAACAGGAAAAAATTGAAACTGCAAGTACAGTACATACTATGATTGACTTTATACTAGTTAACATTTGTTTTGGTTTTTGTAAAATAGGAGATACCAAAAACGATCCGCTTAAAAAAAGCAGTGGATAACTGCATCTGTGTTTTACGGCCATAATCCCAATACATCAGTGTAATTACATCATCTGTCTTGCTTATTTTTTCAATAACAATAAAATGAGTGGGAACACCGAGTTTTAAAGTAACATGATCTTTTTTGCGAACAATGCGGTTATTAATGAATAGAACTACCGTACCCGTTTTTATTTTTACACTGATATGATCATACAGGTCCCCAACTTTCGGACGCATAAGATCGGCACCTCTTGTTTTAACATCGTAATGCAAAAGGTTCCTGGCCATACGGTTAAACTTGGCATAATTAACCGAAGCCCAAAAACGGTCTTCATCACCAGGATCGTATTTACGGTTAAAAATATTAAGGTATCCTTTATAATGACCGGCAAGGGTTAAGTACCACATTTGTTCTGCAGGATTAATATCGAGTTTACCTTTAAATTTAAGCTGCCCTGCTTCACGTTTAACTGCAAGTGAAGGGTCAAATGAAGTATTGCCAAATGTTGCTTTTCCATCCCGGTACAAATGCATCAATAATTTAGCATAGCCCAATGGATCGTCCTGTAAAAACAAATACGTTAAGGCGCCATACCCGCAAAAATTGGTGCCCTTGCCTGCGTAACTACTCATGGGCTGATGAATAATATTCTTTAAATTTTGCAGGAAAAATGCCGGTTTTATATTGGGCCAATGATCACTTGCTTTAAGTACTGTAATGCTGTCAATGTAAGCAATGGCCTGTTGCTGTGCAGAAGTTGTTTCAACAACAGGTATAACTTTTTCGAATTTTTGAGCAACTGTGTTTTTAGAAAGAAAAAACAGGATACCAGGTAACAATATTAAGAGCTTCCATTTTTTTATACGACCTGGCATTATAAAGAATTTCAATTTGCTGTTTATTTTATGCGAAAATAGGCTGCGGGTAAAGACTTTCAATATATAATTATACCGATCATAAGTACAACCAGCAGTGATAACTGTTAGATGGTTACATATGCAAATTACCTGCCAATATTAATAAAGCTTTACATTAACATAACGACTTTAAAAGATTTAAGGCAGGTTAACCTGTTCTTTCAATGTTTAAACAATGTATATTTGCAGCCGGGAACAGGTTAGCCTGTTTTGATCATTATGGTTACAACAAAAATAAACGGCAGGTATAAAAACTGGTTGATTGCATTATTTGTACTGCTGTTGGCAGGCGCTTCAGTCATATATTACCTTTTTACCTTGCAGTATGATGATACGGCTGATGTTAAAGCTGATTATACAGTTAATGCACCTGCATTCCTAAAGGAATTTCAGCAGGACATGGCCGGGGCCAATAAAAAATATACTGAAAAGATCATTGTGGTTAACGGCATGGTTTCTGCCATTGAAGCAGCAGATACAACCGCCAATATTAAAATGATAGATACCGCAACCGGGGCATATATTATATTTGCTTTTCAGCTGCAGCACCTTAACGAGGCCAAGCAAATGAAAGCAGGTGATCTGGTTTCCATTAAAGGTTCCTGCAGCGGCGGCCACTTCAGTGAAATTTTAGAAACAGAAAATATTAATTTCAAACGCTGTGCCCTTAATAAATAATTTATAACCTAAAAATAAAAATCAAACAGAATGAAAAAAACAATGTTATCTTTTGCCTTAATTTTAGCAACAGGTTTACTGTTTGCTCAAAAGAAGACCACCACATCCGCCATCATTAATTTTGATGCTACCACCAGCCTGGATAAATTGCCAAAGGCAGATAATAAAACAGTTATCGCATCGCTGGATACAAAGACCGGCAAACTGGCTTTTGAAGTTACCATTAAGAATTTTGCTTTTTCCAATCCCAAGATACAGGAGCATTTCAATAGTGCAGGATGGATGGACAGTGACCAGTTTCCCACAGCAACATTTAAAGGAAACATTACAAACCTGACCGCTGTAGATTTTACCAAAGATGGAAAATACGCTGTTCAGATACTGGGTGATCTTACCATACATGGTATCACGAGGCCCATGGAGGGCACCGGTTCTTTGACTGTTAGCGGTAAAACCATCAATGCAACATCTGATTTTTCTATTAAGCTGGCAGATTTTGGTGTAAATGGCGGAGCCATTGCAGCGGGGAAGGTTTCTAAAGAACCAACGGTCTCTGTAGCCGCAGAATTTTAACCGGTCTTTTAAAATAGTAAAAGAGGCTGTCTCAAAAGTATGTCATGTTGAGCTTGTCGAAACATATTTGAGTATAAAACGTATCTTCAAATGACTTCGACAAGCTCAGTCTGACAGCAATGTTTGACTTTTGAAACAGCCTCTTTTTATTTGACCAAAAATGAAGATTTAATGAATGGATCAGGCTGCTTTAAATTCTTCATCAATGATTTCATGAAAAGCAGTTTCACTTTTGATAATCCAGTCAGGCAGTTGTGCATTAATTATTTTCCACGTGCTGTCTGTTTTTTCCATGTTGAAAATGATCCGGGTTCCCCGTTCATCAATTACGTCAACTGTAAATAATCCTTCCTCTTTGCCATTTGGTTTTCTGAAATTAAATTCCTTTAACCGGCCGTCTATTTTGATCAGTTTGGTAAACTGTATGTTCTTTATAAACTTTAATTCCATTTGGGTAGGCTTTGTGCAAATTTAAGGTAATATGTATGAACGCATGGGATAACTTGCCGGGTAAGCTATAAAATTTTCATAATTTAGAAAAAAGGCACTTGAATAAGCAGGTTTCATTGCTACAGGTCAAAAAGTAAAAGAAAATCTGACAAAAATTTGAAATCCTCCAAAAGCTATATTCTCAGCATTGAATTCTTCCTGAAAATAAAATCTACCTTTGCCCTCTATCAGCCGGGTTATCGTTTCGTCTCGCCTTAGGCGAGACGGGAAGGAAAGTCCGGACAGCAAAGAGCAACATACCGGTTAACAGCCGGTCTCGCCTTAGGCGAGAAGACAGGGCCACAGAAAATAACCACCCCTCTGTTGACATACTTCGACAAGCTCAGTATGACAACAGAGGGGCAAGGGTGAAAACGTGAGGTAAGAGCTCACGGGTTTTTGCAGTAATGCACTAATCGGGTAAACCTTGTGTGCTGTAATGTCACATATACCGGCGCTTGAGGGCGGCTCGTCCGATGCCGAAGGGTAGGCAGCAGGATTGTGTTAGTAATAACACAACAAGATAAATGATAACCTCCCGTTCAGTCGGGAACAGAATCCGGCTTACAGGCTGATAGATTTTAAAAGATTAAGGAGGCTGTCTCAAAAGTATGTCATGTTGAGCTTGTCGAAACATATTTGAGTATAAAACGTATGTTCAAATGACTTCGACAAGCTCAGTCTGACAGCAATGTTTGACTTTTGAGACAGCCTCTTTTTTTCTACTCATAAACAACCTTCAGCTTTTATACTATTTTTGACTGCGCTGAACTAATTCCCTTTAAAACTACCATCATCCACCTCTTTGATAAACTGTATCAATCCCGGAAAAAAATGTTTCTGGTCGTCAT
>JANOGE010000133.1:0-98991 GCA_031414035.1 Chitinophagaceae bacterium | reverse complement strand
GGCGTATCTTTTAAAACAGCTTTTACAACCGGATCATTTAAAATAGAATTAACCGGGATGCTTGGCGAAAGAAACCAGGCCTGGTAACCGAGTATTACGAGGTCGTATTTATTTTCTTTAAGCTGAAAAGGTTTCAGTTGTATGGGCACGCTTAAAACACAATCAGGCATCACAGCAAAAAAGGCTTTACCAGACCATGGAAAGGGATAATCATTGGCAACATGAACACGAACTTTTTCTACACTATTACCTGCTTCAACCAGTGGCAATGTAAAATTGTTAAGGATGTCTTCCAACTGTCCGGACTGTGAAAAATAAATGACCAGAATTTTTTTACCCATGCTATGCAAAGTTAAGGCAGGGGAAGCTTTAAAACTTTTGATTTTTTACTGTATTCAATAATAGCCTGCTGTATAACCTGCGGAAGGGTTTTATAATTTGTACGAATGAATAAACTGTCACTCTCCAGATCATTTCGATAGTTAACCAATTTTGGGGCATGCTCCTGTATGACCAGCCGGAGAAAATAAAATTCAGTGTTACCATTGTCTTTTTTAATGCTGGCTTCCAGTTTAGTGCGTCCCGATTTAAAAAGGCTTAATTTATCTTTTGCTTTGCTTATAAGCCCCGCTTTTTTCATAAGTAAAGCACCTTCATATGCTTCCTTTTCATTGATGGGCGACCCTTTTACAATTTTCAGCTGCTCATCGATAGTTTTAATATTATCAGAAGCCATGGCGCTGTAAAAAGCCGACTTATCAAAACGGGGTATTTGATAATTGCCCTGTACCCAACCCACAGAAAATAAAAAAAGCAGGGTTAAAAATATTTTAATATTCATCGTTTTACCCATTAAAACCCAAATATAAAGATTTATGAATGCTTTTCTTAAAGGAATTACAGCTCATATTTTAGTTTAATGTACAGAAAGATGAATATATAATTTACAACCCCTGTTCTTCATAAAAGTAATCTTCCGAAGTAGTTTTACTTTTCGGAATATGCAAATAAAATATATCTATCCCGTTTGGAAATTCTATACAATAAAACGCTGTTATAAAACGATTTATATAAGATCCGGTAAGACACTTAGTCACCAATGAAAACCCACAAGAATGAATTTGATCCGTTATGCATTTGCATTCATCCCGATACTATTGTTATTAGCGAACAGCTCTTCATCTATTTTTGAAAAACAAACAGATAAACCCGTTACTTTATCCTCTTTCCCCGATGAAGTTAATGAGAGATCACTTTTACATTCCGGTGAATTATTCAATAAATGGAACCTGGAATCAACCGGACTTTCAAAGAAAGCATTTGAAATGGCAGAGAAAGGATATACATTATTTGCAGCCAAACAAATGTTACAGAACGGCACTTTATTAACAATAATTGATTTTAGCAAGCCTTCATCGCAAAAGCGATTGTTTGTTATTGATATGGCTACAGGAAAGGTATTAATTAATTCCCTGGTGGCACATGGCAAAAATTCGGGTTACCATTTTGCAACAGCATTTTCTAATAAAGAGGAATCATACCAAAGCAGCCTCGGATTTTATATAACCCTTGATTCCTATACCGGTGAAAACGGGTATTCCTTAAAATTGAAAGGCTGTGAAACAGGTATCAATGATAAAGCATTCCGCCGTGCTATTGTATTACATGGTGCAGAATATGTAAGTGAAAAATTTATCCGTAAAAATGGTTATTTAGGAAGGAGCCATGGCTGCCCTGCAGTACCCCTTTCAATTGCCAAAGAAATAATCAATGTCATTAAGGGGGGGAGTTGTATGTTTTTGTATCATCCTACAAAAAAATATAACAGCCAATCAAAAATACTTAACAGCTAAAGCTATATTTCCTCTACAGTTTTAAAGTTTTTATTGTTAGGCACGACAGGAGACGAAGGGTTCTGCTTTTTTGCAGAACCTTTCTTTTTATAAAATAACGGCGGCAGCAGCAAACTGGCAAATCAAACCAACAAAAAGCCCGGTGTAAATTTCTTTTTGAGTATGATTACTGATGAGTAAACGGGAACTACAAACTAAACCTGTTGTTAAAAAAGCGAGGCTTAGGGGCCATGTCATTAACATGGTATTACTATTCATAATTATTAAAAAGATGCCGGTCAAGCCACCGCAGCCAATGGCATGCATACTTATTTTGTAATAAATATTGCTTAAAAGGCCGGCAATGGTGGTCAGAAAAACGCCTGTCATAAAAGAAGACAGAACCGGAGATAATTCCGGCTGGAACTTAAAAAATATCCTTGCCGTCCAAAAATAAAATATCATACTGGAAAGCCAGGGGCCAATCCTGTCCTGCTGTGTATACAAAAAAACAGATTTGATAAAGCCCAGCCCTTTCATCAATAAAACGGCGAAGGCAGGGAAAAATACGGTGTTTAAGGCAGTAGTTAACAGCAACATTAATTTTGTGCTTTCACTAAAACCCGAAAAAAAGGAAGGGTGATAATAAACCAAAAAAGAAACCACATAAAAGGGCATAAATAAAGGATGAAATACAAAAGAAAAAAAATGTGCTGTTATTCTTAGTACAGCAGGAGGTGATGTCTTTATGGTTATTTCTTTATGCATACCCTTTTTTATCTTTTTTGAACAGCTGACCGGGTTATAATTCTTTTCTTAACCGGGCGACGGAGATATTTAATTGCTCCCTGTATTTGGCAACGGTCCGCCTGGCAATATTATACCCTTTTTCCTGCAGTAACTCCGTTAAACTTTCATCGCTTAGCGGATGTTTTTTATTCTCTCCTTCTATAATGTCACTTAATATTTTTTTAACTTCCCGGGTACTCACTTCTTCACCGCTATCCGTTTGTAAACTTTCGCTGAAGAAAAATTTAAGCCGGTACGTTCCGAATTCTGTTTGTACAAATTTACTGTTGGCAACACGGCTCACGGTAGATATATCCAGGTTGGTAGCTTCTGCAATATATTTCAGGATCATTGGCCGGAGGTCTGTTTCATCACCGGAGATAAAAAAATCATGCTGGTAATTCATGATGGCTTCCATAGTATTCAGCAACGTATTTTGCCGTTGCTTAATGGCATCAATAAACCATTTGGCGGCATCAATTTTTTGTTTAATAAAAAGAACGGCTTCTTTTTGCCGTTTGTCTTTTTTGCTGCCGCGGTCATATTCTTTCATCATATCCCGGTATCCTTCGCTGATCCTGAGATCGGGTGCGTTTTTACTGTTGAGCGTTAATTCCAGTTTGCCTGCATTATTGTAAATAAAAAAATCGGGCACCACATAACTTTCTCCTTTGTTGGTTTCGCCAATGGTACCGGCAGGTTTTGGGTTTAATTTGATGATCTGGTTAATCACTTCTCTCAGTTGCTCATCTGTTAAATTTAACCCCCGCTGAATCTTTTCATAATGTTTTTTTGTAAACTCATCAAAGTATTTTTCCAACACCTTCATTGCCATTTCTACATGTTTACCCTCACCCGATTTTCTTTCTAATTGCAGCAAAAGGCATTCCTGCAGGTTTCTGGCAGCGATCCCCGGGGGATCAAACTGCTGGATCTGTAAGATCAGCTGGCTTATTTCCTCTTCGTTTGTTTCAATATTCTGCCGGAAAGCCAGGTCATCAACAATGGCTGAAATTTCTCTTTTTAAATAGCCGTCATCATCTAAATTGCCAATGATCTGTTCAGCTAAACGTTTTTGATGGTCATTTAAAGTAAGCATTCCTAATTGTTCCAGCATAACTTCATTAAAACCGGTTTCTACTTTATGCGGAATAACCCTGCTGTCGTCAATTTCGGGGTAGTTGTCATCTTTCAGTTTATAATCCCCAACCTCATCATCATTATCGCTAACATATTCACTGATGTCAATATTATCATACTCATCCGAACTGCCATCCGGTTCTGTTTCATCCGTTTCTTTGTCCTTAAACTCGTCATTTACTTCATCGTATTCATCTTCATGCCCATCCTCAGCCTCTTCCAGTGCCGGGTTCTCTTCTATTTCTTCTTTGATCCGTTCTTCTAACAGGGCGGTGGGCACCTGCAATAACTTCATCAGTTGAATTTGCTGGGGCGATAATTTCTGTAATTGCTTTTGATATAATCCCTGACTTAAGGCCATATATAATAGTTTCCGGTAAAGGGTAAAAATTCACAGATCTAAAAAAATAGCTGATCCATAGTTCTGCTAACAACGTAAATTTACATACATAGAGTGTTGTAAAATGAATAATAAAGCTAAAATTTTATTTTTTTGCATGATTTTTGTGGCAAACGGAGTTTTTTGTCAAATAAATACAGGCAAAATGCCAATGACTAAACCTCCACTCCGCTTAATATCTGAATATCAAAGCAGCCGTATACCTTTGATTGCCGGTTATTTTAATGTAGGGAAGGAGAATAAATTGATTCAACCGGGAATGGTGCATAAACCGGCGATTTCTTTAAATCCGGTTCCTTATTTCGTAATTAGTTCAGATCATTATGCCCAAAGTTTTGGTTTTTTTTGTAAAAAAGAACTACAGTTTGAAAAAGCGACTAAAGTCCCTTTTAAATTTCGTTTGGGATCTGTTCCGTATTGCGACTGGATGGAAGGGAAACCGAATGCAGGAATTTTACCGGGCTATTAGCCCGGATAACTAAGGGGAAATATTACCATCACTTCTTTATTTTCAATTTGATGGTTTATTTTAAATCACTACCGTTTGTTTACTCAACACTTTCTTAATTACATTAACCATTTGTTCCCCCTTTATTTTTACCTGCTCATCAGTCCACAATAAACTTATAGCAGTAGATACACAACGGCTCATTACAGCATCGCTTGCTGCAAAGTCTTTTGTTGCATGATGCATCACGGCAGCTTTTAAATCGGGATGTAAGCCATTAAGGGTTACTGAATTTTTCAGGTGATCCCACCTGTTGATGTAATGCCAGTTATTAGCATACCAATAAAAATTTCCGGCTAAGATATTTTGTGTTTTTAGTTCAGTAACAACAGCCCTGGTGGCATCTTCAGTTGGTAAAAACCAACTTAAAAAGGAGCAACTGTCGCCGCTTTCATCAGGTATTCTCCTGAAAGAAACTTCGGGTATGGTGGCAAGTGCATTTTTTAATGCAGTATGATTTTTTTTCTGGATGGATAAAAAGGTATCCAGTTTTTTTATCTGTGCCAGGCCAACCGCAGCATGCAGTTCACTTATCCTGAAATTGTATCCGATAAACGGATGCAGGTCTGCCCCACGGTCAACACCGGTATGGTCATGCCCATGATCGCTGTAGCCATCGCCTGAAATATAAACATCTTTACGGTTGGTCATGATTACACCGCCTTCGGCACAGGTAATGGTTTTTACAAAATCAAAACTAAAGGTTCCGGCATCTCCGATGGTTCCTAATTTTTTCCCTTTGTAACTACCACCAATACTTTGGCAGGCATCTTCCAGTAAAACCAGATTATATTCTTTACATATAGCCTGTAATGCATCCATATCGGCCATACTTCCACACATGTGTACGGGCATTATACATTTTGTTTTTGTTGTGACCGCTTTACGAACGGCATCTGGATTTAGGGTTAACGTATCATCCACATCTACAAAAACAGGGACTGCCCCAACACTTAGTACCGCTTCAAAACTCGCCACAAATGTAAAAGAAGGTACGATCACCTCATCACCATATCCGATACTCAAAGCACACAAAGCGGTTGTTAATGCGGCCGTACCACTGCTCACCAATTGTGCATGTTTGCAACCAAATGTCTGGCAGATAGCTTCTTCCAGTTCTTTTGCTTTCCAGATTCCCTTGCGTGGGCCATCAAAACCGTAACGCATTAAAATTCCTGTTTCCAGCACATCCTGTACATGTTTACGTTCTTCTGTACCAAAAAATTCATAACCGGGCATAAATAATAATTAATAATGATAAACCTTCCAGCCATAAGGCAGGTCAGGAAATACAAAGGTAGAGAAAATGCGGTTGGTTTAAAACAGGAAGAGTGTTTTTTAAATCATTTCAGCCATTCCATTTCCGGTACTTTGGCAGGGTCCTTAAAATATACCAGCCGTAAACTATCACTCCATCCATTTGGATTTTTTTCAAATGTTTTACTGCTGAAAAACACCATGCCTTTAATATTGGGGGTGTTACGTAATGCCTCGATCTGCCGGGGTAACTGTGTAATATCTTTCCATGCAGTGTTGCTGTTTGCCCTGTATATTCCAAGGCCTATATAACAATTTCTGCCATACGTATGCCTGCCCCACCAATCCAGTAAAACCTCATAGGGGGCTACTTTGTGGCCAAATTCCCAGTATAATTGCGGAGCCACATAATCTATCCAACCTTTTTTTAACCACAATAAAATATCGGCAAAAAGGTCATCATAATTGGTTTGACCCCCATTGGTTTTACTGCCATTAACCGGGTCCCTGTCTTCATTGCGCCAGATGCCAAAAGGACTGATACCAAACTGGCATTTAGGATTTTCTTTTTTTATGGCATTGCCCAGCATAAGAATAATGGAATCTACATTACTTCTTCTCCAGTTATCTTTGGTCAATCCATTTCCATATTGCAGATATTTTGTGTTATCCGGAAATTCTTTCCCGGCAATACGGTAAGGATAAAAGTAATCATCAAAATGAATGGCATCAACAGCATAACGGCTCACCACATCTTTAACAATATGGGTTACATATTGTTGTACCTGCTTATTCCCCGGGTCAAAATATTTTTTATCCCCGTACGTAAGAAACCAGTCGGGATAAATTTTTGTAATATGGGTTGCTGCTATAGAAGACCTTTCAATATTAAAAACCGCCCGGTATGGATTCATCCATGCATGAAATTCCAATCCGCGGCTGTGGGTTTCTTTGATCATAAATTCCAGCGGATCGTAATAGGGAGAAGGCGGCTGCCCCTGCTTTCCGGTTAGCCACTCACTCCATGGCTCATACGGCGATGGGTAAAAAGCATCGGTGGCCGGCCGGATCTGAACGATCAATGCATTCATGCCGTTGCGCTGGTGCATGTCCAGCAACTTAATAAATTCAATCTTTTGAGAATCGGAATTATAATTTCCTTTTGATGGCCAGTCAATATTATCAACAGAGGCTACCCATACTGCACGGAATTCGGATCTGGTCTGTGCCTGTACCGGAAAACGGATTGAAACAATAAGGCAGATCAATAAAAAAAATTTTTTTTGCATGGAGGTTGAATCAATTTGACCGACGGACCTTATCTAATAAATTATTTAATGTTCTTGCTTCTGCCTGTGAGAGATTGCTCAAAAAAGCATCCCACTCATTTTCATGCTTATCTATTTTTTCTAAAAGTTTTTTTCCTTTTGGGCTGATACTTACATCAACCAGGCGTTTATCATTTTTACAGATATTTTTTTTGGCAAGCCCTTTTAAAACAAGACGGTCAACGATACGGCTGGTGTCACTCATTTTATCCAGCATCCGGTCCCGGATCTGTAAAGTGGAAAGGGGTTTTGCTGCCCCTCTTAAAATGCGAAGGATGTTATATTGCTGGCCGGTAATACCTTCCTTATTAAAAAAAAATTTCATTTTCTCATTCATCCAGTTATATGTGTAAATGAGATTTATGACCCCTTTTTGATGATCGTTTCGAAACGACCGCTGACTGATATCTTTTTCTAAACTCATAAATTAATTATTAAATGACGGATTTTAACCGGTACCGGGTGTTGCTATGCTATTAGAAGGGTTACCAAATTCATTCAAATATATTTTAACTAAAATAATAACATAACTGATAAGCAACGGGCCAAAAATTAACCCCATAAACCCAAATAACCCTAAACCTACTATTACCCCTAAAGCCGTTACTACCGGGTGTACATTCCCCATTTTTTTTAATAATCCCATCCGGGCTATATAGTCTACATTTCCTGTTATTATAAAGCTGTAAAGCATTAACCCAAATGCGGTATAATTATGGCCGGCAGAATAAAGATATATGACCAGGGGAACCCAAACGATCATAGTGCCAACGAGGGGGAAGAAAGCCAATAAACCCGTTACAAAACCCCACATGCCCCAATCTTTTACACCAAAGATTAAATAGCCTATAGCGGCAAAAATGCCCTGTACCAGGCATATAACAGGTATACCAATGGCATTGGCCCTGATCATTAAAACAGTTTCACTGGAAAGCCTGTCTACATTTTCAGGTTTTAAAGGAATGATTTTATGTAAATATTTTTCAATGGCAGATCCGTTTACCAGTAAATAGTACAATAAAAAAAACAACATGATAAGATTAATGAGCAGATTTGCAGTGCTGTTGAGGAAACCCGGAATGGCAGAGGATATTTTTACGGCAACCGACCTGGTATTATCATCAGAAAATATATTTATACCGGATAAGGCTTCCAGCTTATCTGAAAAGATCTGTAACCCCTGTATTACTTCCTGTTGATTATGTAATAAAGAATTGATTTTTGGGGAAACCAAAATAAATGCAAGATAAACTGGAATTGCAATAATGATAAATGAACCTGACATAAAAAGAAGGGCAGTAAGTCCTTTTTTCCATTTTTTTTGCTGCGTTAATATTATATACCATTTACGGGAAAGAATATATAATGTTATGGCACCCAGAAAACCGGGTAAAAATATATATAACTGCTTTAGTAATAAACCAACCAGTAGTATTATTACCAGCAGTACGATTATTTGTCTCAGGCGGTTATTAAATAGTGATGGCATATTATGATTGTGCAAATTTTAAGAGTGTTCAAAAACATCCGGCAGGCAGTTGAAGTGACGATGGTAACTAATCTTTCCAGACAGAAACGCCTTCACTGCAATTGGCACAAATATCAATATTTTTCCGGCTTTTAAAAAGTTCATTCCGAAACTGTTTATAATTATCGTTATTCCATATTTCTTTAAAAGACTGATTATTTAAATTACCCAGCCGGTGTGTGGCATCTTTATCAAAACAGCAGGGAGCCACCAACCCGTCCCAGGTAATTACATTGGCATGTTGTAGTTTCCAGCAACGGTTGGCTAATTTATTTTTAGCTGTATATGTACCATCAACATTTTTCTTATAACGGCTGTATTTATCTGTTGTAGGGATCAGGTTATTGGGGTCAGTTTCAAAATTGTAAACCTGGGCTGTTTTAAACCGGACTTCATCAACACCTACTTCTTTTGCCAGGCATTTTATTTCTTCAATCTGGTGTTCATTCGGCTTAACTACTAAAAACTGGAAAAATACAAATGGCGTTTTACTTTTCATTTCTTTTTTCCATTTCATGATATTTTTTGCCCCTTCCAGCACTTTTTCAAGATCACCGCCAACACGGTATTGTTGATAAACTTCCTGTGTGGTGCCATCTATAGAAATAATTAACCGGTCCAAACCGCTTTCTACTGTTTTTCTCGCCACCTCATCAGTTAAATAATGTGCATTGGTTGATGTGGCGGTATATATTTTTTTATTACTGGCATATCTTACCATGTCTAAAAAACCAGGATTCAGGTAGGGCTCCCCCTGGAAATAAAAAATAAGGTATAATAATTCCTTATGAATATCATCTATGGTTCTTTTAAAAAAATCATTATTCAGCATTCCGGTTGGCCGGGAGAATTGCCGTAAGCCGCTCGGGCACTCGGGACACCGGAGATTGCAACTGGTGGTTGGTTCAAAAGAAACAGAAACCGGGTAGCCCCATTGTAAAGGCCGGTTTAATATGCGGCTGATATAAAAACTGCCGAGTACTTTAGCGCCATTCCAAAAACGAGTGAAGGTAAGCTTGCTTAATAAATTGGTACTATCATTCCAGTTGAATTGGGGCATGCACAAAGGTAAGTGGATTAAGAGTTATTATCAGAGCAACCCTTATTAATATTGGGTTTAGAAAAAAGCCTGGGAATTTGTATTGTATTGAATTTTGTGTAGGAAGGGTATAAAAAATAAAAGACCGGTATTTTTATACCGGCTGAAATTCGTGAAAATAATCCTGTAATTATTTCTGATTGCTCGTCTCCTGCATTACTTCAGGCACATGCTTATCAAAATTTTCAAGTTTGATCATTGTTGGAGTAAAACGGAGCGTATTATTACAAAACTTATCATAATTATGGAAGAGTACATTAAGGGTAATAAAATTCATTACATAAGACCTGGTTTCAGCCGGCAGGTACTTTTTTATATCCCAGAAGGTAGGGCTTTCCTTACCTGATTTTTTCATGGCCCCCCAAACATTTCCCACACCGCAATTATAACTGGCAACCATTAACAGCAAGTCGTTATTTAAATTTTTGCTGCGGTCTTTTAAATAGCGGGCAGCCGCGTAAGTTGATTTATTAAAATTCTTTCTATCATCCCTTGCAGAACGGGATTTAACCTGGCTTTTTTTAGCTGTTGATATTTTTAGCTGTTTCCTTCGTGCTGCACTTTTATGTGAAGCATATTTTAATCCGTACTCCCTGGCCACCTCGTCCATAATTTGCCAGTAACCTACAGCGCCTGCTTTTGAAACAGCATTGCCATTAAATGCACTTTCCAGGGCAAGTAAAACTTTTAGTTCATTCGGCAAATCATACTTGTCGAAAATGACATTAACTTTTGGAAAATATTTTTTACCCCTGTTATAGGTACGGATTATATAGGCCCGCCTGTTTTCAGAAAACTTCTCAATATAATCCAGGGATTCTTCCTCATTGCCACTTAAAACCTCAGGAAATACAATATTGGCCTCTTTGGTTACATAATCGGTATTGTCTTTTTTATCTAATGATGCCAGAAGTAATTTTTTGCTAGTATCCGTATAGGGATTTCCCTTAGCAAAAATACCTGTTGTTAAAGCAAAAAAAAGTATCCAAACAGATCTGGATACCATAAATGACCGGTTATTTTTTATGCTCATGCTTAGATTGTTTTCAATGGGGTACGAAAATAAAAACGGGTAAATCATTAAACGGAACCCAAAGGTTATTATTGCCCTTTCACAAAAGTTTAGGAACTTTACTTCTTATGTCATAATCTCTGTTTCGGGGTTATTAAATTTTTTTATATGCGTATAATTTTATTTTTTTTAATACTGTGCTGTGTAAAGCTTTCAGCCCAGGTGCCCATTGACTACTGTAAGCAGGTAAATGAGATCGCTTTATTTGAACAATTGGCACATCAGAGAATTACAGGCGGGGGTATCAACAATATATTAACAACGGCTGCCAGCAATAATTATGATGTTAAATATTATCGTTGTGAATGGGAGGTCAATCCATCGGTAAGATATATTAATGGTAAGGTTACCATTTATTTTATCATTACGTTGGCCACCAATAATATTCAGCTGGACCTGATGAATCCACTGGTTGTGGATAGTGTTAAACAGCGAAATGTTCTTCTTGTAAAACAACATAATACTAATGTACTGACGGTTAATTTTCCATTAACGATCAATACAGGTGCGCTGGATTCTGTTACTGTTTTTTACCAGGGGGTACCACCCAACACCGGCTTTGGTTCATTTATACAGGACCAGCATGCAGGTATACCTGTAATGTGGAGCCTTAGTGAACCTTATGGCAGCAGAGACTGGTGGCCATGTAAAAACGGCCTGGATGACAAAGCGGATTCGATAGATATTGTGGTTACAGCACCGGCGCAATACAAAACTGCAGCAAACGGTATTTTACAAACCGAAATACTTACAGCCGGCAATACAAAAAAAATTACTCACTGGAAACACCGCTATCCCATAGCCTCTTATTTAATGTGTTTTGCCGTTACCAATTATGTGGTGTTTAATAATACAGTTCAGTTAGGCAGTGTTACGTTACCTATGCAAACCTACTGTTATCCGGAAAGTTTAACTTCTTTTCAAAACGGTACACAAAATGTACTGGATGCCATGCAATTGTTTCACAACAATTTCGGTGATTATCCATTTATAAAAGAAAAGTACGGCCATGTACAGTTTGGATGGGGTGGTGGTATGGAACACCAGACAGCAACTTTCATTGTGTCTGTAAATGAAAGCCTTATTGCACATGAACTGGCTCACCAGTGGTTTGGTGATAAGATAACCTGTGCAAGCTGGGAAGATATTTGGCTGAATGAAGGGTTTGCCACATATCTTGCCGCTATTTATATGGAAAATAAATATCCCGCCAATACCATCAATTCACGAAAAGGGGTGATCAATAATATTACTTCGGCACCCGGAGGTTCGGTATGGGTTGATGATACAACCAGTGTGGGCAGAATCTTTTCGGGCAGGCTAAGTTATAATAAGGGGTCTTACCTGTTGTATATGTTGCGGTGGAAACTGGGGGATGCTGTTTTTTTAAATGCCTTACGCCAATACCAGAAAGATCCTAAACTGGCGTACGGGTTTGCCAATACAGATGATTTAAAACGAAACCTGGAACAGGTGAGCGGGCAAAACCTTTCTGAATTTTTTAAAGACTGGTTTAAAGGGCAGGGTTATCCATCATATAATGTACAGTGGAGCCAGATCGGAAGCAGTTATGTAAAGATTAAAATGAATCAAACCACATCGCATACCTCCGTTGACTTCTTTGAATTACCCGTTGCCCTTAAATTTAAAAATGCAACACAGGAAAAAACCATCGTGGTGGATAATAAAATAAATGGCGAAACCTTTATGCGGAATATCGGGTTTATTGCAGACACCGTATTGATAGATCCGGAGTATTGGCTGGTTACAAAAAATAATGTATCGGTAAAAGTGCCTGATGCCAGTACAGGACAAAATATAATAGAGGTCTTTCCAAATCCTATCCAGGATCATTTTACTATTTATATGCATAAAATGACAGCAACAACTGCAAACATCAATTTATATAATGCTGCCGGGCAATTGGTTTATACAAAAAATATTAACCTGGTAAACGGATCAGAATATCTTGAAGTGCCTTCGCAGCACCTGTCAAAGGGGGCGTATTATCTTCGGATAAATACAGGCGATGGTTTTAAATATGTAAAAAAACTGATCAGGTAAAGTATCATTTATGAAAATTTTATCAAAATAGTATTTGCATTTATTGCAAATTTGTGACATGCCTGCATTGTAAAAACGGCAATACCCGATCCTTGGCAAAAAGAAGAAAAAGTATTTTTAAAACGGTATTATTCCCGGTTATTATAATGGCTGTAATGGCTTCGGCAATTTATTATATAAACGGGTACCTCACCCGTCCGAAATTTATTCATTACCCGGCATTTGGTATAGATCTGCCTGAACATTATGTTATGCATGGTATTGATGTAAGCCGTTATCAAAACAATATTGACTGGGAGGCAGTAAAAACCATGCAGGATAAGCAGGTAAAAATAGGATTTGCCTTCATTAAAGCAACGGAGGGCTTAGACCGTAAAGATGAAAAATTCCGGCAAAACTGGTTTAAGGCAAAGCAAACCAAAGTACCGAGAGGGGCCTATCATTTTTTTATATCCAGTAAGAGTGGAAAAGCTCAGGCTGAAAATTTTATAGAATCGGTTTCTTTAACAAAAGGTGATCTGCCCCCGGTGCTGGATATAGAATCTGCAAATGGAGCGTCTTTGACCGATATACAGCAAAGGGCAAAAGACTGGCTGGTTATGATTGAACGGCATTTTAAAATAAAACCAATTGTTTATACCAATGTGGATTTTTATAATAACTTTTTACAGGATAAATTTGATAACTACCCATTATGGGTTGCCCATTATTATGTAAAAGATAAACCTGCAATAAGCCGGAGCTGGACCTTTTGGCAGCACAATGAAAAGGGAAGGGTAAACGGTGTTGATGCTAATGTGGACTTTAATGTATTTAATGGGGACAGTGCCGGTTTCCGGAAATTGCTGTTGAAGTGATGCTGCAATAGCTTTAACTTTAATTACAAATGGTAATGTATGGGAATGGAAGATGATACAAGAGCTTTTCTGATCAGGATCATGCAAACCATTTCTATAGTGTTGCTTTGGATGATGGTTAATCTTTTTATTGGTATTTATAAAAACTATGCTTTTTTTGAAATACATCCCAACTGGACAAACTATCTTTTTTATGCATTCTTCCTGATCAGCCTGGTCATTCTTATCATCCATCTTAAGCGAAAATGGAAACTGTAACTTAACTGCTGTGGTCTGCCACGATCAGCCATTTTTCATTTACTTTTTTAAAAAGCAACGTAAAATGGCCACCAACATCTCCGATACTGCGGGTCAGGTTCCATTTGCCTACCACAAAAAAATAAATTTCCGATAGTTGTTTTACCTGCAGGATATCAAAATCCAGTTTGCCCATTGCTGCCGTATCGGGGTAGCCTTTCTTATAATTTTTTAACGTATTTTCCCAGCCATAGGTTACCCCGCCCTTGCCGATGAACATTAAAGAATCATTCTGCCAGTAAGTACCCATGAAATAATTCAGGTCCCCGGTGTTCCAGGCTTTACGCTGCTCTTCAATGGCAGAGCGGATGATCTGTTCATCTTTAGATTGTGCAAAAACCGGTATATAAAATAAAAGGGTAAGAAGTAAGGTTGAAAATACTTTTTTCATATTATTTCGATTGAACCATAAATATATATAATCCAAACTTAACTGCCTTCTAAAGATTTAACAGTTGAATTCTTAATGAACATGATGCGGAGAAGAGCATTTACTTTTATGACATAACCGGTAATTATAATAATGGGCCATGATTATTAAAATAACGGCGATAGTCAGCAGGGTGTATTGCGCATCATGGAAGAATTGTTTTAAAACCAAAAAAATAAAGCCGGCGCTGAAAATAAGTACAGGGGTAAATGACCGGTGGTGTTTTACAAAACCATGAAATAAAGAATAAGAACCAATGATGAATGCCATTATGATCATGCCCCATTCAAAATATAAATTATGAATGATGTTAACACCGAAAACGGGCAGGCTTGTAAGAAGTACGGGTAATAATGCACAGTGAATGGCACACGCAACGGATGTTGCAATTCCAAAGGCATCCCAGTTTAATTTAATATGCATAGTGATAATGAACAAAGATAATAAAATGCAATAATGTTGCAAAATTAAGATGGTAAATAAGCTTGCTAAATGAAAGGGGTGTAAATTTGCTTAAAATGATCTGATATGGGCAGGAAATTATTGTTATATGGAGTTTTTTTTGCAGTGCTGGTTACCGCTTTTTTATTTTTTGTGTTTAAAGATGAAGACCTCTCTAAATCACTATTACCGGTTATTAACGCTGATGTAGAAAATTTTTCATTTACCAACCAGGACAGGAAACCGGTTACAGAAAATAATGTAGAAGGGAAGGTATATGTAGCAGAATATTTTTTTACAACCTGCAAAGGCATTTGTCCTAAAATGAATGCCAATATGCGGAGGGTATTTGATAAGTATAAGGATGAACCTAACTTTTTAATTATATCACATACCTGTATGCCGGAAACAGATTCGGTTCCTTTGCTGAAAGCCTATGAAGAAAAAATGATCAACGGGAAGTTGATTAAAAATAAGGACGGCTCTTATAAAATTGAAAACGATACAACGGCTACCGGTAAAGGTTTAGCGGTCAACCCCAACTGGCAATTCGTGACTGGTGATAAAACCGCTTTATATAAAATGGCCAGGCAGAGTTACCGGATTGATAATAATAAACCAGATTCGGTGCAGACGATGGCCGATCAGTTCATTCATACCCAGTTTTTTGCCTTGGTAGATAACCAGCGAAGGGTAAGGGGAATTTATGATGGGTTGAATGAAAACGAATTGCAAAAACTTATTAAAGATATTAAAGGACTGCTGAAAGAAAAAGTAACTACCAAACGTTTTATGAATGGGTTCAGCAATAACCCTAATTAAAATTTATATGGATCAGCTTTTAGACATATTAAAGAAGAACCAGCTTAGCATAACGGATGGCCGCAAAAAAATACTGGACATGTTTTTAAGAAGCCCCGGAGCCCTGGCACATGCCGATATTGAGAAAAATACCGATATTGCTTTTGACCGGGTAACAGTGTATAGAACCTTGCAGACCTTTGTGGAAAAAGGGATCATTCATAATATCCCCACCACGGACAATTCTATTTTGTATGCCCTTTGCAAAGACAATTGCGAAGCAGGCCAGCACCACGATAACCATGTTCATTTTATCTGTGATGTGTGTGATAAAACAATTTGCCTGGATAATGTTACTATTCCTGAAGTGAAGCTACCCAAAGGGTTTAAGCAGAAACAAATGGATGTGGTGGTCAGTGGTATTTGTGATGAATGTAAATAACCGCAGATTAGAAAGATTGTTTTGATTTCGCAGATTCTTATCTTCGAAATCAGTTAAATCAATATAATCAGCGATTCATTTCATTTTTCACAAACCCCATCAATACCCTTATCCTCTCTGGGCTAAAATCAAATTTTAATCCGGCAGTTTCAAAAAGTTGTGGCAAAGTTTTAGTGCCACCTAAACTTAAAGCATTACAATAATTGTCCATTGCCAATTGCTTATTCTTTTTAAACTGCATCCACATGCCAACAGCTCCTAACTGTGCAATACCATATTCGATATAATAAAAGGGTACTTCAAATAAATGCAACTGACGCTGCCAGGAATTGCTGCGGTAACTCTCCAGTCCGCTGTAATCAATTACATTATCCTGAAATTCTTTTAATATTTCATTCCAGGTTGCCGTACGTTCACCATTGGTGTGGGCCGGATGTTCGTAAACCCAGTGTTGGAATTTATCAATGATAGCGATCCATGGAAAGATGGTGATCACTCTTTCCAACTGGTGCTCTTTAGCTCTATACAGATCTGCCGGATCGGTAAAGAAAGTTTCCCATTCATCCATACTCATCAGTTCCATGGCCATACTTGCCACTTCTGCAATTTCCATAGGGTATTCTTTAAAGCCACTAAGCTCTAAAGGGTGTGCCAAAAAAGAATGAACAGCATGACCACCCTCATGCAACATAGTAGTTACATCATGCATTTGCCCGGCTGCATTCATAAAAATAAATGGCGCACCGCTTTCTGCCAGGGGGCAATTATATCCTCCTGGAGCCTTGCCCTTACGGCTTTCCAGGTCAAGGTGATTAAGCTCCTGCATTTTTTTAAGGCATTCGCCAAAGAAAGGGTGCAGCTTACTGAAACAGGCAATCGATCTTTCAATCAATTCTTCGCTGGTTTTAAAAGGCTGCAAAGGCTTTATACCTTCAGGCGCTGCATCAATATCCCATGGCCGCAGATTATCCAAACCCAGTTTTTCTTTTTTCTTTTGGTAGATGATATTTACCAGCGGCAGTACATGTTGTTTTACGGCCTCATGAAATTTAAAACAGTCTTCTTTTGTATAATCAAAACGACCCAGTTCTTTGAAACGGTAATCACGGTAATTGGTAAAGCCTGCATTGATAGCTTCACGGTTTCGTTTTTCGATCAGCTCATTATACAATTTGTTTAAAACAGCTGTATCCTGTAGCCTTCTTTCATTTATTTTACGGTACACTTCTTCCCTTAATTTCCTGTCGGAGTTTTCTAAAAATTTAGCTGCTTGCTGTAAAGTATACTCCTCACCTTTTACTGTTACGGTCATGTTTCCCGAGATAACACCATATTGTTGCTGCATTACAGAAAGCTCAGCCTGTATAGGAATATTTTCTTCACGGAACAAGTCAATACTTTTACGAATGCTGCGCAGGTATGTAAAATATTTTTCGGTATCAAGTTCTATAGCCAGCGGATGATTCACGAACTTCCTGTTCAATGCATCGGAGTATGGCTGGATCTTTGGCTGAATTTCCATACAAAAAAAAGTGAACGCTTCTTCCAGTTTCTTGTTCTCTGTATCACAGGTCATTTTTATCTGGCGCCAGCAGGCATCTTCATTTACCATAGCTTCCAGTTCGCTTTGGTCCTTCAACCATTTTACCAGGTCCTCCTTTTTATCAATATTTCTTTCCAACAGATCTTTAAAAAAGGGTTCAAGGCTTTGCCAGTCGGTAACGGTAAAATCTTTGGGTACAAAATGACGGGCTAGTTTTTTTATATCGGCTGTGTACATAGTCGTGAATTATTATTCTCCTGTCATTTCGACGATAGGAGAAATCTGTTTATACTGTTATTGTTTTATAGATGTCTCGTTCCTCGACATGACAAGAAAAAAGGTGTTTGTCATTTCGACGTAAGGAGAAATCTGAAATCACATTTCAATATTAATAATCTTTCGTATGATATACATTCTTCGGTGGCCATTCTCCAAGCAATTCTTTATTTAAAAATTCTCTTTGGGGATTTGCAGTATCAATAAGATTATTTTTTTTCTCCCTCCTCCATTTTTTGATTTCTTTTTCCCTGGCTATTGCATCATTTACATAATTGTAATCTTCGTAATAAACCAGGTAGATAACATTGTAATGAGATGTAAAAGCGTTTGAAAGCAGGTTATCTTTTTCTAAATAATGTTCTATGAGGCGCTGTTCCAAATTATTGGTTACTCCAATGTATAATACTGTTTTGGTGAAATTGGTTAAAATATAAACAGTATATTGAGTTTTTGAAACTTTCATACGTTACTGAAATATTGATATAAAACAGATTTCTCCTATCGTCGAAATGACAAATTATGCCATCTTCCTCGGCGTATTTATTTTCCTGGCCGGGGCATTATTAACAGCATTTGTTTTTGTCACTGATGGTTTTGCTTTTACTGTTTCATGAGATGCCGTATCGCTTTCGGGTAGTTCAGATAATTTGATCTCTACATTATTTGCAGTTAATATACCAAACCATTTTACCATCTTTTTCATATCACTGGCATAAACCCTTTCAAAATCCATATCAGGATATACTTTCTCAAAATATTTTTTTACAGCTGCAGTATCATTATCCGCAGGTAATTTTGTTTTGCTTTCTGTCATGGCAGTAAAAACATCAACCAGGTTTACATTGTCTTTGGTTGTAAAAACTTCAATACTTTCTAAATGCGAGAAATTATGAATCCGGGTACTTACAAATTTTGTGCTTTTATCTTCCAGGGATTTTACCACACCACCATCGGCTTTAGAAGACAATAATTCAAATAACCCGGGTAACCCGGTTACGGATACTAATTTATTATATTCCATATATGCTGTTTATTTACAGGGGTGCAAGTTAATCCTAAAAAGGCAATTTTTTAATTTACTGAAATATGCTCCGTTAATCACCCGTTATTGCCATTTATACCAAACATTTACCGTATTTAATAGCAACCCCTGTTTTGGGTTTAAAAACGGAATTAAATCGCCTGTTTATTCCAAAGACATCGTCTAATATGGCATACAAAAGAATATTTATGAGATTAAGATCAGTATTATTAGTTTTAGTTTTTAGCCTGTCTGCTGTAATTGCAAAAAGTCAGGGCCTTTCACTTAAAGGGAAATTGTCGGATAAGGATAATAAAGCACCCATTGCAGGCGCAACGGTAACCCTTGTAGCCCAGAAAGACTCATTACACCCCAGAACAGTATTATCCGATACAAAAGGAAATTTTACGTTCAATGGACTGGCCATAGACAGATACCGGCTTATTACCAGTACTATCGGATATGATATCATTAGCCAGAATATAAATTTACAGGCCAGTAATAAAGAACCTTTGCAATTTAACCTTACTAAAGTGGCCAAAGACCTTGAAGGGATTGTGGTTAAAGCTAAAAAGCCGGTCGTGTCACAAAAAGGAGATACCCTTGAATTTAATGCCAGTGAATTGAAGGTTAATCCTGATGCCAACGCAGAAGACATGATTAAAAAATTACCTGGTGTAACAATAGATAAAGATGGTAATGTAACCGCTGCAGGCGAACAGGTCAGAAAAGTAACGGTTGACGGACGTGATTTCTTTGGTGATGATGCTACTGCAGCATTAAGAAATTTACCGGCATCGGTAATTGATAAGATACAGGTATTTGACAGGCTAAGTGACCAGGCTGCATTTACGGGCTTTGATGATGGCAACAGTACCAAGTCTATTAATATTGTAACCAAGGCAAATATGCGTAGTGGCCAGTTTGGAAGAGTATATGCAGGGGCAGGAACAGAGGGAAGATATAGTGCCGGTGGGAATATGAGTATGTTTAAGAAAAACCTGCGCTTAACTTTTGTAGGATTGACCAATAATGTTAATCAGCAGAATTTTGCTTCGCAGGACCTTTTGGGTGTTACCAGCAGCAGCAGCGGAGGGGGTAATCGTGGCGGTGGCGGTAACCGAGGTGGTGGTAGTGGCGGCGGTGGTAATTTTGGCGGTGGCGGAAACAACTTTACCGTAGGCCAGCAAAACGGGATCAGCAAAACCAATTCATTTGGTTTAAATTATTCTGATGTGTGGAGTAAAAAAGTGGATGTTTCGGGCAGTTATTTTTTCAACAACAGTAATACTAACAACGACCAGGTATCTAATACTGAAAGTTTCCAAACCTCAGGTAAAAACCAGTTTTATGATGAAAATTCACTATCAAATACAGTAAATGATAATCACCGCATCAACTTTCGTCTGAATTATAAGATCGATTCCAGTAATTCATTAATGATCAGCCCAAGTTTTAGTTTTCAAAACAATAAATCAATCAAAAATATATTGGGAGATAATGCTTATTCCTCAACAGATCCGATCAGCCAATCAATTAATAATACGGAGAATAAAACTTCTGGCTATAATTTTAATAACAATATTTTGTTTCGCCATTCCTTTGCTAAAAGAGGAAGAACTGTTTCGGTAAACTTTAATACGGCCCTGAATAATAAAGACGGAGATACCTATGTTCAAAGTATAAATTACTATTACAAGCCTACCGGAAATATCAAAGATTCACTTCAGCAATATACCAACCTGTTAACAAATGGCTACCAGCTGTCTGCTAACATCTCTTATACGGAACCCATTGGTAAAAAAGGACAGCTACAGTTTAATTATTCCCCGTCTTATTCAAAAAACAATTCAGACCAGGAAGTTTACCAGTATGATTATACAGGCGGAAAATATTCAGTATTTGATGATTCACTGTCAAATAAATTTGATAATGTAATTACCAAACACAGTGTAGGTACCAGTTACCGAGTGGGTGACAGGGATAATATGTTTTCGGTTGGATTAACTTACCAGAACACGTTACTTGCCAGCGACCGGGTATATCCAACCGCAGCCAGCCTGAGTAAAACATTCAATAATATATTGCCTAATTTAATGTGGATGAAAAAAATAAATGCAAAAAACAGTATCCGTTTATTTTACCGTGCCAATACCAATACACCTACTGTTACACAATTGCAGGATGTATACAATAATAACAATCCCCTGTTTATTACAACCGGTAACCCAACCCTTAAACAGCAGTTTGGTAATACCCTGAGCGGAAGATATACCTATACCAATACCGGTAAATCAAAAAGCTTTTTTGCAAACGTGTTCATACAACAAAACAGCAATTATATAACCAATGCCACTTATACTGCCTCGCAGGACAGTGTATTAAACAGCTCTGTTACTTTGTTTAAAGGGTCACAATTATCAAAACCGGTGAATATGGATGGATACTGGAGCCTGCGTTCTTTTTTAACGTATGCCATACCGCTGAAATTCATTAAGTCTAACTTAAGTATCAATGGCGGGATAACTTATAGCAACATACCGGGGTTAATTAATAATGTACCTAATACTTCCAGGTCGTATACCTATAATGCCGGGGCAGTGATTGCCAGCAATATCAGTGAGTTTATTGATTTCAATGTTAATTATTCTATCAATTTCAGCGATGCAAAAAATTCAATTCAACCACAGCTAAACAATAAATATGTATCACAATCTGCAGGCCTGCAATTGAATTTACTGTCGAAGAAAGGCTGGTTTATTCAAAATGATCTGAACCACCAGGCTTACAGTGGATTGACTGACGGGTTTAATCAGAATTACTGGTTGTGGAATGCAGGTATTGGAAAAAAATTCCTGAAAAAGCAACAGGCAGAATTAAAACTTACTGTGTTTGACCTGTTGAAACAAAATCAAAGCATTACCCGTACAGTTACAGAATCATATATCCAGGATGTACAAAACCAGGTGCTGCAGCAGTATTTTATGCTCACCTTTACTTATAGTCTTAAGAATTTTGGGACAGCAAAAACAACAAATAATAATTCAGGCATGGACCGGGACAGAATGGGGGGACAGGGTGGATATCGGCCGTTTTAATTAAATTTAGGCCATACAAAAAATGAAATGTATTGAACCAGCCGGAATTAATTGTACAACTGCAGCAGGGAGATGAGTCGGCTTTTAAAAAGCTGGTTGACGAATACCAGGATATGGTTTATAATACGGCATTGGGAATAGTTCAACAGGCAGATGATGCAGATGATATTACACAGGAAGTTTTTATCCAGGTGTATCAGTCGGTAAGTTCTTTCAGGGGCGATTCCAAATTTTCAACATGGCTTTATCGCATTACACTTGGTAAAGCACTTGATCATGAAAAGAAAAAGAAAAGCAAAAAGCGTTTTGGTTTTATGCAGCATTTGTTGGGGGGGGGAGAAATGGAGCAGGCTGATCTGGTTGAATTTAACCACCCGGGCGTACAGTTAGAAAAAAAAGAAAGAGCAAGTGAGTTATTTAATGCATTGAAGCAGATACCGGATAAACAAAGGGTTGCTTTTACGTTGCATAAACTGGAAGGACGAAGCTACCGGGAAGTAGCTGAAATTATGAACACTACTTTATTTGCAGTAGAGTCTCTGATGGGAAGAGCCAAAGCAAATTTAAAAAAAGAATTAAGTAAGAATTACAATAAAATTCCGGAATAATAAATTATACGTTATGAATAATCAGGAGCGAATAAATAAATTGATCGAAGAAGCACTTAACAGTGTGGATAATGTAAAGCGTGCAGAAGTTAAACCATTCCTGCTTACCCGTATCCATGCACGGATGAACAGAGAGAATGTGTCGGCATGGGAAAAAGCCGGCTGGTTTATAACCAGGCCAGCAGTAGCTTTTACAGGCCTTTGCATGATTTTGCTAATTAACGGAATAGTAATTTTGACTAACAAAACTTCAAACGATGTAACAGCAACAGAACAGGTAGTGCAAAATTCAACTGATGAATTTTCTTATACGGTAGCTACTATTTATGATAATGAAAATACCCAACCATAATGATAAACACACAAAATAAAAGCAAGATATTCCTTACTATCATTGGTATTTTATTAGTTGCCAATATAGCGATGGTTTCTTTTTTCTTATTAAAGAAAGATGGTAGCAGGCATGAAAAACGCCCCGACAGGAAAACCATGATTACCCATTTTTTAAAAAATGAAATTGGTTTTAGTGCTGAACAATTGCAACAATATGATACTTTAAGCGATAATCACAGGAAAAATATAATGGACATGTTTGATAGTTTAAAGAGTTCAAAAGGCAAACAGTTTAAACAGTTGACAACCGGTAATTTCAGTGACTCTGTCATAAACAATGTCGCTGAACAGTCAGCGGTTTCGCAAAAAATGATGGAATTGCAGATGTTTAGCCATTTAAAAAATATAAGAATGCTCTGCACACCGGTGCAAATACCAAAATTTGATTCTCTTTTTGTTAAAATTTTGTACCGAAGAGGTGGTGAAGGAAGAAAAAAATAAGTCTAATAATAAATGTCGACGGATTTATACATTTTTATCGTCTAATTAAAAAAGTAAAAAACCTAAAATAATATAAAAATGAAAAAACAATTAGTATTAATGGCATTTGCTGTAGCGATCAGTATTGCCTCTGTAAATGCACAGGGCGGGCAACGCCAGACTCCTGAAGAAAGAACAAAATCAACCATTGAAAAAATGGCTCCTTTAAACCTGGATGCCGACACAAAAGCCAAATCTGATGTTATTATTGCGGATTTCTATAATGCCCAGCAAAAGGCAATGGAAGAAATGCGGGCAAGCGGCAGTATGGACCGTGATGCATTGATGGCAAAACGTAAAGAACTTGCTGATGCAAGAGATACTAAATTAAAATTGATCTTTACAGAAGCACAAATTAAACAATGGGTTGAAGTGATCGAACCTTCTACCAGGCCACAAAGGCCACCGGGACAGGGAAGCGGTCAATAATACTTTAAAGGTGAATGCGAAAATAAACCCTGTGCAGTTTAGGCTGTACGGGGTTTCTTTTATAAGAACCCCCGCCAGCCGGCGGGGGGGGAGCAAAAACCAAACCTTAAGCCTAATTTTAAACCAAACCTTTCCATTTCATAAATCCTGCACTGCCTAATATGATTGCACTCAATACAATTATTCCTGGCGGGATGGTCTTTTTATTGTCCATATCTTCTTTTACAATAGGTAATAATGTTGCGTATTGCACTTCTTTATTTGTCAACTCATCATTTTTTGCTGTGGCATCATCCTGCCAGTTGTTAATATTGGTGCCGGTTAGTACAGTCAACTCCATTAATTCCTTTTTTCTTCTATGTTTTAAATCCTGCAAATATCTTTTGCCGGCTTCACAGTTAAAATCGCCGGTGGCAGGATGTGTTATTATATATCTGGCCTGGAAGTTTTGGGTGTTGGGTGTAACCTGGAACATCAGGTCCTGGGCAAATGATCTTCTGTTGTAGCGAAAATGCAACCTGGTAAAATGAACATTCCTGTTGCCATCATCCGGTTGGTCATTATCAATATCACTGTAATCATTCCAGTCTTTTCCATTAAGCCACCAAACCCCACTCTGTACAAGGTCCTGTTCGGTAGGGGGATTACCCACACAGGGATCGCATTTCATTTGATTGATGGGAGTAACATTCCAGGCATATTCCAGGAAAGCCACACTCTTATTTTCCTTATCCCACTGGTTGGTAAAGAGATTGCCATAAAATGCGCCAAAGTTTTTTTGTACAAACAACGGAATGTTTTTGTTGCTTACTATATCTACATTGCGGTAATTGGTGCTTTCAATTCTGCCTTTGCGTGTAAAAGCATACACGACCAGGTCCTGGTCGCCATCGGCATTGGCCATACCCAGGCGGATGGGTAACATGAATTTTGGGGAGTTAAAGCTGATCTGTATAGGGCGGAGAAAATTATTATTCAGTTTTTGTTTTTCTTTCTCATTTACTTTTACTACAAAAAATTTAAGATTGCTTTTTATGTAGGGGTCAAGAACTTCCTCTGCATTGGCTGGAATTTTATAGCCGTTTTCATTCAGCCAGTTTTTTAATCCGCTGCTTTCTTTGGCACTTAGAATTAAAATATCATATTCACCCACTAAATACCGAGCCTCAATTTTAACTGATGACCTTTTTGATCCAAAGGCGGATGTTACTACTACTTCATTTAGAGATCTGCCAGCCAACGACATCATTTTATCTTCTTCTTTATTGCCATAACATGGATTCTGGTCCCAATATTCCACCAGCCTTGGGGCACTGTAATCATTCAGTTTTTGAAAAACAGACTGATCAACAACCTTAATGTCATCTTTTCGCAATACAACAGGTACAGGCACCACCATGGCAAAGTCTTTGGTATCGCCTTTAAAATCATTGTACATGGTGATCACCGTTCTGTTGCCATCCCTTACCAAAATGACCTGGCTGGTCTTATTTTTTAATGTTCCATCTGCCTTGCTTACATAAAAGCCGCAAAAGGAATAGAACAAAGGAGATAACAGAATGAATCCCCCGATGATAGAAATTTTCTTTTTCATAATTTATATTTTTGAGTTAAATGATCACATGAATGACCGGGTGTAAACGGTTTGCAGAAATTTCTTTTCATGCATTGTATATTTTTTCGGGGAGGTCCACTCAAATTTTCTGCCCCTGAACAAAATATCGAGTACCGGAACAATTGGTTGTGCCAGCACCAGCACCAGTATGGGGGCTCCGTTCATAAATTTGAAAGTGGCTAAGTAAAATGCAATGATGGCAATAGCGGCGCTCCATAAAATTCTTGCCAATCTATGATCAGGTGTTGTTCTTGGATCGGTGATCATGAAAAAGGAGAACAATAAGAGGCTTCCCGTACTTATCGATTGAATGAAATGGTCCATCGGCCAGCCGAGATAAATGACCTGCCGGGCAAAGAGCAGCGCAGCAAAAGTTCCCATGAAAGAAAGGCTAACATCCAGCTTTTGAACCCTGGTAGTTACAATAAATCCCAAACAACAAACCCCAAACAGTATAACTACCCCGCTTCCCCACTGGCCGGGACTGATCCAGGCATTGCCGGTTAATAGAACAGCAACGGTGATGCCAAGTGCAGAGGGATTAAAAATGTGTTTGCCCCTGAAACGGATGATATATTTCGACAGGATGGAAACAACCGCAGCAAATAACGCTATCCATAGTTCATTTGTTTTCAGTAACAGGCTCAGCCCGAAAGAAGAAATGAGAACAGAGGGAATGCCTTTTTTAAATCGCTGCCATAGGGGTATTTCTTTTCCTCCAAAGATCAGCTCACCAATTAACTGGGTAACCAGGCTTGTGATAAAATAGGTTGCATATAACCAGCTTTCATTATTCCAATGCAAAAATAAAATCCCATAGCCTAAAAACACAGCCTGAAAAATGATTTGAAAGTAGCGGGCATCTTTAAATAAAGCAAAGGAGAACATAACTGTTGATTTGTCAATAGGATGAAATGACGATTCCGATTGCACAATTCAATTGTTAATAAATGGCAAAAGAGCTTAAAATAAATATTTATGAAAAACCCCTCATTACTGCATCGCCGATTGTCAAAAATGCTGTTGTATATTATTTTATAATTCTTTTATTGAAATAAAAAATGAAAAAAATAACTTCTGTTGGCGGTGTCTTTTTTAAATGTATAGACCCTAAAAAACAAAAGGAATGGTATGCCAAACACCTTGGAATGGGAATGGATCAATATAGAGCCAGTTTTGAATGGCGAAAGACAGATGACCACTAAAAAAGGATTGACTGCATGAAGCCCGTTTACAGCTGATACAAAATATTTTGGTGAAGCACCTCAAAAATTCATGGTCAATTACCGGGTTGAACATGTAGACCTATTGCTGGAGTAATTAAAGAAAGAAGGTGCCCCATAGTTGAAGACATTGAAAATTATGAATATGGGAAGTTTGTTCATATATTGGATGGAGAAGGAAACCGGGTGGAACTTTGGGACCCCAGCGATGAAGAATATGAGAAAATGCCGGGTGCGGCCACTAAATGACAAACGGAAAAATAAAAGGATAAGCAAAGAAGCGCACGGGCTAAAATTAATGTCCGAAACTAAAACTAACATGCATAAACTAATCGCACTGCTCATTTTCAGCAGTTTACTCTCGGCTGCAAATGCCCAAAAAGGGAAACTTCCCTGCAGCAGGCCCGAATACAGGCAATTTGATTTTTGGATCGGTGAATGGGAAGCCTTTGGCCCCAATGGAAAGAAGGCCGGTGACAGCAAGATCAGTTTAATACTGGATAGCTGCATTATTTTCGAGGAATGGACAAGCGCTTCGCTGCAACAGGGACTTCGCTATGCAGGTAAAAGTTTTAATACCTTTAATGCTGCTACTAAACAATGGCAGCAAACCTGGGTGGATAATGTTGGGGGAACCAATGAATACATGCAGGGAAAATTCGAAAACAACCAGATCATTTATACCTCCTCTCCGTTCAAATTCAGTAAAGACACAATGGCCATACGGAAAATGACCTTTACCAATTTAAGTACAGTTAAACTCAGGCAGTTTGGTGAGATCAGTAAAGATAACGGGGTAACCTGGAGTACTGAGTATGACCTGGAATACAGGCGCAGGAAATAATTGCATTTTAAATAAACTCGGTTTACACTTTAAATTTTATAATCAATACTAATAACTAAATGAAAAAATTACTATTATTTACTGCTTTGTTTTTTATTATTACGAACGGCTTTGCCCAAATGGATGTGCCGCCCAGCGGGGGAAACCCGCGGGCAACCATCTCTGAAGAAGTTGGAATAACATCCATAACCATCAAATACAGCCGGCCCGATGTAAATAAACGGGAAGGTAAAATTTATGGCAATGGTAATGTGGTCCCTTATGGGTTTACCACCAACAGTTTTATAACAAACAAAAACACGGCTCCCTGGCGTGCCGGGGCCAATGAAAACACGACTATCAGTTTTGAACATGATGTGATGGTGGAAGGTCAGCCTTTAAAAGCCGGAACATACGGGTTACACATGGTGCTGGCTGCAGATAATGTAATGATGATATTTTCCAACCAGTCCGAAGCATGGGGAAGTTTTTCATACGAAGAAAAACATGATGCCCTGCGGGTAAAAGTGAAACCGGCGGCACTTGATAAAAGTGTAGAATGGCTGAAGTATGAGTTTATTGAGCATAAAGAAAAACATTGTGTTATAGCCATGCAGTGGGAAAAACTTTCTGTGCCGTTTAAAATAGAGGTGGATGTGGATAATATTGTGCTGGCAAGATTGAAGGAACAGGTTACGAGCATGAAGCAATTCAACAGCACCAATATGATCCAGGCATCACAATGGTGTTTCAACAAAAATATTAAACTGGAAGAAGCGCTAACTTGGGCGCATAAAGCTATTACCGGGTTTAATGGCCAGAAAAGTTATCCAAGCATGAGAAATCTTGCGGTTGGCTATGAAAAACTGAACCGGCTGCCACAAGCAGATTCAGTAATGAACGAAGCGTTGACGATGGCAACTGTAAATCAATATGCAGGCTATGCACGTGCATTGAATACGCAAAAGCGCCAGGATAAATCATTGGACATTCTGAATGCTGCCAAAACAAAATTCGGGGATGTGTATGCAGTAAATAATGCAATGGCTTTTGTTTATTCTGCCAAGGCCGATTATGCCAAAGCGCTGGAACATTCGAATAAAGCACTTGCCCAGGCAACTGAACCTCAAAAAGCCGCCATTAATGCAAATATTATAAAACTAATGGAAGGAAAAGATATTAACTAACAATTAGTGATTTATTGAAATTATTTTGTCATGAAAAATAAATTTTTATTAATCTTGATTTTATTCTCAGGAATAAAAGTTCAATCACAGGAGAATACAATACCGGGAAAAAGGGCCCATCATTCCTTAGTGTATGATGAAATGAGTAAAACCGTATTGCTTACAGGCGGAAGCACTCCGTTAGACGGTGGCAATTCATTTAAATTTTTTAATGACATCTGGAGTTTTGACGGAATTAGCTGGAAGAATAAAGGAAATGCAGGAGATGAACGCAGCGGTTTTGGGCTTTCATATGATACTAAAAGAAAAAAAATATTTTCATTTGGCGGCTACACTAGTGATGGCCGTTCCCGTTCAGAATTCAGGGTACTGGAAAATAATGACTGGAAAACAATACCAGAAAATCCGGGAATGGTTGCAGCAGAACCAGGTTTTGTTTATGATTCGCATCGTGACAGGCTGATAGTGTTTGGTGGAAGTGCGGGACAGGGAAAAGCAAATGGGGAAACCTGGGAGTGGGATGGTAATAAATGGAAAAAATTTGAAGGAGCAGGACCGGAAGCAAGACAGGCGTTTGCCATGGTGTATGATGAAAAAAGAAATAAAACAATTCTATATGGTGGATCCGGAGGCCCTGGAGCTATGTATTCGGACACCTGGGAGTTTGATGGAACTAATTGGAAGATGATTTCGGATGAAGGCCCGGGCCCCCGTGTATCGGCGGGTTATGCGTATGATTCCGGCAAAGGATCATTTATTTTGTTTGGTGGAATGACAAAGGCGGGGTTTGTAAATGATACATGGGGCTTTGATGGCAAAGAGTGGAAACAACTGGCAAAGGAAGGCCCAGTAAAACGAGCAATGGGGTATCTTGCTTATGATAAGGAAAGAAAAAAAGTATTGATGTTTGGAGGACGGTTAGGATGGCCTAATGATGCAAATGATACCTGGGAATGGGATGGAACTTCCTGGAAAGAAATAAAATAAATTATTACAGCATTTTATGGCAAAGACATCAACCAGTAGTAAAAAGAAACTCGTAGAATTGAAAACAAAGGAAAATGACACCAATGTCATTTCATTTTTATCATCGCAACCCGATGAACAAAAAAGAGAAGACAGTCTTGCTTTGTTAAAAATGATGAAGGCCGTTACCCGATCCGAACCCATGATGTGGGGCGGCAGCATAGTTGGTTTTGGGAAATATATTTTCACTTCACCCAAAACCGGACGTAGCGGCGAATGGTTTATGACTGGCTTTTCACCACGTAAACAAAACCTGACAGTATATTTTATGACAGGTTTTTCAAAATATGACGGGTTAATGAAAAAATTAGGGAAATATAAAATCAGCGGGGGAAGCTGCCTTTATATCAGTAAGCTGGCTGATATAGACATTAAGGTGTTGAAGGAATTGGCAACCGTTTCATGGAAATACATGAAAGAAAAACATAAAAACTAAACAATATGCAAAACGCAATCAGTTGGTTTGAGATACCAACAACCGATATTAACCGGGCTCAAAAATTTTACGAAACCATTTTTAGTATTGCCATGATACCCATGGATATGCCCAATATTAAAATGCGGATGTTTCCGCTTGATGATATGATGACACAGGTTGGCGGCGCTTTGGTTGACAGCGGTGGCTTTCATAAGTCATCTGCAACCGACGGTCCGTTGATTTACCTGAATGCAAATCCCGATGTACAGAACGTATTGGATAAGGTAGTTGAAGCAGGGGGCAGCATAATGGTGCCTAAAACCGAGATAAGTCCTGAATATGGTTTTATGGCAGTTTTTATGGATACCGAAGGAAACCGGGTTGCCTTGCACAGCGTACCACAATAAATATTTTACAATGAAAAAATTGCTGTCATTGTTTGTAACATTTTTCTATTTTATATCTGCCAATGCTCAATCAGACAGTTTGAAATGGGTAAAGGAAATCAACGAACGGGTATGGAAACCTTTCGTCACCCATTTTATATCAGGCAACAATGAAGGGTTCAGCAGTGTGCACAGTAAAAAAATAACCCGGGTAGAAATTGACGGGAACAGACTGCTTGATTATAACAAATATTTTCCTGCTACTGATGCGAATGCAAAGCCGGGCAAAAAAAATGTGAACCGTTTATTTGAATTGCGTTTTGATAAGAGGATCAGCAACGGAACAAAAGCCTGGGAAAGCGGATATTATAAAGGAACAGTAATGCAGGAAGGAAAAGAACCCCGATCTTATTATGGGAGATTCTTTGTGGTTTTGGAAAAAGAAAATGGTACCTGGAAGATATTGGTAGATGCTGATACCGGCAAAGATGCCAATGAAGAAAATTTTAGTAAGGCTTTTCCTATGGAAAAGAATTAATAAATTTTAAAAGTCAAAACGAAATATTATGAGTAATTATGACTGGAGCCGTTTTGTTACAAGGATCAGTGTAAACGCTTCCATCGAAAAATTATACTGGTGCTGGGCAACCCGGGAAGGAATGGAATATTGGTTTTTACGCCTCAGTGAATACAAAAAACCGGATGGAAGTTTGAGGGGTAATAATGAACCCGTACAAAACGGAGATACCTATACCTGGAGATGGTATGGCTGGAGTGATGAAACAACGGAGTATGGAAATATATTGGACTGTAATGGAAAAGACCTTTTAAAATTCAGTTTTGGAAAGGCGGGTAATTGCTCGGTAACTCTAAAAAATGAAGAGGGAGAAAATATTGTTGAGCTGTTACAGGATAATATTCCCACTGATGAACAGGGAATGCATTACTGGCATCTTGGCTGTAAAACCGGATGGACCTTTTACCTGGCGAATCTTAAGTCCTTACTGGAAGGAGGGATAGATCTGCGGAATAAAAATGAAAAAATACAATGTGTAATAAATTCTTAAATTTTATGTACAACGAAAAATTAGCCGGCAAAACAAGGGAGATCATTGCAATCACCCATAAAAAGGTGGAAGAAAAGAAAATGTTTGGCGGCTTATGCTTTATGGTAAATGATAAAATGTGTGTTGGCGTTGAAAAGGAAAGGCTGATGGTAAGGCTTAACCCTGATTTATTTGAAGAAGTGATGGAAAAAGAAGGCTGTAAGCCGATGGACTTTACCGGAAAAATAATGAAGGGATATGTTTTTGTTGACATACAGGCCCTGAACACAAAAAAGAAACTGGAGTATTGGGTGAAGCTGGCACTGGAGTATAATAAAATTGCCAAAGCATCTAAAAAGAAAACGAAATGACAAAAACCATTATTGCAATTGTAACTACTTTAAGTTTATCTGCTTTTATTATTGCTGACGATGGCAAAAAAACATTTAAAAAATTATATGTATTGGAAGGCTTATGGAAAATGAATACCAAACGTGGCGCTATTTGTGAAGAATGGAAAAAAGTTGATAAAAATTATCTGCAGAATAAAGGCTATATGATAAAAGGGAAAGATACCGTCATTAATGAAAGGGTGGCCCTTACCAATACCAAAGCCGGTATTTTTTATACATCCACGGTTGAAGACCAGAATAATAAAGAACCTATTGCGTTTATAATGACAAAGACCGAAAACAATATGTTTGTTTTTGAAAATCCTCAGCACGATTTCCCCAAGCGGATTGTATACAAACTGATAACAGCCGATTCATTACATGCATATGTAGATGATGGAACAGAAACAGGCAAAAGACAGAATTTTTATTACAAACGTCAATAACATGAAATACAGCTTAGAAAGATCATACGAAATTCTGGAAAGAACACCGGCTGTTATGCAATCGTTGCTTGCAGGATTAAGTGATGACTGGATATTGCCCAACGAAGGCCCCGAAACATTTTCGCCTTATGATGTAATTGGCCATTTAGTGCACGGTGAAAAAACCGATTGGGTGGTAAGAACAAAAATGATTTTGGAATTTGGTAATACCCAAACTTTTGAAAGGTACGACCGGTTTGCACAATACGAAGAAAGCAAGGGCAAAACCTTACAACAATTGCTTGACGAATTTACAGCAATACGTAAAGAAAACATGGTTTGGTTCAGATCATTGAATTTAACCGAAGCCGACCTGGATAAAAAAGGAATGCACCCTGTTTTGGGTGATGTAACATTGCGGCATTTATTAGCTACATGGGTAGTGCACGACCTTACACATATTGCACAAATAACCAGAGTCATGGCCAAACAATATAAAGGAGAAATGGGGCCATGGCTGCAGTTTTTCCGGATACTTGATTTTTAGTTTAACTTTCTATACCAAAACAACCTGTCATGTTAATAAAATTTTCTTTCTGGATATGGGGAACGATTGTAATCCAGTTATTAACTGCTGCATTTCATTCGCTCAGCTTTTTTATGAAGCCCAAACCTGCCAATGAAACAGAAAAACAACTGTTTGATCTGATGAGTTCCTATAAACCTGATGCCGGCATGGGCTTTCACCCTAGCTTTACCGATTTATTTACCGGTTTAAGCCTTTGTTTTACATTAATCTGTTTATTTGGCGCAATGCTTAACTGGTATTTAAAAAAGAAAACCCTTACCGCAGATATTTGGAAGGGTGTACTGCTTATTGAAATGGTAATTTTTGGCACAGTTTTTATTGCCATGTCCATATTTACTTTTCTTCTGCCAATTATCTGTACTGCACTTATATTTATTTTTGTATCAGGAGCTTATTCTACTTGTAAAAAGTAAAATCATAAACTATGCAATCAAAAGCAGCAACTATTGAACAGTATTTAAAAGAGTTGCCCGCCGACAGACTGGAAGGCATGACCAAATTGCGTAAAGAGATATTAAAAAACCTGCCTAAAGGGTTTAAAGAAGAAATGAGTTACGGGAATATTGGTTATGTGGTACCACACAGCAAATACCCGGCTGGTTATCATTGCGACCCCAAACTTCCCTTACCATTTATGGGAATTGCTTCGCAGAAGAACAGCATCAACTTTTATCACATGGGCATTTATGCCGACCCTAAATTGATGAAGTGGTTTACTGATGCCCATATCAAAGCATCCCCTAAAAAACCGGACATGGGCAAAAGCTGTATCCGCTATAAAAATGCGGATGATATTCCATACAAACTGCTTGGTGAACTGGTGTCAAAAATTACGGTAGATGACTGGATCGAAAAGTATGAAACCGCATTTAAAGATTCCCGGAAGAAAAAATAGATGCCATGCGTGAAAATTGCTAATGCAGTCAATTGGTTATGAAGGGCTGCAACAGTAATCAACCTGTCACAGGCTTATTTTACCTCCTGTAAAATGAAAATTGATAATGGGTAACGTTTTCGTAATTTTCTATTACAATTTTAAATTTATGAAAAAGATAATGTTTGTTGCAGCCCTGTTGTTTGTATTTGTATTTGCAAAAGCACAGCAACCCGTCATTGTATCTCCGCAGTGGCTGAATAAAAATTTAAATGACCCCAGCCTGGTAATATTATACACCGGATTTATAGTAAAAGCCGATTACGACCGTGAGCATATTGAAGGCTCCCGTTTTTTGTGGCCTGAGTGGCTGGCCTTTAATACACCCGAAGCCAATATGGTTTCGGCGGGTGCGGATAAGGCCACTAAAGTGCTGCAGGATTTAGGAATCAATAAAAATTCAACAATTGTTATTTGTCATAAAGGGGCTGATGTAACCATAGCGGCAAGAATGTTTTTAGCATTGGAGCATTTCGGATTGCAGGGGAAAGTGTCTTTTTTAAATGGCGGCATTGAAGCCTGGAAAAAAGCTGGGTATCCGGTAAACGGTAAGCCGGCTGAGATAAAAAAAGGAAATTTTGTTGCCGTTGATAATGGTTTACTGGTTGGTAAAGACTATGTACTAAAATCATTGCAGGATAAATCAGCGGAAGTGGTTGACGCCAGGGCCAAACGCTGGTATGACGGCGACCCAACCGGTAACCCCAGGGATGGCCATATTACCGGGGCAAAAAATATTCCTTACCCGGATATGATTGACAGCACCAATACTTTAAAATCTGTTGGGGTACTGGAAAAGAATTTTTCCACTGTAGTACCGGATAAACAAAAAGAAGTAGTGGTGTATTGTTTTATAGGGCAAACCGCCAGTGTGGATTATCTTATTGGCCGTTCACTGGGATATAATATGAAATTGTATGACGGAAGCATGCAGGAGTGGAGCCGTATACCGGCATTACCGATGGAAAAAACGAAGAAAGAGTAAAGCATTATATTTAAAATAAAAACCCCGGTTATTGTTCCGGGGTTTCCTGTAATCGGGGTATTTATTTCTTCTTCTTAAAAATGCCTTCCATAAATTTCATTTCTTTTCCATCCATACCTGCTCCGTACATGGTCATACTGTAGGTATTGTCATCTATCATTTTCATTTCTTCCCTCATATCGCTGTCTTTGCCGGTCATTGGGTCGGTTTGATGGCCTTTCAAGTTAAGCGTTTTGGTGGCTTCATCATAAGTGCCGGTCAAGTGTACAATACCGGTTCCCATATTATCTACCCAGGTACTGGTAAACATTTTCTTTGCGTTATCATAACCCATGGTACTCATGCCTTCAAATGGCTGACCCATCATGGTGCCGGTAAATTTTCCAATAACATACCTTCCGCCCATGACTGAGCTCTGTACATTAACTGCATTTGACTTCATTAGAGGTTTATCGGCAGACATCCAACTGCTTACTTCGGCTTCCCAGGTACCGTTTGTTTTTTCCATCCATTTATGCATAGCACCGGGAGTTGCAAAATCCATCCAGGCTTTCATCATGGTGGCTGAATCAGGCATAGCAGCAGGGGCTGCATCTTTTGAAACGGGTTGTTCTGTTGTTTTTGAAGAATCTGTTTTTGGCGCATCATTTTTTTCACCATTATTATTACAGGAAAAAAGCAACAGGGATGCAGCACAAATTGTTAGTGTAAAGTGTTTCATATTTAATTATTTTTTTGCAAAATACAATTTGAGATTTATTTATGCAAGTAAAATTTATGAATGGCAACAGGCTTATTTGACTGCTTCTTTAATCACATTTTCAATACGCTCTTTCAGCACTTCATAGTCCGTATAGCCCCTGGCCACCATTACAAATTTTGTTTCACCGGTTTGAATAAAAACGGTGGGAAAGCCATTAACCTGCAACTGTTTCATCAAAGCAAATTCGTAGTAAGCCATTTCTTTGTATTCATCAGTATTTAGATTACTGTAAAAAGCGTCAGGTTGTAAATTGTATTTGTCCAGCAGGTGGCGGTAGGCCTCATCATCATCCAGGTCGCGGCCTTCAAAGTTTAATGCGTATTGCAGATCGGTTGCAAACTCCAGCTGGCGTTCGGGATAATATTCTTTTATGATACACAGGGCAATGGCCGGTTTTTCAGAATTCATCACCCAGTCACTCTTATCTGGGTTATTGATATGCCACAAATAATCTTCGCCATATTTTACACCGGCAAGTTCTTCTACTTTTTTGTATTCTTGCTGAATAAATGGCCCGATCTTTTCAATGGGCAATACCTGCTCACCGGTCATCATGCCGCCGCTGAATACTTCAATCTCGAGTTTATCATTATAATCGTCAGCAATTTTATTTATTACCGGGCTGAAGCCGTAGCACCAGCCGCAGTAAGCATCGTAACAGTAAATGAGGGATAATTTATTCATTCGGTAAAGTTCATTAAAAGGAATTACATAATATTGCTAAATAAAAAAACTCATGAAAAAAGCAATTGCAGGATATCACTTATTAATGGTTTTAACTATTGTTGACGATAAACTTAATGTAGAGGAAGACCTGGTAATTAAAGAATGGCTGACAAACGAATTCAGTACCAATGAAAATCTGGATAAGGAAATGCAGGTCCTAAGCAGTTTAAAAAAAGAGGATTTCCCAAAACATTTTCAACAGCAGATGGATATTTTTTACAGCCATTCCACCCATATAGAACGATTAGCTTTTTTACAATTTGTCATATTCCTGATTAAAGCAGATGGAGTAATATCAAAAGAGGAAAATATTTATTTTGATTTGTTGTACAATGCCTGGAATGAAGAAAAGGAGTAATTTAATGCGCCTCCAGCCAGTTATCTCCCAAACCCAACTCTGCACTGGTTGGTACATTATTGGGTAATGCCAAAGCTGTTTGCATGCAATTTAAAATGATGGGTTTTATTTTTTCGATCTCCGATCTGTGTGCATCAAAAACCAATTCATCATGTACCTGCAACAGCATTTTACTTTTAAAATTATATTTGCTGAATTCTGCATAAATTTTTATCATGGCCAATTTTATCATATCGGCGGCACTGCCCTGTATGGGCGAATTGATGGCATTGCGTTCGGCAAAGGTACGAACGGTAAAGTTGGCGCTGTTTATATCTTTAAGCCAGCGTTTGCGGCCCATCAGTGTTTGTACATAACCATGTTCCTGTGCAAAATGAATAGTGTCATCCATGTATTTTTGAATATTGGGAAACTGCTTTTTATAATTATCAATAATTTCCTTTGCTTCACTTCGACTGATTCCCAGATTTTCGGCCAAACCAAATGCACCCTGGCCATAAATAATCCCAAAGTTCACACTCTTGGCTTTGTACCGCATTTCCTTTGTCACTTCTTTTTCATCTACATTAAAAACCTTTGCAGCCGTGGCATTATGAATATCCTTGCCGGTTTTAAAAGCCTCACACATATTTACATCACCACTGATGGCGGCAACAATGCGTAATTCTATTTGTGAATAATCGGCAGAAATTAATACATGATCAGCATCTCTTGGAATAAAGGCTTTGCGTATCTCTCTTCCCCTTTCGGTACGGATAGGAATGTTCTGCAGGTTAGGATTATTGCTGCTCAGCCTGCCGGTTACTGCAACCGCCTGTGCGTATGATGTATGTACTCGCCCGGTTTTTTTATTGATCATCAGGGGCAATGCATCTACATAAGTTGATTTTAGTTTGGTAAACTCACGGAAAACTAAAATATCATCTACAATTTTATTTTTACTGGCCAGCTTTAATAATACATCTTCACCTGTTGCATATTGGCCTGTCTTTGTTTTTTTGGCTTTGGGATCGATCTGCATTTTATCAAACAGCACTTCACCCAGTTGTTTTGGGGAAGCTAAATTAAAACGGACACCAGCTTGCCTGTAAACACTTTCCTCTGCTGCCTTTGCTTCTTTTTCGAGCTCTTTGCTGTATTCATTAAGGAAACCTTCATCAATCCGTATGCCTTCAAATTCCATCGCAGCCAATACCTTCACCAATGGATTCTCCACTTCATAAAAAACTTTTTCAACTTGTTTTTCTTTAAGTTTTGGAAGAAAAACATTTTTCAACTGCAATGTTATATCGGCATCTTCGGCGGCATAGTCTTTAATCTTTTCAGGCTCCACATCTTTCATGTTTCCCTGCCCCTTTCCTTTTTTTCCGATCAACTCTTCAATATGAACAGGTTCATAGCCTAAATACTTTTCGCTTAAGGCGTCCATGCTGTTTTTGCCATCGGGTTCAATAACATAATGCGCCAGCATGGTATCAAACGTGTTTCCCATCAATTCAAAGCCATACCATTTCATGATCAGCATATCGTATTTAAGATTCTGGCCTATCCAGGTTTTGTCCTTATCGTTGAATAGTTGTTGAAAGTTGTTTAATAGTTTAATGCAAGCGGCTTTATCAGCCGGGCAAGGAACATAATAACCTTCGCCCGGTTTTACTGAAAAACTTAAACCTACCAATTCTGCATCATTGGGATCAATGCCGGTGGTTTCGGTATCAAAACATATCTCAACCGCAGATTGAAGGATGGGTATGATCTCACTGATTTTTTTAACGGTATCAATCAGCACATAGTTATGCGGTGTATTGCTGATGTTTTTATTAACCGCAATAATTGTTTCTTCATCTTTAACCATTATTTCAACAGCTTCGGGCTGCTCTTTAATATTTCCAAAAAGATCCATCTGCCCACTTTCCGGTTTATTTGCTTTGGCACCGGCAGTATGGTTCCAAACTTCAGTAGCTACCTCTATATCATCCCCCAGGATACGTTTGCCCAATGTTTTAAACTCCAGTTCTTCAAAAATTGCTTTCAGTGCAGGCTTGTTCATTTCTTTTATCAGGAAATTCTCTTCATGAAATTCAACCGGTACATTTATAATTATAGTAGCTAATTTTTTACTCATCAGGGCAATTTCTTTTCCTGCCCTTACTTTTTCTCCTATGGAACCTTTTATATGATCTGCATTTTTTAAAACATTTTCCAGCGTACCATATTCTTTTAATAATTTGGCGGCTGTTTTTTCTCCCACACCTTTTATGCCCGGGATATTATCAACGGCATCCCCCATCATGCCTAAAATATCTATAACCTGGTCTACGTTTTCAATATCCCATTTTTCACAAACTTCTTTGGGCCCCAATATTTCAAATTTTCCGCCCTGGTATGGCGGCTTGTAAATTTTTATATTTTCAGAAACCAGCTGGCCATAATCTTTATCAGGGGTTACCATGTATACCTCATAACCCTCTTTTTCTGCTTTTTTTGCCAAAGCGCCAATTACATCATCGGCTTCGTAGCCATCAATGGCAATAACGGGTATGTTCAACCCTTCAATAATTCTTTTTATATCCGGCACTGCCGATAAAATATCTTCAGGCGTTTCCTGCCGGTTGGCCTTGTAATCGGCAAAGTCGGTGTGCCGTTCAGTTGGTGCATGGGTATCAAAACACACCGCCATATGGGTGGGTTTTTGATTGGTGATGAGTTCTATAATGGTATTGGTAAAACCAAACTGGGCATTCGTATTTCTTCCTTTACTGGTAATACGGGGATTACGGATAAGGGCATAGTAGGCACGAAATACAAGCGCAAATGCGTCTAACAAAAATAATTTTTTTGGCATGGCATAAAAGTAAAACAATCTGTCGTGCCAATCAACATCATCTTAAAACTTAAAAAGCCACCCCACTGCCGGAACGGCTTCTTAAGCTTATGTAAACTCAAATAAACAAAACAACTCTCTTTATTATAGGCTGGTTAACTGAAATCCACCTTTATCAGGATTTTCTGTGTTTTGAAGAATCACCCCGGTTTTTGTAACGGTTGTGATATTCCAATGATCATTTAATTTTGTCAACATAGGGTCCCTGGTATCTAAATTGATCGTAATTCTTTTTAAAATATCATCTTCAGACCAGTTGCCATTGGTCTCTTTTCCGTTTTTGATAGCTTTAATTTTACCGGCAGGGTCAAAGGTCAGGGAGTATCCGGTAAGACCATTGGATTGATCTTTATCCGCATCCATAAAATGATTTACTCTCCAGGTGCCTTTAGTTACAAGCGGGGTTACTGATACATCGGTTGTAAACTCTCCAATACCGGAGCAGGCAGCGAAATATAGTATTACAGAGCACTTAAGTGCAAAAAGTAGTAAGGGGCTTTTCACTGTTTAGGATTTATAGGTTACTTACTTAACTGAAAAAACGGTTATATTATTGTGTAAATAACACAGGGCGTTAAAAACGTGTTTCCATATATACAGGAAGCATTGCCCTCCAGGTTGGCCAGTCGTGTTTCCATTCTTCGCCCCACACATCCAGTTCGTAATTTATTCCCTTGCTGTAAAGCAATCCTGCAAAGGCTTTTGAAGCATCAGGGTCTTCATAGGCGCCGCTGCCTGTTAAAATATGAACATTCGGGCTTTTGCGGATCTGTTCCAATATGTTATGGTCAGTAAGATTTGGTAAATAATGCATGGGGGAATTAAGATATACCTGGTCATCATAAAAGCCTTTGGTATATTCCGACAGGTTGTATACCCCACTCATGGCAATTACGCCGTTGATGAGATCGGGCCGTTTTAAAAACAGGTTCATGCTGTGTAATGCCCCAAAAGATGCACCACAGGTAATGATCGGGGTTTCGCCTGACGTACTGTTCTTTATATAGGGTACTACCTCATTAAAAACATATTCATTAAACTGGTTTTGACGGATGGCTTTATGTTCGCCTGCTATTTCGGTATTCAGCCAGCTCTCATTATTAATACTGTTGATAGAATACACTTTTACCTTGCCGCTGTTAATATAAGGGGCCAGCGTTTCCATCATCTGAAAGCGTTCATACTCCAGGTAATCAGCGGCAGCTGTGGGTACAAATAACAGGGCAAACCCATAATCGCCATAGGTAACAATGGGCATTTCTTTTTGCAGGGCCGGGCTAAACCAGGAATTAAGTTCTCTTTTCATAATGCGGCAAAACTAATTATTTTTTTTTCAATAATCAACGCTCAATTATTCCAGCACCCCTTCCTTGATCTCGGTCCATAACTCCCGGTAACAGCTGGCAGCATAACTGCTGTTGGCAAATTCCATGATGGGAGCTTTGTGTATGCCCATTTTTTCCACATCACTTAAATACGGTATATAATTCTGGAAGAAGCGTTTGTCTTTATAGAGCTCTTCCATGATCTCATTGTGCAGGTTTTTACGCAGGTCGGTCATAGTAAAAAAGCACATCATTTTTTTCATGTCAAGATCCTTTTCTTTAAAATAGTCTTTTACCATATTATAAGTACGTATAGAAAGTGTTGTAGGGATAACAGGCATTAACACGATATCGGCAGCATTAAAAATATTTTCGCTTAATACACTGAATCCTGGAGGGCAATCAATAAAAACAAAATCATATTCGCCGTCTAATTGTTTTAAAATCGATTTCAAACGGGTTTTATTCCCCTTCATTTCATCCTGCATGATTTCAAAGCTTTTGCTGGAATTATCTGCAGGGATAACATCCAGTAATTCAAAATCAGTGCTCATGATGGCATTCTCCAGGTGAGCATCTTTGGTAATGAGTTTTTTAATACCGGGATGGGTTTTGGGTTTGGCTTTATAATAAAAAGAAGATGAACCCTGGGGGTCTATATCCCATAATAACGTTTTATAACCGTCTGCTGCGGCTAAGTAGGCAAAGTTTACACAACTGGCTGTTTTACCAACACCGCCTTTAAGGTTGTAGAGTGCTATTGTAGTCATATGTTACTGTTTTTTTTACTAACGGAGGGTTAAGATAGTAAATTATTTTTTCATCTCCCCCAACTCTTTTTGCAACCTGAACATCTCATCCCGAAGCCTGGCAGCCTCCATAAAATCCATGTCTTTTGCGGCTCTGGTCATCTCTTTTTTGGTTTTGGCAATAGCTTTTTCAATCTGCGGGATGGTTGAATAAACCGCCTGGTCTTCTGCTGCAAAAGTTACCAGTTCCCCGTCAGGAGCAATGGAATAAGGATTGGCAGGGTCATACCCTTTTACATCCAGAACGGATCCCTGGGCAAAGACCTGCTCCGTACTTTTAATAATGGTGGCAGGTATAATATTATGTTGTGTGTTAAAAGCTACCTGTTTCTCACGACGGCGGTTCGTTTCGTCAATAGTCCGCTGCATGCTGTCGGTCATTTTATCGGCATAAAAAATAACCAGCCCATCAACATTGCGGGCTGCCCGGCCGGCAGTTTGGGTAAGGCTTTTTTCGTTACGGAGAAAACCTTCTTTATCAGCATCTAAAATAGCCACCAGGGAAACTTCAGGAAGATCAAGTCCTTCTCTTAATAAATTAACACCTACCAATACATCAATAACACCAAGGCGAAGCTCCCTGAGTATTTCAATTCTTTCCAGGGTATCTACCTCACTGTGTATGTATTTGCTTTTAATGTTGATGCGGTGCAGGTATTTATCCATTTCTTCGGCCATGCGTTTGGTCAGTGTGGTAACCAAAACCCTGTCACCTTTTTTAATCCGTTTATCAATTTCATCCAACAGGTCATCAATTTGATTAACAGAGGGGCGTACTTCAATAGGCGGGTCCAGTAAACCGGTAGGCCGCACTACCTGTTCTACCACCACCCCCCCGCATTTTTCCAGCTCATAATTGGCCGGTGTTGCCGAAACAAAAACTGTCTGGTTCAATAAAGATTCAAACTCATGAAAATTTAACGGGCGGTTATCCAATGCTGATGGCAAACGGAAGCCATAATCAACCAATACCAGTTTCCTGCTTCTGTCACCGCCATACATACCACTCACCTGTGGGATAGTTTGATGACTTTCATCGATCATACATAAAAAATCTTTCGGAAAATAATCCAGCAGGCAAAAGGGCCTGGTGCCGGGCTTTCTTCTGTCAAAAAAACGGGAGTAGTTTTCTATGCCACTGCAATAACCCAGCTCACGTATCATTTCGAGATCATAATTTACCCGTTCACTGATACGTTGTGCTTCAATATATTTTCCGCTGTTTTTATAATATAATTCCTGGGCAGCCACTTCATCCTGTATTTCATGTACCACCTGCTGCAGTACATCTTTGGGGGCAACATATAAATTGGCGGGGAAGATAGCTGCATTCTCCACACTGCTGATACGCTTACCACTGCTTAATTCCAGCGTTTCAATGGTTTCTATCTCATCTCCAAAAAAAGCGATGCGGTATCCAAAATCTACATAGGGCAGATTAATATCAATGGTATCGCCCTTAACCCGGAATGTGCCTCTTGTAAAATCGCCTTCACTCCGGTTGTATAATGAATTTACCAGGGCATGTAAAAAACCCTGGCGGGAAATGACCTGTCCTTTTTCAATACGGATAATACCATTCTCATAATCGGTAGGGTTACCCATACCATAGATACAACTTACACTGGCCACAATTATAATATCCCTGCGGCCGCTTAATAATTGTGCTGTTGCCTGCAGGCGGAGCTTATCCAGTTCCTCATTGATGCTCAGGTCCTTTTCGATATAGGTATTACTGACGGGCATGTAAGCCTCCGGCTGGTAGTAATCATAATAAGAAACAAAATAGCCTACGGCATTATCCGGGAAGAATTGTTTGAACTCCCCATATAATTGGGCTACCAGGGTTTTATTATGGGTGATCACCAGTGTTGGTTGTTGCACATTTTGTATCACATTGGCCATGGTAAAGGTTTTACCGCTGCCGGTAACACCTAAAAGTGTTTGATATTTTTCTCCATTCAGAATGCCTTCTGTCAGTTCGCGGATAGCATCGGGCTGGTCGCCGGCAGGGGAATATGGTGCATATAACTGGAAAGGCATAATGAAACTGCAAATTAGTTTAAAGGAATATATAATGGAATGTGGATTAATATAAAATTGCCTGGGAATAAATAAATAATTGTAAAAGAGTTGGAAAAACCGGTTCGATAATAATGTACTATAGTATCTTACAGTACTTTATTTTATTGCCATTTAAACGTATCTTAAAATGAAACAACTTTTTCTTGTTTGTTTAATTCTTGCAGCCTTGGATATCAATGCCCAGCAAACCACTCCGGTTGCCATTAACGGGCAATTGATGGCCACCAGGAAGCCGAAAATCATTTCTGGCGAAGCAGATTTCTTTACGCCTGTAATAACCCGTGATGAAAATGGTTTAGTGGGGGTAGCAAAAAAAACAGCTATCATCCGGCCGTTCCGTAAGGATACAACTCCAATGACCGACCCGGTTTTGCAGCGATCTAAAAGTACAGATATACCTGATAATTTAGCAAGCACTACGGTGGGTACCAATGTAAATGGAATGGGATATACTTCAGTAAATCCATCAGACCCGGTAATTGCTGTTGGGCCCAACCATGTCATACAGATGATAAATGCCGGTACCGGGTCGTTAATGAAAATTTTTAATAAGGATGGTACCCAGGTGGCCGCACAATTTAATTTCAGTAATATAACAGGTGTACAGGGCGCCGGTGACCCGATCCTGCTTTATGACCAATTGGCTAAACGCTGGCTACTTACAGAATTTGGAAAAAGTGGCGGCGTAACAGCTTATATCAATACACTGATACTGGCGGTTTCTGTTACAGATGACCCGCTTGGGAGCTGGTATGTATATGCCTTTGCGGATAATACATTTTTTGTAGATTTTCCTAAATTTTCAATTTGGACAGACGCTTATTATGCTACATCCAATGATTTTAATACGGGAGGTACTGCTTACCTTGGCTCATCCGTTTATGCATTTGACCGTACTAAAATGCTGGTAGGTAACCCAACAGCCACTGCCATTCGTACCAGGCTAATCAATGCCGACGGCCGGTATTATTCTATGGCACCTGTAAGTTTGGAAGGCACTGCGATCCCGCCTGCAGGAACAAAAGGAAGTTTTCTCTATTATACCAATGAGGTATTTACCAGCGACCCTGCAGATGTTGATTCTATTTATATGTTCACCATGACTCCCGATTTTGTTACACCTGCCAATACGGTTATTTCAACCCCTATCCGTTTTGTTCCGGCTGCATTTGATGATGAATTGTGTACGGCTACCCGGGGACAGTGTATTGACCAGCAAACCAATACTACAACTGATCTTGAAGATTTAGCCGGCCGGTTCAGCAATAAGATCGTTTACCGGAACTTTGGAACCCACCAGGGTATTGTTTGCAATTTTACCGTTGATGCAGATGGATTGGGTAAAGGGGGTATTCGTTGGACAGAACTCCGTAATACCGGTAGCTGGGGTATTTACCAGGAGGCCACATGGTCTCCGGATGGCAACGAACGATGGCTTGGCTCTATGTGCTATGATGCAGTGGGGAATATTGGCCTGGTATACAATGTTTCCGGTACCACAGCCAACCCATCTATCCGGTTTACTGCACGAAACGATTGTGATCCTTTAGGTAGCATGACACTGGCTGAAACCACTATTATCAGCGGAACGGCTTCTAATGGAAGCACCCGTTATGGTGACTATAATGTACTTACCATTGACCCTGCAACCGACAGGGATTTTTGGCTGACTGCCCAACATAACAATGGCAGCACTTCCTGGAATACCCGTATTGCTACATTCAACCTGAATAACTGCAATGCTTTGCCAAAGGTCAGGTTCTATACAAATAATATTCATATATATGAAGACAGCTTAAAGACTAACGGCGTTGGTTGCCAGCGTTACCGGGATTATGTAGTCAATGTAGTGATTGATGCTGCTCCTTCTCAACCTGCTGTTGTTACATTCATTTCTTCCGGTTCTGCTACCATTGGCTCTGATTATACAATTTCACCTTCATCGGTTACACTAAACAGCGGAACGCTGTCTCAGCCGGTAACAATAAGGGTGTTTGCTGATAATAATTTTGAAGGAACAGAAAACCTGGAGCTTTCGTACAGTATTAATGCATCCGGCGGCAATGCAGTGGCAGACACCTACAATCAAACCTGCAGTTTAACCATATACGATAATGATCAGGTTGCATCACCATTGCAAACAGATATAGTATTGCTTACAGAAGGCTTTGGTTCAACTGCTACCCCAGGTCCGGCAGGTGTATGGACTATAGCCAATACTGGCAGCACCAATGTATGGACTTACAGTGCAAACGGAGCAGCAGGAACAACCGGTGGGGCAGCACATATTACCAACGATATTATTAACAAGCCACTTGCCTATACCATTACTACTACGGCAACATCCCGCTTGCGTTCTCCATTGATCGATGCAACGGCGATTACAGGTACAAGTGATTCGTTAAAGCTCTTTTTAACCTATAAGTGCAACGGAGAGTTTTCAGGCGGAACCTATTATGATTTTGGCCGACTTCAGTACTCGCTTGATGGTACCAATTTTAGTAATATACCTGGCACAGCTATTTTGCAGGCCATTAGTACTGCCAGCAACTTAACGGTAACATTGCCGGCATCATTAAAAGGGCAACAATTTTATATTGGTTTCTTCTGGCAAAATGATAATTCAGTAGGAGCTAATCCTCCTTTTACACTGGATACAATGGCTGTATTTACAAAAGGTATAAAGGTAGAAAGTACTGTGGCAAGTGCTATCAGTGGTTATATTACAGCTACACAACCGGCAACTTTACAAAGCACTGCTGATGGTGAGTTGATAGCTTCGGTAAACAATATGACCAACATAGGTTGCCTGACTGCTACAGTATCAGCAGCAGGTACAGGAAGACAATCTGCCACTATTAATGGAGTGCTTACATTCAGGAGCGATAAAGTAATACAGTTAACTCCAGATGCTGCATATCCTGGCTCTTACCGGGCAACTATTTATTTTACCACAAATGAAGTTGCTGTATGGGGAGGTAGTGCAGCCAGTTTAAATATTTTAAAAACAGCTGATAGTGACCCTTTAGGTGCTACGATCAGCGGTACTGTGGTATTGCCTGTTTCAGTTGATGACCAGCGATTGACGAGGGGGTACATATCATATACAGGGATTTTTACCGGGTTTTCCAAATTCATGCTCACTGACAGAGCCGCAACTCCGCTGCCAATACAGGATTTGCAATTTTTTGTAAGGCCACTACTTAGCCAGTCTATTGTGCTTAACTGGACAACAAGAGTAGAAATTAACACCAGGAATTTTGTTACAGAACGTAGTACTGATGGCCTGCAGTTTAACACAATTGGTACAGTGACTGCCCGGGGAAACAGCAACCAGCTTAGCCAATACAGTTTTGTTGATTACAATGTAACTAAGGGGGTATTATATTATTACCGTCTTCGCCTGAAGGATATTAACGGTACAGAAAAATTTTCTGAGATCCGTAAGGCGATGATTGAAGATGTTGTGGGGAAAATAATATTACAACCTAACCCTGCTGCTGCGGCTGTCAGGATCATTCTTCCGGTTAAACATAGTGTGGCAGATATCAGTATCACCGATGCTTCGGGTAAAAAGGTATATCAACAAAATATGAAGAACAGCGCAAATGGTATTTACGTAATAAATGTAGAAAATTTAGCAGCAGGGATCTATTATGTAAAAGTTGTAGCTGATCAGCAAACGTACATGGAAAAATTAATAAAGGAGCAAAATTAGTTTAATACGTGATAGTATGAAAGCTGCAGGATTAATGACTGCAGCTTTTTTATTGTTTTTTTGTTTCGGGATCTTTTATATAACCTATAAGAAAAGCGGTTGATTGTTTTATTTTTATTCTGTGAAGGTTAATATTTTAACCCGTATAATTTATCCGATTTCTGTTTTATGATAACCCGGGTATTAGAAAAAGGGAGTGGAATAGTATAGTTAAAGGAATTTTCTTTAAAAAAATTGAATACAACCCTAATCATGCCAAACCTGCCACCAAACTGAATAAAGAATAGGAAAGACGTAATGCCCCCCTCCAAAAAAACAGTATCTGTAAACACGCTCAGTGCGTGAATAATATAACACGCTAATTCAATAACCTTTTATATCATAAAAGAAAAGTATTAGATACAAAAGGTTTCTTTTAATTAGTATAAAAAGAAGGTTTTTTTTGCCGTCCGATAAAATTGTTTTTCAATTTGCAAAAATCATTTTACATATGTTCTTACCGGCATATCCACAGCCGCCATTTCAACCATCATGCTCACTTCATCTACAAGCGCATCATTATTGCCGCCAAAACCAACACTTTTAAAACGGATGTTCCCGGTTTTATCGATAATGAATTTTGTAGGTATGCCGCTTACTTTAAAATCAGCAACTACTTTATCAGTATCATCTAATAAAACATGAAAAGGGTATTTATTTTTTGACATAAAATCTGCTGCATTCTGTTTTTTATTTTCAACGTTTTCCCAGGTATCAACAAAAACAAAAGCAACATCTCCTTTTGGAGTTAATTTTTCCTGGGCCGTTTTCATAGCCGGCATGGAGGCTATGCAGGGACCGCACCAGGTTGCCCAAAAATCAACCACCACCACTTTGCCTTTTAATCCAACAAGACTTATATCATTACCCTCCAGGTCTTTTAAATTAAATTTTGGAGCTTCTTCATTGATCATGGTTTTGGCCAGTTCCTCTCTCTTTTTTTCTTTGGCTGCCATTTCCAGTTTAGTTAAATATGCATCATAGCCTTCATCCGATTTTTTCTCTTTGATGTATAATTCTTTTAACAGGTCCTTGGTTTTAGCGGATGCAACACCGTCTTTTACAAATTGTTCGATCTCTTTTTTAGCCAATGCTGCAGATACTACTTTTTCCAGCAATTGACTATAGCGTTCATTATACTCGGCATTTTTAAACTCATTGATCTTTGCAGCCTCTTTGGCATACAGGAAACCATTTTTATAATCTTCCAGGGTATACAAAATAAATGCATAGGTATCGCCATACATGGCATACTGGGTTTTACGGTTTTTATCCCATTGCTTTCCGGTAATGCTTTCTGGTTTCTTTTCTGCGGGGGCCAGCATTTCTTTTTTAGCCCAATCCGTTGCTTCGTAACTCATCATTTTAGCCTCCGAAAGATTTTCTTTAGCCAGTGCCATATACCACGAGAGGTTATTAAATAAACTGGCTTTATCGGTCATAGGCAGATCTTTTGCCCAGGTTTTAAAAGCCTCATAATTCTTTTCTTTATGGTATGCCGATGCCACATTGCTCCTGTAAAAATTAATTGTGGATTTGTCTTCTTCTTTGGGAGGATATGCTTTTATAAATGCTTCAAAAGCTGTTTTTTTACTTTCGGCATCCTTGCCTTTATTTATGGCATTCGCCATTTCATTTTTTTTCCAGTTACCATCAGGATAAGCTGCTTTCATAGCTGTAGTAAGGCTATCAGACTTTTCTTTTCTTTTGTCTTTTGTGTACCATTGAATCAATGTGTTATAGCCAGCTTCTGTCAAATTCCCATGGCTTTCAAAAATTTGTAATTCATTTAATATAAGTGCAGGGGCTTCTTTCTTTTTAACCGTATTAACTGCCCGTAAATAAGCGTTGAAAAAAACAGGGTCAATTTTCAGTTCCGGGTATTGTCTAATCCCATCTTCCAGGTATGCAAGGCCTTTCCCGGCATCAGTAGCCATGCCAAACAAAAATTCACCATAGCCGTTCTGTATGGTGTTTGCTGCTGAATAATAATCCTGAAAAGGTACATTATTATCTTTATAAACAGGAAGAATATACCCTTTCCCGCTATTAATATCCTTTTCTTCACCAGATGAAAAACCAAATGCAATACAGGTGGTATTGCTGTCAACTTTAAATTGGCCTGAATATATTTTTCCGCTTTGTAACACTTTTGGTTCCAATACTTTTGGCCCCTTTTTACTAAACAGGTAAACCATAACATCTACTTTCTTTTCACCAATTAATGGCGAAAGCCGGGCATCATATTTAAAACGTACTGTTTGGCCTGTCTTAGGCATTGGTGGGGTTAACTGTAAAGCTTCGAATTTAACCTGGGCATTTACCGTATTAAATGAAGCCAGCATAATGGCAGCAATCAGTATTTTTTTCATTTGATTTGTTTTAGCATGAAGATTAAAAGTAACATGAATGTAAGACAAAGACAACTATAACATGTTAATTATAGTTGAATATGTCTTTTCATTAATTAAAAGGTTTGGGTTCAAACATATTATGATTGGTTAACTGCTTCAATAGCTGTTATTTGGCAGTATGATTTTAATTTACCTGAATAGCCTTGCCATCCGGCTGATTTAACGTACCTTTGCGCCCTCAAAAACAGCAAAAAGTAATAAGCTGCAATAGAATGACGTTATGTTAGCCGGCAGCCTGGCACTTTAAGCTAAATGCTTTTAACAATGAATATAAGAAACATTGCAATTATTGCGCACGTAGATCACGGTAAAACAACTCTGGTAGATAAAATTCTGCACAGTACTAATATTTTCCGTGACAACCAGGAAACAGGGGAATTGATCATGGACAATAATGACCTGGAAAGAGAAAGAGGAATTACCATTTTCAGTAAAAACGTTTCCGTTACTTATAAAGGGGTAAAAATTAATGTTATTGATACCCCGGGCCACAGTGATTTTGGAGGTGAAGTGGAAAGGGTTTTAAAAATGGCTGATGGTGTTTTGTTATTGGTAGATGCCTTTGAAGGGCCAATGCCCCAAACCCGTTTTGTACTGCAAAAAGCGTTGAAATTAGGATTACACCCGATTGTGGTGATCAATAAAGTGGATAAACCGAATTGCAGGCCGGATGAAGTTCACGATGCTGTTTTTGAACTATTCTTTAACCTGGAAGCAACGGAGGAGCAATTGGATTTTCCTACTATTTACGGGAGCAGTAAGCAAGGCTGGATGAACACGTCATTAACAGAAACCGATAATATTTTTCCTTTGCTGGACGCCATTTTAGAACACGTACCTGAACCAAAAGTGAACGAAGGGACTACCCAAATGCAGATCACTTCTTTGGATTATTCATCTTTTCTGGGAAGAATTGCAGTTGGTAAAGTTGCCAGGGGTACCGTACGGGAAGGACAGCAAATTGCTTTGGTGCAGGCAGACGGCGGGATAAAGAAATTAAAAGTAAAAGAATTATATACGTTTGAGGCGTTGGGAAAGAAGAAGGCTGCAGAAGTTAGTGCAGGAGATATTTGTGCGCTGGTAGGGTTGGACGAATTTAATATCGGCGATACGGTATGTGATGTGGAATTTCCGGAAGCGCTACCATTGATCAGTGTAGATGAACCGACCATGAGCATGTTGTTCAGTATCAACAATTCCCCCTTCTTTGGCAAAGATGGAAAGTTTGTAACATCACGTCATTTGCGTGACAGGTTGATGAAAGAGACAGAAAAAAACCTGGCTCTTAAAGTAGAGGATACTGATGGTGCCGACAGCTTCCAGGTATTCGGACGTGGTATTTTGCATTTGGGGATTTTGATAGAAACTATGCGAAGGGAAGGGTATGAATTAACGGTTGGACAACCAACAGTGATCATAAAAGAATTTGATGGTAAAAAATGTGAACCGTTTGAAAACTTAGTAGTGGATGTGCCGCAGGAATTCAGCGGTAAAGTGATTGACCTGGTAACACAACGAAAGGGCGAAATGCTGATCATGGAAAGTAAGGGTGAAATGCAGCATCTTGAATTTGATATTCCTTCACGTGGGTTGATCGGTTTGCGTAGTAATATGCTCACCAACACTGCAGGTGAAGCCGTAATGGCTCACCGCTTTATTGACTATCGTCCCTGGAAAGGCCCCATACCCGGACGGAGTAATGGGGTATTGCTTTCCAAAAATACAGAAAAGACAACGGGCTATTCAATAGATAAATTGCAGGACAGGGGTACCTTCTTTGTTGACCCGGGGGAAGAAGTATATGCTGGACAGATCATTGCTGAGCATATTAAGCCGGGCGATCTGAATGTAAATGCAACAGAGCCTAAAAAATTAACCAATCACCGTGCCAGCGGAAGCGATGATGCCAGCCGGATTGCCCCAAAGACATTGATGACGCTGGAAGAGTGTATGGAGTATATTCAGCAGGATGAGTGTATTGAAGTAACTCCAAAAAATATCCGTATGCGTAAAGTTATTCTTAATGAAGATGACCGGAAGAAAGTGCAAAAGCAAATGAGTGCCGAGATAGCCTGATGAAATGTATTATATATTAAAGAACCCGGAGTTTTACTCCGGGTTTTTTGATTTAATGTGCATTTACAAAATCTAAATATGGTTGTACCATTTTATCGAAACTAAAATATTTTGCGGCAGCAGTTGCATTTGCTGCATAGCGTTCATAATCATTTCTTATTTGTGTAATGGCTTCTCTTATTCTCGCAGGACTAAGATCTTTTACCAGTACCCCGCATTTAAATTCAGTTACAAATGCAAAGCCAATAATATCAACAGCTACCACCGGTACACCTGCGGCAAGATATTTGAAGAGTTTACCAGATGGTGCTGATTTATAATTGAAATGATTTACCCAATCCAATTCAAAATTATAAAAACAAAATCCAATTTCAAATTGTGAAAAATAATCTACTACATGATCATTTTCAATATATTGCTTAGGGATCATTAATCGTTTTTCAGTTATCAGGTCTTTATATTCACTGTTAATTCTCTTTTCATCCGTGTTTGGAACCGCTCCCTGTACCGTTAGCGTCTCTTCTTTATACGCTTTTATGTAATTGAGGCAATGATAAAAGCCAAATGGGTCCCAGGCAGTACCGCCATATAATAATCCTTTTTTTACGGCAGGCCGAGCCACCTCTTTAAATACCGGGGCATTTTGAATGTAAAAGGTTTTTAAAGGGGTGGTATTAAATAAATATTCAAAGCGTTCTTTACTTTGAATAATTATGCAATTGACAAGACTGAATTTTATTAAGGGGAATAATTTTTCTGAAGCACCCAGTTCCAGTGAAAGAAAATCTGCGGATATATCCAGCATGGAACAGTAAAACAGGTTTTTTATATCTACCGCAATAACCCTTCTGTATGTTTTGGTCCGGAGTATTTTTTTTATAAGCCTGAATCTATAATAATACTCCGGAAACTTTATTTTATTTTTTCTTAAATATTGAACTTCTTTATTTACCAGGGATAATAAAAAATAGGCTGTTTTATAAATAAAGGTTGGTTTTCTTCTTACCGGTACATAATGAATAACAGTATAACCGGTAAGATTCTGATCAATAAATTTTTTCGCTTTTTCCGCAATTATGGTCACATTAAAATCTTTTGATAAAGCATCATATAATTGTGTTACCGTGGGTGAATAAGCAAGATGTGGCCCGTCGAAAAGAATCAGGATCTTGTCTTTCTGCTGCATAAGACTTTTTATAAAGATAAATTATTGGGCAAGCATACTATCTGCCAATTGGTAAAAACTGGTTTTTGGTTGCCAGCCCAGCCCCATGATAACAGTTGGGTCACTTACTAAAAGTTCATATTCCGGAAAAAAATCCTTTTTAATATCAATGTAATTTTCCCAGTCCAGGTTATATTTTCCAAAGCAATACATAACCCACTCTTTAATACTATATGCTTTTCCACTGCCTAATACGGCTTCGTAAATATTATTTTGATTTACCAGTACCCAAATGGCATCAACCAGGTCGCCCGCAAAATTGAATTCTTTTTTAACATCAATATTACCTAATACCAATCGTTCAGGGCTGCCACTTCTAATATTATTCACCGCCACGGTTATTTTTTTATTTACGTGTTTTTCTGAACGCAGATAACTGTCGTGGTTAAAAAAATAACCAACATATACGTTCAGTCCAAAATACTTACGGTAATATCTTGCGGCATACACGGAGTGTATCCGGGCCACCGAATAAGGGCTACTGGCTTCAAAAGCGGTTGTTTCAGAAATGGGCATTCCATCGTTTTTAAACTGCATGGCACTGCCCGATAAAAAAACCCTTGATTGCGGACTGTGTAGCTTTACACTTTCCAAAATATTTAAAGTGCCTGTACTTATTGCCTGGTGGTTGTCAAACAAGGCATCATGGCGGGTGGTGGAATTGGCAGCAAAATGAAAAATATAATCGGGCCGGTGAAGTTTTATCTGTGATTCCACAAAGCCATAATCGCTTACATTGCCCTGTACAAAATTACCGCTGCGTGAAATACCCAACACATTTATTTTTTGCTGTTGCAATAAACGGGAAAGAAAATAACCATCCTGGCCACTTGCCCCAAAAATAATGGCATTAATTTTTGTTTGCATAGTTATAAAACCAATCTTTATTTACAAAAATGGTATTAACATAAGTATCGCCATAGGTAATATAACCCTTTGTTTGCATGAGCTCAATAATGGAACTGATCTTGGGTTTTATATGATTTTCGGAATATTCACAGGTCTCCACTATCCAAACCGGAACAGGGTATTTAGTATAGTCAAATGCCTGTAAAACGGCAAAATCCACACCCTCCACATCTAATGAAATCAGGTGCGGTACTTTTCCGTTTAGATGGGTATCAATAACCTTTTGTATGGTTAACAACGGTATGCGCCTGGTCTCTTTTAAAAAATACTTGCCCGATTCCTGCCTTAAGTTGGCTTCTTCTTTTGAAAGGGTATTAATTGAAGGCTCATTAAAAATATAAAAATCGGCTTCTCCATTTTCTTTATCACTTATAGCGGCTTCTATTACTTTATCGTTTGGCCGGGTCTTTTGCAAAATTTTATTAAAAACGGCATCTGGTTCTATTAATATCCCATGGCCACCACGGCAATAAAATAAGTATGTATTGTTACAAAACTTCGGATCGTTGGCGCCAATATCTATGTAAGTGATCTTTTTAATACCCATTGTGTTAAACAAAAAATCCACGATCCTGTCTTCGCCAGCCTGAGAATGAGAGTTTGCAATTAATGAGGGCCTGAATATCTTAAACAGAATTTCTTTCAGCATTTTATACAATTTCAATTTCTGGTAAAGGGAAAATAAATTTGCCGCCCTCCGCAATATAATCCTGTTCCCTTTGTAATATATTATTTTTAAAATGCCACGGCAATACAAAAAAATAATCGGGCTTCATGGCTTTTGCTTCTTTTTCAGAAATGATCGGGATGTTGGTGCCAGGCGTAAATGAACCAAATTTTTCTTCATTTACTTCGGCAATATAAGGGATATGTTTAGTGGTAAATCCGCAAAACTGAAGCAGCACATTTCCCTTGGTGCTGGCGCCGTAGCCAATTATTTTTTTTCCATCAGCTACCAATGCTTCAATTAATTCGGTTAAATTTTTTCTGTGCCTGAAAACACGTTCCTCAAAATCACGGTAAGGTTTTGGGGTATCCAGCCCCATATCATCTTCCTGTTTCAGCATCCAGTTGATAATGGGTACATTAGAAGAATAGGGTGCATTTTTTTTACAGGCCGTTACCGCAAAACTACCGCCATTTACTGCGTTCATCTGCACATCTACTACTTTTAAACCACAGGCTTCTAAAATGTTTTTAACTACTTTAAAAGTATAAAATTCAAGGTGTTCATGGCAAATGGTATCATAAGAATTGGTGCGTAACATACTGGGCATATAACTCTGTTCAAAATGCCATATACCGTCATCAGCTAAAACGGATTCTATATCTTTTACAAAATCCAGAGGGTTTTCCAGGTCATAGAACATAGCAATGGAAGTGATGATTTTCGCCTTATCAGCCGGAAAGCTTTGCTTAAAAGTTTTGGCAGAAAAAAAATCGGCGATCAGTGCAATACCATCTGTATAATATTCTTTAAACTTATTGCCTGTAGGATCTATGCCTACTTTTCTGAATTTACCTGCATATGCTTTTAATGAAGTGGCATCATTGCTTCCAATATCAATTACCAGATCATCTGCTGTTGGTTTAGCAAGGCGTTCCAGCATTTTTATTTTTAATGAAAGATGACTTACCATAGAGGCATTCAATCCTGAACGGTAACCATAATTCTCTCCATACATTTCATCTAAACTATAGGATTGCTTCATTTGCAACAAACCACTGTCGGGGCACCAGACCAGATCTAATGGCCCCTTTGTAATAATTTCTCCGGTTGATTTTGGGAACACGCCGGTCAGGTATTGCTCGCCCAGTGACAAAACGGTTACCAGGTTGGTGCTTCCGCTGATGCGGCATTTTTTTATTTCAGTATACATATTAAAGTATGGGTAATAAAATGATCTGTAAAAAATCAGCAAAGCGAATTTAAGTTGTTTAATTGATTATTAATATAACTTTTAGCTGTTGAGTAACAAAAAGAAGGGATGAATGATATCAAAACCACGCTTTGATCTTTAACGAATATATACCACCGGCACCGGCATTTTTTTTTGAATACCATACTAGTTTCCTGCACTTATGCTGCCATGGTAATACTAAAGGTGAATATTCGTTTTTCAGTGATATTTATAAGTGCTTTCAGAAAATAACTGAACCCATTTTTGCTGTATTTCATGGAACATACATTCAGCAGGCAGGAATTTGATTCAGGGTCTTTTATCCGGAGCGATTGTATGAATAGCCATAAAAGTTTTATAGAATACCTTAACTTTATTTAATGTAATAATACCAGGACTTAATGAGGCGATGGAATTAGTAGAGAAAAATACGTTTTGACTTTATATAAAAGCAATCTTTTCATCCAAAACAGGGCTTGGGCAATAATAAATCTTATCGTTGAAACAGCTAACCCAATTCACTTTTATTCTTTTTTCTTTATGAAACCACCTCTTATCTCCATTGCCATGGCTACTTATAATGGCCATCTTTTTCTTGAGGCACAGCTGGAAAGTATTATTTCACAAACCTACCGCAATATAGAAATAGTAATTACCGATGATGGTTCCTCTGATGACACGGTTTCTATTTTGCAAAGATACCGGGACGCTTTTCCCTTTTTTACTATTTTCATAAATAGTAATAACCGGGGTGTAACAAAAACATTTGAAAATTCCATTAAGAATTGCAAAGGCGAATACATTGCTTTATCTGATCAGGATGATATCTGGGCGCAAAATAAAATTGAGACATTATATAATAATATTGGTACTGCCGATGCCATTTACGCCAATTCATTACTCGTAAATGAAAAAGCCAATTCAATGGGAATAAAATTCAGTCAATTGATGAATTTAAAATCCTATTACTCCGGGGCTCCATTTTTAATGGGAAATTGTGTGCCTGGCCATGCCATGCTGTTATCTTCAAAATTTGCTTTTTCTGTTTTACCGTTTCCGGATAACATGCTTTTTGACAGGTGGCTTAGTTTTTGTGCAGCCTCCAACAACGGGATAAAATATGTTGATGAGGTTTTGGTAAAATACAGACAGCATGCTAATAATGCCATAGGTACCGGTAAAATAAAAAATAAAAAAAGCAGCAAAAAGTCTGATTTGTTTGTACAGAAACTGGCAGAATTAAAAATGCTGCAGGCGGCACCTATTTCAAATATTGAAACCAAAAATATTTTAAATGAAATGATTAAATATTTTCATAAAGGCTGGAGAGTAAAACGAAGCCGGTTCTTTTTTAAACATTTTGATACAATACTGGTAATAAAAAAGAAGTCAAAATCAAGGAAACTGTTATATTGTTTTAAAATGTTTTTTAAGCCTAATTATTAGAGAAATCAGAATGGTTGACCGAAAATGTATCATTGTTTCATTCCCGTTTATTACTTTATTATTTAATTAAATAGTGATCCCTAATATTTTTCATTTTGTGTTTGGTATGGCGGCCAATTTTGACGGCAGGCCGTTTTCCCTGTCACATTATCTTGCCATAAAATCGGCTATAGAGGTCAACAAACCGGATACTGTATTTTTTCATTATGAATTTGAGCCGGCAGGAAATTGGTGGGAAAAGGCAAAGCCATTGCTTACCCTTAATAAAATAAAAGCCCCTGAAACTATTTTGGGCAGGCCATTGTGCCATGTAGCACACAAGGCTGATGTGGTGAGGTTGCGGGCATTAAAAGAATCGGGTGGGGTTTATCTTGACCTGGATACGATTTGTGTAAAGCCACTCAGGGAATTATTTAATCATTCCTTTGTTATTGGACAGGAACTAAGGCCCGGGTACATCCCTAAAAACAGGCGTCAAAAAATAAAATTTGCCGTAAGAACATTTTTTTTTGGAAAAGAACAAAGTAAAATAAACGGACTGTGCAATGCTGTATTGCTTGCCGAAAAAGACAGTGCATTTGTAAATTTATGGCTTGATTCGTATAGCTCCTTCAGGTCAATAGGAAGAGATAAATACTGGAATGAGCATTCCGTTTATGTTCCAATAAAATTGGCAGCAGCCCATCCTGGTTTAGTAACTTTACAGGGGCCTTATGCTTTTCATTATCCCTTGTATAATAAACCGGGCCTTGAATCAATGTTTGAAAAAGTGACTCTTTTTCCAGCTGCTTATGTTCATCACTTATGGGAATCTTTTTCGTGGAAAAATTATTTAAGCCGGTTAACAGTAAATGAAATATTTAAAAAGGACAGTACCTATAATATTATTGCCAGAAGATTTTTGTAAATAAATAACAGCAGCCATGAAAGTTGGATTTGCCGGAAGATGGGACCCGTTGGATAAGGCCGCCTGGTCGGGCACATATTTTCATTCCTTACAGGCTATAAAAAAATATTATCAGGTAGAAACCTTTTATTACAAATGGCCCTGGCATGTAAGAGAAAGCCTGATCCTTCATAAACAATTTCAAAGGCTGGTTCATAAAAAGGCGGCCATAGAATTTCTAACAGGGTATGCAAAATACTTTAGCAACCAACTTGAAAAAGAGTTGCTAAAAAGAAAAGTTGACCTATTGTTTGTTCCTTCTGCCCCACAACTGATAGCCTATTGCAAAACTTCTGTTCCAATAATTTATATGACTGATGCAACCTTTTTTCAGTTACAGGGATACTATCCGCTTTTTAAAGACATTTCCCCATATAATATCAACCAGGGAATTGCATTGGACAAACTTTCTTTTGAAAATGCCACACATTGCATGGTAGCCTCTGAATGGACCAGGTGGTCGGCTATCAATGATTATCATATACCATCCGATAAAATTACGGTTGCTCCTCTTGGAGCTAACCTGGACGATATACCTTCACTGGATAAATTAAAAAAAGAAAAAAATAAAACCTGCCGGCTGCTGTTCATTGGAGTGGAGTGGGAAAGAAAGGGCGGACAAATTGCACTGGATACTTTTTATACACTGAAAAAAAATACGATGCCGGTCCATTTGACCATTATTGGGTGCATACCACCGGTAGCCATTAATGACAGGGACATTACTGTTTTTCCTATAATTAATAAACATAATGAAGAGCAGGCCTCAAAACTTTATCATATCATCCGTAACAGCGATTTTTTACTTTTACCAACAAGGGCCGAATGTGCAGGGGTTGTTTTTTGTGAAGCAAGCGCTTATGGCGTTCCTTCCATTACAACCAATACAGGAGGGGTAAGTACTTATGTAGAAGATGGGGTAAATGGATTTGCATTGCCTTTAGTGGCAACGGCTGCGGCATATGCTGATAAAATTGAACAGTTATTCAGTGATGATAAAGCCCTTCAGCAGCTCAGCATCAACAGCAGAAAAAAATATGAAAAGGAATTGAACTGGGATACCTGGGGAAAAATGTTTGATAATATTGCAAAACACATCTTAAATAACTAAATTTTTAATATTGCCCATACCTCCAGTTGCTATAAAAATTCTGCACGAATATTTTGATAAAATAGTTGTAGTTAGTGTGCAGCGTTTTACAGAAAGGCATAAAAAAATAACAGAAAATCTTCAGGGCCTTAATTTTGACTTTTTCTGGGGCGCAGATAAACTGCATTTGGATATGGAAAGAGTAAAGCAGGATGGCACATACAATGAAGAAAGAGCCAAACAACTTCAACGGCAGGGTAAGGCCCTTAATTTAGGAGAGATTGCCTGTTCCATCTCACACCGGATGATTTATGAAGAAATGATAAAACATAACTGGAAAAAGATATTAATACTGGAAGATGATGTATTGCCTATTCTTGAAAATATGAATGTATTGCCAGGTGCTTTAAAGGAGCTGCCGGAAGATTGGGAACTGGTTTATCTCGGGTACTTAAAAAATGAAAATAGTACTGCAGGCCTTAAGGCAAAGCAGTTGTTTTACAAATTACTAAGTGCAGCAGGATTAATGAAATGGAGTTATAAAATGGTCAGTCATCTTTTGCCTAAACCGTTCAGCACTCATTTAAAAAAAGCAGGCTTTCATGACTGTACACATGCTTATGCTGTTACCATTGAAGGGGCTAAAAAATTACGGGCAGCACAAATACCGGTAGTGTACAGGGCAGATGATTTATTAAGCGCAACAATTTTGAAAGATGAACTTAATGCCTTTATATGCATTCCCCATTTTTTTGACCAGGAAATATTTCACAATGCAGCCGTTATATCGGAAGTAAAAGATCAGCCCATTTAATTACATGTTGTCGATCTTTTTCTTTAGTTTATCGGCATAGTCTGAATTCATTGTTTTCAGGTCATTATACATTTTTAAAGCGTCACTTTTTTGGTTCATTCCTACGTAGCATAGCCCGGAATAATAAACAGAAAGTTCGGTTTTATCTATCGTAATGGCTTTCCTGAACTGTGCAAGGGCATCGTCATAATTCTCTAAGGCATAATCACTGTAACCCAGTTCAGTAATGGCATTTACGTATTTACCATCTATTTCAATGGCTTTTTTCAGGTAAGGGACGGCATCATTATACCGCTCCAGTTCATTATAACACCAGCCCGTCCAGTAATTTGCCTTTTTATTGTTAGGTTCTAAACTGATCGTCTTTAAATAATATTTTACCGCATCAGCTGGTTTCTTTTTAAGGTCTTTGTAAACTTCTGCCATGCCGTTATTTCCTGCCATGGATTTCGGATTAATTTCCAGGGCCCGGGTATAATTTTTTATGGCATCATCTGCATTTTCAAGTTTGGTAAAAGCGTAACCCAATTCATTATACGTACCTGCATCATCAGCATTTAATTTAGTTGCTATATTAAGAGAGACAATGGCTTCATTGTATTTACCCAGTTCATTTTCAGAAAATCCCTTCCTGAAGTAAACTTCCTCAATTTTGTTATCGGGCTCGTAAAGGATGTACGATTCGAAGTTTTCCAGGGCTTTCTTATAATTCTTTTCATCATAGTACAAATAAGCAAGGTATTTATAGGCAAGGGCAAAATCACTTTTCAGGGATATGCATTTATCATAATTCTCTTTCGCCTCTGTTTTTTTAGACAGTTTTTCATTGGCATATCCAATTTCAAGATAAACTTTTGGCTCATTTGGCCAAAGGGTTCTGGCTTTTTGCAGATAGGAGAGAGCTTCATAATATTTTTTTAATTCTATGTTGCACCATCCGGCGCTATATAATGCTTCTTTATATTTTTCATTCAGTATAATGGCTTTTTTAAAAGACACTACGGCTTCGGTATATTTTTTCTGGTCCTGTAATTTAATACCTTCATTATAATACTGAACAGCGGTCTGTGCTGTAGTAAAGAGGGTTATCAGTAAAGAAAATGTGAAAATTAATAAATGTCTGCCCATAGCCGGATATTTTAAACAAATTAACGATTGGGTTCTTATTTTACAATACCCGCCAATGGGTATTATTTTATATTTATTTCAGGCAATGCCGGTAAGCCCGCTGACGTTTGACCGGTACATAAAAAACCTGCTATTTCATGTTGTCAATGGCTTTCAAAAGTCTCCCGGCCATCTTCTCATTGAGCTTTTTTAATTCTTTATATTGCTTCAATGCCGCTTCTTTATCATTTAATTGTGTATAGCATAAACCTGAATAATAAATGGGAAGATCAACAATTGAAACGGCAATATTTTTTTTAAATTGCTCAATGGCCTCGGTATATTTTTTAGAGGCATTGTATGCATGACCCAGCTCAGCATAGGCAGGCCTGTATGTATTGTCCAAATCCAGCGCTTTTACTGCAAACCGGATGGCATTTTTATAATCCTTTTTAGTATTATAACACCATGCTATACTGTAATAAATTACTTTGTTTGTGCTGTCTATGTTAACAGCGGCCATGTAACATAAAAGGGCCGAATCATAATTTGGTTTTGAATCCCTGTAAATGGTTCCAAGTGTGGTATGGGCCCAAGCCATCTTTGGGTTGATAGTGATGGCTTTTTTTACATTGAATATGGCACTGTCAATTTTATCTGTCTTTACATTTATAATCGCTATTTCTATGTAGGCCGAATCATAATTCTTATTCAGTTTTATGGCTTTTTTAAAAGCAACCATTGCTTCCGGTAACATATTTTTATTTTTATAGTCTATTCCCTGTTTAAAAAATTCAGCCGCGTTATTGCCGGGTTGGGCAAAAAGAACGGAGCAGGATAGTAAAAAGGCCGGGATCGGTAAAAATCGTTTCAACATAGTTCTGTTTATTTCATGTAAATTTAAAAAAAACGTTATTTTCTGCTGCAAAATAGTTCATTATTTTCTGTTAAACATTTGATTCAGGTAACTGCCGCTGCCTTAACTTTGCAGGGGGATGAAATATTTTTTCAGCATATTACTTATTATTGTTTTTATAACGGTATTTGCAATGCCGGCATCTGCACAATGTTCTGTTTGTTCTAAAACAGCTATGCAACTGGGCGAAAAACCGGCACAGGGAATGAACACCGCCATTCTTTATTTAATGATGATGCCTTTTGCTATTGTAGGTTTTATCGGATTCCGGTGGTGGAAAAGCAATAAAAAAATGGAAGCACAGGAAAAGGGGGAATAATAAACAATATCCTCAAAAACATAGAATTTCAAAGCAGGCCTTTATACGCCATTTTAAGGGCATGCTTTAAATAGGAAAAAATGATCAATGGATTATGTTTTTTATAATGAAAAACAATTTTTCTGTTCTTAAATACATAACGGAACAGGGGCCAGGAAAATTTTTTACCGTCAACTTCTCTTAACAACGAGGCATACATAAGCAATGATTGTTCCTGTTCCAGGTTTAGCTTACACCTGCTGCAGAACGTTTCAATAAAATATATGCATTGCTCCCTGAGTTGCCGGTTTCTTTCATCTTTATCTTTAAGGGAAATAATGTTTCTGGAACTGTTGCTTTCATGTACCCTATGCCAGGTAAGTGTTTTCGGTATACAACCTATTGTACCGGCAGCAGCGGCGTGCATGCTGATCCACCAGTCGTAAAAAATATCATCAGGCAGTGGCGTACATAAAGCCATTAATTCTTTTTTAAACATGCAGGCATGGCCATGCACCGGACTGTTAAAAACCAGTTTGTGAACATCTGTAATATCGGTATACAAAACTTTTGGAGCGGCAGTTCTGCCCTCAAAATCATTGCCTGTAAAATGGCCGGATAGGGAATAAATAAAAGATGATCCCCCGGGCCAACATTTCATCATGTATTCAATTTTATTTAATTCCCATATATCATCCTGGTCGCTGATAGCGATATACTCACCCTGGCACAAAAAGAATCCATTTTCAAAATTTTTATTATAGCCAAGGTTTTTATCATTCCGGAAAAATTTAATACGGGTATCTTTTAGCTGAAATCCGGTAATAATCTGAATCGTTTTATCGGTTGATCCATCATCTGCAATAACAATCTCCAGGTTTAAATAGGTCTGATGTATAATTGATTCCAGCTGTTGAGATAAATACGCCTCCCCGTTAAATGTGCACATCACAACAGAAACCAATGGGGTTGTATTAAAATGTAATGGCATGGTTAAATTTTCCCTTTTATCATTCTGCGGACGAAAAAAAATAAATCGTTAAAAAAGTTGTTTTTTTTCAGATGTAGAAGCCCGGGATACATTTTCATGAATTTCTGCAGTCGGCGGGGGTAATAACTCAGCGGCATAAATTTAAAAACTACACCTTTTCTTTTAAGTATATCAGCCCCTTTAAAAATAGAATCCGAAATATGTTTTTCGTCAAAAAATTCTTCTTTGTTATATTCTGTATGTGCAAATGATTTGATCTTGTGGCTTATTTTTTCGGGTCCGCCTAAAAATGAAAAATGCCAGCCACCTGATCCAATAGCAGGATATATATCACGGTTGTTCCGCAGGCCCTGTGGTGTGATGTCTTTAAATTGCCTGCCTGTAGCGGCAATACAGCCATTCCACCATCTGCTGTTTTCACCTGTATTCTGGCAATTCAGGTAATAATAATGAAACAATAATGAAAAAGCTACAGGAAGTGCTGCAAGGTTTATTTCTTTTAAAACTTCAGGATCGGGAATTTCATCAAGATCACTGACAATAACCAGGTCACTGTCATCCATTTGGTTACTTGCCTGTATTAAGGCATTGCGTTGTTCATTTTCCAGTTTCCATGCAGCGCTGACCGGGTTATAACTATTGTCATTTTCAAATATCAGCCCTGCTGTATTTTGCTTCACAAGAATGTGAATAATTTTGTGTTCCCATTCCTTAAATCTTTCTTTAGCTTCTTTATAATAATAGGGTTTGGGCTTTCCGTTGAACGTGAGGTTTGATTCAGCAATTACAAAACGGTCAACATAATCATTCAGAAATTTCAGGCGAAATTCTAACAGGTCCAGCTCATTAAAAAAAGTAAAGCAGTCAAATATCTTCATCTTTACCGGTAGTTTTTGATGAACCGGTACATATTAAAATCATCACCTGCATTTTTAATACCGGTTTTCAGGTCTTCTTTATTAATGTCTTTCATTTTTTTCTGCTGAATAAGATAATAGGCTTTTTCTGCCAACAGCCAGTATCGTTTTTCTTTATCCTTTTTATGATCAAAAGAATCTCTTATTGTTTTTAACAGGTCATCCATCCCTTTTTTTTGAGCGGCAATGGTTTTAATTACCGGTACAGGAATGGTTTTATTATTAAATGCGGGTGCCAGCATTAACCTTAAGTTCTTTACAAACAAATCAGCACCGGGCCGGTCGGCTTTATTTACAACAAATACATCAGCTATTTCCATCAGCCCGGCTTTCATGGTCTGCACTTCATCACCGGCTTCAGGTACCACCACCACCACAGTAGTATCAGCAAGCCCGGCAATCTCAATTTCACTCTGGCCTACACCTACGGTTTCAATAATGATGTAATCAAAGGGCGCCGTTTTTATCAGATCGCTTATCTCAATGATCTTGGGATGCAAACCACCTAATGAACCACGGGTAGCTAATGAACGTATAAATACTTTCGGATCATTATACCAATCACTCATCCTTATCCGGTCGCCAAGCAGGGCACCTAAATTGAACGGAGAAGATGGATCAATACATAATACCGCTACCCATTTTCCTTCCTTTACCAGTAAACCAATTAATGCATCCACCAACGTACTTTTTCCGGCACCCGGCGGGCCGGTAATACCTATAATGGGTGTATGGGAAGCCGGCAGTTGCTGTAACAGGTCTTCGTACCCGGTTACTTCATTTTCAATAAAGGAAATACAACGGGCCATCGTTTTGCTGTTGCCCTTTTTGATTTCATCTAACTGTTGCTGCCACATAGAACAAATTTCAATTTTCTAATTTCAAATTCCAAATTAAATAAGGGAAGAACTTTGCCAAAGTTTTAAACTTTGGCAAAGTTTGGCAATTCCTTCCTCATTTTCCATGCTGTTTTATTGTTTCTTTGCAGGATGGATATCTCGGTTATCATCATTGCTAAAAATGAAGCACAGGTCATTGGCAATACACTGCATAGTTTGCAGGGTGTCATCAATGATATTGTAGTTGTTGACAGCGGCAGCACCGATGAAACGGTGAATATCTGTAAACAGTTTAAAGCAACAGTTATTGAAACCAGCTGGGCGGGTTACGGCATAAACAAAAATAAGGGTATTGCTGCAGCAATGCATGACTGGATACTTAGCCTGGATGCTGATGAGGCGATCGATGATGAACTGAAAGAGTCATTGCTTCAGCTTTCTTTGTACAATGAAAATGAAGTATTTGATATCCGCTTTAAGAATTTTTTTTGTGACAAGTGGATTCGTTTTGGTGAGTGGGGTTTCGACAGCCATATCCGGCTTTTCAACCGTAAAAAGGCAACATGGAATGAGGCGGCAGTACATGAAAATCTGGTATTAACAGATGAAGTGAAAGTAACCAGGCTTAAAGGAAATATCCTGCATTATACGGTACGTAACCGGCAGGAGTACACCGGCAAAATGAGCGGCTATGCCATGATGAATGCAAAAAAATATTTTGAATCAGGGATGAAACCAAATTTTTTCAAACAATATTTTTCACCGGTATTTGCTTTTTTGCAACACTATATTTTCCGGCTGGGTTTTTTAGACGGAAAGGAAGGATTTATCATTGCCAGGACAACGGCATGGTATACTTTTTTAAAATACAGCTATTTTAACAGCATGAATAAAACCCTTATTCTTTAGATTAAAAATAAATCAGTTGACCAACTTCATCCCTATATTTCCCCTTGGCATTGTTGTTTACCCCGGCGAGCAGCTTAACCTGCATATCTTTGAACCCAGGTATAAGCAACTTATAAATGAATGTTTTGCACTAAAGAAACCATTTGGTATCCCTTCTGTGATAGATGAAAAAATAAATGAAATGGGTACACTGGTTCAACTGAAAGAAATAAACAAGGTTTATGATGATGGCCAGATGGACATTAAGACAGAAGGATTGCAGGTTTTCCGTATGCTGGAAATCATAACCACTCTTCCGGATAAATTATACAGCGGAGCCATTGTAAACTACCCCGATACCGATGAAAAAGGTAACAAGGCCTTAATGCTGCGCATTGTAAAAGGAATAAAGGAGCTGCATAAGCTGTTGAAGATCGAAAAAAAATTTCCTAAACCCGATGAGGAATTGTGGACCTATGATGTGGCACATCTGGCAGGCCTTTCTATAAAAGAGGAATATGAGTTATTGGAATTGCTGAAGGAACTGCAGCGGGAGGAATATCTAAAGCGTCACCTTAAAAAAGTAATACCGGTGCTCGCAGAAATGGAAATGCTGAAGGAGAAAGTGAAACTGAACGGACATTTTAAAAATGTAAAAGGGCTGAATAGTTAGCAGTTAGCAGTTTGCAGTTTGCAGTTTGCAGTTTGCAGTTTGCAGTTTGCAGTTTGCAGTTTGCAGTTTGCAGTTTGCAGTTTGCAGTTTGCAGTTTGCGGAGTTTTTCGGTAAGCAAGTTAATAATAATATTGCTCAGCTTAAACCCCTAAACTCCTAAACCCCTAAACTAACAATATGATAAAAACTATTTGCTTCGATTTTGGCAACACCCGTTTAAAAGCGGCTGTTTTTGAAAATGAAATATTTTCTGAAGAGATCGTTTTACCTGGTGATGGAGTGGCAACCATTGAAAAGTTATTATCTGCCTTCCAGCCGCAGAAAACGATCCTGTCTTCTGTAATTGATCATAACACAGAAATAGAAAATCTGCTGGCATCAAAAACTAAATTTCATAAAGTCTCTCATTTTACCAAAACAAATTTTACTACCCCGGTGGGAAAGCCTGAAACGATCGGCACCGACAGGCTGGCACTTTCTGCTGCAGCCGTTCATTATTATCCCCGGAAAAACAATCTCATTATTGCGATGGGCAGCTGCATTACTTATAATTTTATTAATCAATATCATCAGTTCATCGGGGGCAGCATTTCTCCTGGTATGGAAATGCGGTTTAAAGCGATGCAGGTTTTTACGGCAAAACTTCCGGCAGTAGAAAAAGACTGGAATTTCCCCCTGATCGGCTATGATACCAAAACAAATATGCAGAGTGGCGTAATTGCCGGAATGGCCTATGAAATAGACGGTTTCATTGATTCTTATGCCTGTAAATACGGCAACTTTAACGTGGTTTTAACCGGGGGTGATACAGCCTATTTTGCCGGGCAACTTAAAAACAAGATATTTGCCGACTCTAATTTCTTATTTAAAGGTTTGTATGCACTCAGTGAAACTAACAATGGCTAAAATTTTATCTTTAATAATTGTGGCTTTTAGCCTGCAAATGAGTGTAACGGCACAGGAAAATTCTCCCTATTCAAGATATGGCCTGGGAGACCTTGCACCTAATCATAATATTTTTACACGAAGTATGGGGGGCATTTCTGCTGCCTTGGAAAGTTATCAGAGTTTAAATTTTACCAACCCTGCATCACTTGCCAACATAAACAATACCATTTTTGATATTGGCCTTGATGTGAATACCAGGATATTAAAGAGTTCTAACCCGGCAAATAAATTCACTTCAGTCAATACATTCATCTCTTACCTGCAATTAGGGTTTCCGTTAACCACACCTAAGATGGCTAAGAAAAAAATATTTTGGGGAATGAGTGTTGGATTAAGGCCTGTTACTAAAATAAATTATAAGATAGAAAAAAACGAACGGCTTACCGGCATCGACAGTTTGTATACACTTTATGAAGGCAGCGGCGGAACTAACCAGGCATTTCTTAGTACAGGCCTGCGTATTAAGCATTTCAATATCGGTATTAGTATTGGTTATATGTTTGGCAGTAAAGAGTACAGTACAAAGCTTAGTTTTATCAGTGACAGTATCACTTATTACAAATCCAACTCAGCCAATGAAACCACTTTTGGCGGTTTTTTTGCAAGTGGGGGAATGCAATATGATGTAGTACTTAAAAAAGATGAAAAAGATAATGTTACAGAAAATTTGAGATTTGGCCTCTATGGTAACCTTCAACAGAAATTAAATGCGAAAAGCGATATTGTAAGGGAAACTATTGTTTATGATCCCGGGGGTGTCCATTTCCCTATAGACAGTGTCTTTGAAGCAAAGGATGTAAAAGGAAAAATTGTTTTTCCTGCAATGGTAGGTTTTGGATTCTGTTACGAAAATATAAACTGGATGTACGGAGCCGATTTTGAATATGGAAACTGGAACAATTACAGATATTACGGACAGGCTGATGCAGTGAAAAATAGCTGGGTACTAAGAGCAGGGGCACAATATTATCCAATTAAAACAGGGATATCCACAAAAAAATATTTCAGATTTGTAAAATACAGGGCCGGGTTATATTATGGTTCCGATTATATAAATGTTAATAACAAAAGGCCGGAATATGGGTTTACCATTGGAACCGGAATGCCTCTTACGTCTTTAAAACGGATTAGCTACACCGGCGAATACGTTGTTTTAAATACGGCACTTGAAATAGGTAACAGGGGTAACAAACAAACTAACCTTCGTGAAAATATTGTACGTTTTAGTATCGGGGTTTCTATGAATGCCCGCTGGTTTCAAAAGCCAAAATACAACTAATGTATTTTCAGTATAATTAATTATACCTTCAATTATTTTCATGGCAATAGTGGTGTACAGCATATGGCGGCCTGTACCGGTCTTCCCGGTGTATTTACTGGATAATACCGGTTTTAAAGCCAGCCCGAAAGGGTTGTTCTACCGGGGGGTGGTATATTTAAAAAAAAGCTTCCTTTTTGTGCCCATCTGGATTTTATTATCTGTCCAGTTTTCCTCCTGTGAAAACAGTGAAAAAGAATTGAAAGACCTCAGTAACAGAAGCCTCGGGGTGGAAGAAATAAAAAACGCCGATATCAATTATACTTTAGGGGGCAGGGCCAAGGCAAAACTTTTATCTCCATTAATGTTAAGGGTGCAGGATAATATACCTTATGTTGAATTTCCCAGGAAATTACACGTAGATTTTTATAATGAAACCGGCAGTGTTGACAGCAGGCTTGATGCGGTTTATGGAAAATATTATGAAACGCAGAGTAAGGTTTTTTTAAAAGACAGTGTGGTTGTTATAAATATATTAGGGGATACTTTATATTGCAATGAACTGTGGTGGGACAGAAGCAGGATAGGCAATGAGTTTTATACCGATAAACCTGTACGTATCCGCCGGAAATTAGAGATCATTAATGGTACAGGTATGCAGGCTGCACAGGATTTTAAAAATTGGGTTATCCTGAATCCATCAAAGGGGGTGATGAAAATTCCTGACTCTCAGTTTCCGGCTAATTAAATAATGATAAAGTAAAACCTTTTTATTTTGGTATATTAACCTTTAGTACTCAACTAAATAATATTTATGGAATATCGACGCCTCGGAGGATCGGGCTTACAGGTTAGCGTTTTGTCTTTTGGCAGCTGGGTGAGCTTCAGTAAGCAAATTAATGACAGGGTTGCCGATGAATTAATGGGACTTGCTTATGATAACGGCATCAATTTTTTTGATAATGCCGAAGTTTATGCATTGGGCGAAAGTGAAAAAATGATGGGCCGGGTGCTGAAAAAGAAAAAATGGGACCGTACCTCCTATACGGTTTCATCAAAAGCATTTTGGGGATGGCGGGGAAAAGATAATAAACCCAATCAAACCGGTTGTAACCGCAAGCATTTAATAGAAGCCTGCAACGAGGCTTTACAGAGATTACAGGTTGATTACCTGGATTTATATTTTTGCCACCGGGCCGATAAAAATACGCCTGTTGAAGAAACGGTATGGGCCATGAACCATCTCATTCAGCAGGGCAAAGTATTATACTGGGGTACCAGCGAATGGAGCGGCGTTGAAATCATGGAAGCACATAAAGTGGCACAACAATACCATCTCATTGGCCCATCCATGGAACAGCCGCAGTACAATTTGTTTGAGCGGGACAAAATGGAAAATGAATTCCTGCAGTTGTTTAAAACAACAGGTTTGGGAACAACGATCTGGAGCCCCCTGGCATCTGGCCTTTTAACCGGAAAATATAACGATGGAATTCCAAAAGGAAGTCGTTTTGCATTGGAAGGTTTCGATTGGTTAAAAGAGAGATGGGTGATGGATGAGAAAGTGAAAAAAGTTAAAAAACTGAGTGAACTGGCCGCTAAATTGGGGGTAAGCACCGCCTCTTTAAGTATAGCATGGTGTATTAAAAATCCCAATGTAAGTACGGCTATTTTGGGAGCTACAAAAAAAACGCAGTTGCTGGATAACTTAAAAGCTTTAGATGTAGTTTCACAGCTTACTCCGGATACTATGGAGAAGATAGAGACTATTATGAAAACAAAACCAAAATTACCCGAATTTTAATATGGCAGACATAACTGTGTATGGTATTCCGAATTGTGATAGTACAAGAAAAGCAATGAAATGGCTGAACAGGAAAAAGATCGTTTTTTCTTTTCATGATTATAAGCAGGATGGGATAAGTAAACAAAAACTCGAAGCATGGTGTAATAAAACAGGATGGGAAATCATCTTTAATAAAAGAAGCACTACCTGGAGGGAAATACCGGAAGCGGAAAAGAAAAAAGTGACCGGGCAATCATCGGCAATATTAGTGATGATAAAAAATAACAGTATTATAAAACGACCGGTTATAGAAAACGGGATTGATTTAATTGTAGGTTTTAATGAAGAACAATATAATAAACAACTAAAATAAAAAACATGAAACGTAATGCAACAGCCGTTTGGAACGGAACAGGAAAAGAAGGCACAGGTCATCTTACAACACAAAGCAGTGTTTTAAATCAAACACAGTATTCATTTAACTCACGGTTTGCAGATGGTATTGGTACCAATCCTGAAGAACTGGTGGCAGCTGCCCATGCCGGCTGTTTTGCCATGAAGCTGAGCTTTGTATTAAATGCAGCAGGCTTTACTGCAGAAGTGATAACGGTGAACTGTACCATTACATTAGACAGTGGCTCTATCACCAACTCTCATTTGGTGGTATCTGTAAAAGTACCTGGTATAAGCCAGGAAAAATTTGATGAATGTATGGAAGATGTAAAAGCCAACTGCCTGATATCAAAAACGCTTAATACAGATAAAACATACGAAGTAACCCTTAACTGATAATGGTATGAATTTTCAAAATAAAACAGTAATTATTACCGGCGCCTCCCGTGGTATTGGTAAAGCCATAGGTTTACGCCTGGCCAAAGAAGGAGCTAATATTGTTATTGCATCCAAAAGTGTGGAAGAAAACCCAAAGCTGGGCGGCACTATTTTTTCTGCAGCCGCAGAGATGGAAGCTGCAGGTGGTAAGGCATTGGCAGTACAATGTGATATCCGTTTTGAAGAGCAAATTCAAAACGTGATTGAAAAGACGGTAGAAAAATTTGGGAGCATTGATATTTTTATAAATAATGCATCGGCCATTAATTTAACGCCAACAGAACAAACCGAACCCAAGCGATTTGACCTGATGTATGATATAAATGTGAGAGGTACATTCATGATGAGTAAAGCCTGCATCCCTTATCTTAAAAAGGGCACCAATGCACATATATTAAATTTATCTCCACCCATCAATATGAATTTAAAGTGGTTTGAAAACCATCTGGCTTATACCATCAGCAAATATGACATGAGCATGATCGCACTGGGATTATCTGCCGAATTAAAAAAATACAATATTGCAGCCAATGCCCTGTGGCCACGCACTACCATTGCCACGGCCGCTGTAAATAATTTACTGGGTGGCGAAATGCTGATGAAAATGAGCAGGACTGCAGAAATCATTGCAGATTCGGCATACTATATTTTATCCAGGCCTTCAACCATTTGCACAGGCCATACTTTTATTGATGAAGAGGTACTTGCAGCAGAAGGAATTACAGACCTTGAAAAGTATTCCGTTGTACAGGGGGCACAGCTGTACAAGGACCTTTTTGTTTAGTTGACCATGTTAATGATTTCCTAAAAGCCTTTTTGTTTGATGAACGGTAAACTTTATTGAGCGGGTACGTTTATTTTCGTACTAACATTATTACGCCATGAATGATGTATTCGCAAACCAATAAAGTATAGCCATGAAATGTTTTAAATTAAAAGCATTATGCTTTTGCATACTGCTAACTTCAGCTGCTTTTAGCCAAACCGAAAAAAAACAATTAGCTGCTAAAAGAATTCAATCAACCATTAAAATTGACGGGGTTTTAGATGATGTTACCTGGAAAGATGCCCCGGTAGCCGATAAATTTATTGCCCTTCGGCCAACTCCTTTTGTTCCCGAAAACCCGGATAACGCAACACAGATCTATTTTGTGTACAATAATGAAGGCATTTATATTGGCGGATATGTACATGAAAAAAATAAAGACAGTATTGCAGCTGAATTAACCGGCCGTGACGGGTTTGGTAATAACGATTTTATAGGAGTGATCTTTGATACGTATAATGACAAACTGAACGGGTTTGAATATTTTGTTACCCCGCTTGGAGAGCAGATGGATGCTAAAGTATCGCCCAATACAAATGGTAACAGCGAAGACTTCAGCTGGAATGCTGTTTGGGAAAGTAAATCAAAATTACAGAATGATGGCTGGACATTTGAGATGTTTATACCCTATTCAGCCATCAGGTTTGGTAAAAAAAATGTACAGGACTGGGGATTAAATATTGTGAGGCGCAGGCAAAAAAGCGGACAACAGTTATTCTGGCAATCCATAGATCCCAATGCCAATGGTTTTTTAACGCAGGAAGGATCGTTTACCGGGCTGGAAAACATTAAGCCGCCAATGCGTTTACAGTTCTCTCCGTATTTTTCAACGTATATGAATCATGATGGTACTGCTAATGAAAATAAAAGTAAAACGACTTTTAACGGGGGTATGGATGTAAAGTATGGAATAAACCAGGCCTTTACTTTGGATATGACCCTGATACCTGATTTTGGGCAGGTGCAGTCTGATAACCGTATTTTAAACCTTACTCCATTTGAGCAAAAATTTAATGAGAACCGTGCTTTTTTTACAGAGGGTACAGAGCTTTTTGGAAAAGGCGATCTGTTTTATAGCCGCCGGATTGGCATAGAACCCAGGTATAAAAAATGGCTGACGCCGGAAGCAAATGAAACGGTAACTGCAGATCCCGATCAGGCAAAGATCATTAATGCAACCAAAATCAGCGGTCGTACACAAAAAGGGCTCGGAGTGGGTATTTTAAATGCGATAACACAAAAGCAATACACAGAATTTCAGAATATTGATACCAAGGAAACCAGGAAAGAAGTGAATATGCCATTTACCAATTACAATGTTCTTGTATTGGATCAAACATTAAAAAACAACAGCAGTGTTTCGTTGGTAAATACCAATGTATGGCGCAGCGGAACTGATTATGATGCCAATGTAACTACGGCCCTTTTTGATTTTAACGATAAAAAAAATAAATGGAATATTGGCGGCAATGTAAGTTTTAGTAATTTAATTGGAAAAGAAGGTAAGAATACAACTGGCTATGCACACAGTGTTTATTTTGGTAAAACAAGCGGCCGTTTTAATTTCAGAATATGGCAGGAGTTATATAATGATAAATATGACAAAAGCGATTTTGGATATTTTACAAATAACAATACCATGGACCAGGGCGTGTGGGCAGGTTTTAACTGGACCAAACCCAAAGGTTGGTTTAACCAGAAGCGGATCAATTCAAATGTATGGTATAGCAGGCTTGTAACACCCATTGATATTTTGCGGCGTAAAGAAATGATGTACCAGGGAGCCGGTATCAATTTTAATTTTAATGGCCAAACTAAAAAACTCTGGTGGGTTGGTATTAATATTAACGGTGGCCCGGGGCGCAATGATTTTTATGAACCCCGGTATTATGGCCGTGTTTTCCGGGATAAGGGAAGAATTGGAATTAATGCATGGTGGGAAAGTAATTCGTCTAAAAAACTTTCATGGGGAGGAAGCCTTTTTGCAGGTACAGGAGGTGTGTTTAACCGGAAAAGTACTGAATATAGTTTGTCGGGAAAGATCCGTTTCAGCAGTAAATTCTCAATTGATAATTCAATCAATATTAGCAACAGTAAGAACCAGTCGGGCTGGGCTGCAAATATAGGACCAAGCAGAGATACTGTAATTTTTTCCAGAAGAAATGTTACTGGTGTTGAAAATGTGATAAACATTAAATACAATTTCACAAACCGTATGGGACTAACCATAAGAGCCAGGCATTATTGGAGTAAAGTAGATCCGGTACAGTTTTATGAGCTGGATAAATTTGGTGATCTGCAAACACCCACAACACCATTTGCAAAAAATGTAAAACAGAATTATAATTACTTAAGTGTAGATATGGTCTATAACTGGCAATTTGCGCCGGGCAGTTTTTTAAGTATTGCCTGGAAAGATATTGGTGAAAGCTTTAACCGGGAGTTTGAAAAGAGTTATGTTAAAAACCTTGGTAATACGATTGACGGTTCCCAGTTCAACAGCCTGTCTGTCAGGGTTATTTATTTCCTGGATTATCTGACCTTTAAAAATAAAATAAAAAAGAATACATAATTCTTCTGCATTAAAAAAATAGAAAAGAGGCTGTCTCAAAAGTCAAACATTGCTGTCAGACTGAGCTTGTCGAAGTCATTTGAACATACGTTTTATACTCAAATATGTTTCGACAAGCTCAACATGACATACTTTTGAGACAGCCTCTTTTTTTAAACGTTTATTATTTAGAATTATTACCTATTATGATGGCAGCCATAGCCAGGCCAATATCTTTTAGTAACTGGTAATGGTTTCCTCCTTTTAAAGAAAAAGGCAAATGAATAGTAAATATAAATACCATTAACATGGCGGCTAATAAATAGCAGGCCAGGGTCTTGAATTTATTTAATAGAATGGCAATGGCCGCAAGGGCAAACCCGGCACCGGTTACATACATCCATACTCCCGGGTTACCCGGCATGAATGAAGGGACACCCTCTCCGCTGCCGCCATATTTTAAATGTAAAGCGCCAAAAGCCCCTATTACCAGGGCAAAAATAATTTCCGCAATTCTTGTGGGAATGATTTTTTTCATATTAATTGGTTTTAGTTGGAGCGAAAAATACAAATTAATATTCAGTATTACAATAGCGCCGGTAGTTATGCTCAGGTTTACCTAGCAAAGCCGGATTGAAAAAAAAAAATAAAAAGAGGCTGTCTCAAAAGTCAAACATTGCTGTCTTACTGAGCCTGCCTGCCGGACAGGCAGGCTTGTCGAAGTCCTTAGAACATACTATTTATACTCAAATATGTTTCAACAAGCTCAACATGACATATTTTTAAGACAGCCTCTTAAAAATGTAGCTGGCTGAATTTATTTCAGCATGGACTTGGAAGTTTCCTTTTCCAGTAAATATTTATAAATGAATTTTGTTTTCAGGTTTTGAAAATGTACACCTTTATTGCCACCCCAGCCATGTCTTCCACCGCTGTATGGCATAAATTCAAAATCTTTTTTAAGATCTTGTAATTTACTGATGAACTGAATACTGTTTTGCATATGTACATTATCATCAATCATGCCATGTACTATTTGAATCATGCCTTTGTATTTATCTGCGTGGGTCATAACGGAACTGCTTTTATACCCATCTGGATTATTGGCAGGAGTACCCATAAAGCGCTCGGTATAATGCGAATCATATAAGGTCCAGTCGGTAACACTTCCACCAGCCATTCCATGGGTAAATACTTCGCCTGCATATGTTAAAGCATAACAGGCCATATAACCACCATAGCTAAAACCGGTAATGCAAATTTTTGCTGCATCGGCATTGCCATTGGCTATTAACCATTTTACCAGGGTACTGTAATCTTTCATTTCCCAGTAGCCGAGATTATGGTACATATAATTAACGCCTTCTTTACCAAAATGTCCACTGGCACGGTGATCCATTGATACCTGTATCAATCCTTCTTTGGCATACCACTGCTGGTTGCCACTTAAACTCCAGGTGTCCATAACTGTTCCTGCATTAGGGCCTCCGTATACGGAAATAAGTACCGGGTATTTTTTAGCTTTATCCATGTTGACCGGCCAGGTTACTTTCATCGGAAGGTCGTATAGGTCATCATCACTTTTTACACGGATAATTTCTGTTTTAGCTAAATTAAAATTATCAAATTCAGCACCTTTGCTGTCTCCCAGTTCTTTTATGATCTTTCTTTTATTACTGATCAAAGCCATCCTGGCAGGTGTGGCCGAATTGGAGTAAGTGGTAATAAAATATGATCCTTCGGGTGAAAGATTGATGGAGTTGTTATAATCACCTATGGTCAGCCGTTCCATATTCTTACCATTTATATTAACCCGGTAAAGATCATTTCTGGAGGTGTTTTCCAGGCTCCTTGCTGTAAAATAAATAACCCCTTTCTTTTCATCAACATAATTCAAATTGGTAACGGTGAATTTGCCGGATGTTATGGCATTCAGCAGTTTGCCTTTCATGTCATAGAAATACATATGTTTCCAGCCGTTAGCGTCATTAAAAAGAATGAAACCTGTTTCATTTTTTAAAAAATGTATTCGATCTCCACCATCGTCCAGGTCGATCCAGGTCTTTTGTTTTTCATTGTAGAATTCTCTTTTTACCCCATTGAAAGTATTCACTTCATAAATGACCAGGTTATCCTGAAGGCGGTTCATCCATTGAACCAGTAATGAACTTCCGTCGGGCATCCAGTAAGGCAGGCCAAAATACTGGTCATCTTTGGCATTAAAATCAGCCCATACAATATTCCCTCCTTCGGGCTGAACAATACCAATTTTTACTTCCGGGTTTGGATCACCGACTTTAGGATACCGTTCTTTTTCTACAAGGCCATGCAGGCCGGTAGCATCTGTTATGGTAAAAACCGGAACGGGTGTATCATCTGTTCTGAAAAATGCAATGTGTTTGCTGTCGGGGCTCCACCAGAAAGAACGGTTTTGTGAACGGCGGCCTAAAATTTCTTCCATATATACCCAACTGGCATAACCATTTAAAATTACATCGCTGCCATCAGTAGTTATTCTTGTTTCTTTTTTTGTGCCGATGTTTACGGTATAGAGGTCATTATTCTTTGTATAGGCAACAAATTTTCCATCAGGGCTCATGGTTGGATTTACTTCTTTGTCCTTATCATTGGTGAGTTGTATCTCAACATCAACCTCTTTAATATAGAGATCATTATTTTTAGTGTATGAAGAGCCTTGTTTATAAATAACTTTTGTATCTGCATCAGTAGCTTCTGTTTCTGCCCCTGTTTTACAATCTATCACATAACTTTTTCCATCTCTTCTTAAAATAAAGCGACTGTCATCAAGCCACTTAACAACAGATGGCAGTGAATTTGTGATGCCTTTAAAATTTTCTTTAAAATACTGGTCATCGGTCAATTCCCTTTTTTGTGCAAAAGAAGTAAAGCAACAGGTTGTAAATGAAATAAGTACAATACCGTTTTTTAGGTTAAATGTCATGAGTAATTTTTATTGAAATTACAAAATATTTGTTTGTAAGAACCTGTAAACTAAAATTGATGAATGGCCGGTATATTGAACATTTGGTCATAAAAAATGTTAATTGTTTTTACACTAAACTAAGGGTCAACCAAAAAAATAAGGAAATAATGTTTTTTTTAAAGTCTTGCAGGGCGATTATAGTTTTAATGATGGCAGTTTTGATGTTTTTTTCAGTAAAAGCACAAAATAATGGCCGTATTTCGGGTATAGTAATCGACAAATCTACTCAGCAGGTATTATCAAATGTCAGCATAAGCATTGAGGGCAGCTCAAAAGGTACTATTTCGGATTCTAATGGTGTTTTTAGAATTACCGGCATTACATTAAAAACCTATAATATAACTTTTTCCATTGTTGGGTATAAAAAGCAAACGGTTTTTAATATAATTATTGATGCCGGAAATGAAAACTATATTAATGTGGAATTGGAAAAAAGCGCCGGTGAATTGGAAGCATTGGTTTTAAAAACAAATAAACGCACTGCCCGCACCGCTACACTGGAAACACCTTTAAGTGTTCAACGATTGACTGCAGAAGAAATAAAAAGTAACCCGGGCGGCAATTTTGATATCAGTAAAGTGATTCAAACACTGCCTGGTGTTGGGGGTGGAGCAGAAGGTGGTGGCTTTAGAAACGATATCATAATAAGAGGTGGTGGCCCGGGCGAAAATGTTTTTTACCTGGATGGCATTGAAGTACCGGTTATCAATCATTTTCAAACACAAGGCAGTGCCGGCGGGCCCCAGGGTATTTTAAATGTATCTTTTATTGAAAATGTAAAATTGAGTACTTCGGCATTTGATGCCAGGTATGATAATACCATGAGCTCTGTGTTTCAATTTAAACAGCGAACCGGGAATCCCAATAAATTCCAGGGAAACGTTAGGTTAAGTGCTACAGAACTGGCAGCTACTTTTGAAGGCCCCTTATCAAAAAATAAAAAAACAACTTTTTTAGCATCTGCAAGGCGTTCCTACCTGCAATTACTTTTTTCTGCCATCGATTTACCTATCAGGCCCAACTACTGGGATTTTCAAACAAACATAACACATAAGATAAATAAAAAAACAACCCTTTCTTTTATAGGTATTGGTGCGATAGATGATTTTCGTTTTGCACCTATAAAAAATGTCACACCGGAAAAATTATACGTATTAAACAGCAATCCTTTTATTGAACAATGGACCTATACTGCCGGTGTATCGTTAAAAAGACTGGTTAACAGGGGCTATGTAAATATTGCACTAAGCAGAAACAGTTTTGATAACAACATCATCCAATACGAAGACAATACCACAAAATTGCCGGATCAAAAAACGCTGGAATATAAAAGCAGGGAATCAGAAAACAAACTAAGGATTGATATCAATAAAAATGCCGGCGACTGGAAAATTGCATATGGTGCTGTAGTCCAGCTATCGCAATTCAGTAATACCACATATGATGTTATTCGTAAACAGTTAACGGATGGGTCAGGCAATATCATTCAACCTGCAGTTATCCTTAATTTTAAAAGTCCGCTTAATAATTTTTTACGATATGGTGCATTTGCACAGTTAAGTAAACGGTTTTTTGATAACCGTTTGGGAGTAAGTGCAGGTTTACGTACTGATATGAACAGCTTTACAACAACCGGTAATAATGGATTAAAAACATTGAGTCCCCGAATTGCAGCCAGTTATATTTTGGCAGATAAATGGACACTGAATGCCTCGGTTGGCCGTTATTATAAATTAGCGCCCTATACCATTTTAGGCTTTGCAGATAATACCAATACGCTGGTCAATAAAAACAGTTTGTACCAGCGCAGCAATCACTATGTGGCAGGCGTGGAGTATTTGCCAAATGATGGTTTGCGTTTTACTGCAGAAGGGTTTTATAAGGCCTATGCAAATGTTCCTGTATCCATAGCCAAAGGGATTTCCCTGTCAAACCTGGGCGGTGATTTTAATGTTCTTGGTAATGAAGCCGTGGTAACCAATGGCAAAGGCCGGGCATATGGTTTTGAGTTATTTGCACAAAAAAAATTAACCAAAAACTTTTTTGGCATACTGTCTTACACATTTTACAGGAGTGAATATGCCGGGTTAAATAATATACTTATACCCAGTGCCTGGGATAACAGGCATTTGCTTAGTGTTACCTGGGGGTATAAATTTCCAAGAAATATTGAGCTCGGTTTAAAATTCAGATACCAGGGAGGAGCCCCCTACTCGCCTTATGATGAAATTGCTTCACAGGCAAATTATTTGTCGCAGGGCCAGGGGATTTTTGATTATACTAAATTAAACACACTTCGTTTAGGTGGCTTTAACAGCAGTGATGTACGGATAGATAAAAAATGGAATTTTAAAAAGATAACCCTTGATTTATTTTTAGATGTTACCAACTGGTACATTGCTAAAAATCCTGTTGTACCAACGTATACGTTTAAAAGAACGGAAGACAATAAAGCATTTGCTACAACCGATGGACTTCCAATAAAAACGGATGGGTCTAACGCTATCCCTGTTTATTTTAAAAATGATGACCCACTGGTAACGCCAACACTCGGGTTTATTATTGAGTTTTAGGGGGCATTATAATTTCTCCGGAACAAGCAACTATTTGAAAATTTGAAATACCCGGTTTTTCGGTTACTGAATTTATAGGAGTCATTTTTGTAATGATGTTATATCATCTAACACATAAATGCCCCGGCCATAGGTTGCAATTACTAATTGATTTGTTTTTGGATGAATAAAAAGATCCTGAACAGAGACAGATGCAGGAAGATCATTGTTAAGAGCGATCCATTTATTTCCTCCATCCCTGCTCAAATAAACGCCTAAATCTGTTCCGCAATACAAACTATTTTTATATAAAGGATCTTCCCGGATAACATTTACCGGACTTGCTGGTAGATTACTATTTACCGGTACCCATGTTTTACCATAATCATTAGATTTATAAATGTAGGGGTTGATATTATCTTCTCTCCTGTCATTCAATGTGAGATATAAGGTTGATGCATTATATTTTGAAACGATCAACCTGGATACATGTGCATTTAAAGGCAGTCCTTTGTTTATTTCTGCCCAGTTGCCGCCATCATTTAAACTCATCCAAACCCTGCCATCATCTGTTCCAACATACAATAATCCTTTTTTTAAAGGCGATTCATCAATAGCTGTTATGGCCTGGTGATTAATGGCATAAGGTGTTCTGCCCATTCTTTGTTTGTTATTATTACTCATATCCGGGCTGATCCTTTTCCAGGTATGGCCACTGTCAACGGATTTAAATAAATATTGCATGCCGTGATAAACCGTAAAACTGTTATGTGGGGAGATCATGGTATAGGCCAGCCATTCACCCCGGTGTGTTTCTTCATCGGATTGTTTTTTAGGAGCCATATTTCTTTCCTGTAAAGAATCAACCAGGTCCATGTTGGCCTTTACTAACCGCCCGTAAAAAGAGGAAGTATAAATGGTATTTGCATCCCCAGGATCAATGGTATGAATAACCCCTTCGCCACCGGGCCCCCATTTCCACTTACTGATAGTGGTATCTTTTATTCCGAATGTATTTTTTATACTTCCCATCAATGACCCTTCATCCTGAACCGATCCAATAATGTTGTAAGGAACTCTTGAATCGTAAGCAACATTATAAAATTGCGTGGTTGGAATATCTTTATAAAAATTCTTCCATTTATTTCCACCATCACAGGTTACTGCAATACCCCCATCATCGCCATTAATGATATAATTCGAATCTGCCGGATCGATCCATAATGCATGATTATCGCCATGTAAACGATCACTTGTTGTATCAACCGGCCGGAAACGATTCCAGGTTTTGCCTCCATCATTTGATTTTGCCATGGCTAACCCTAAAATGTACAAACAGTTTTCATCCAAAGGGTTAACCCTGATCTGCCCCATTACCCAGCCATAGGTACCGCAAAATCTTTCCATGTAGTCATTATTCTCTGTCATCTTAATCCAGCTTTCTCCTTTGTCATTACTTCTGTACACTTCCACCCCTTTCACCACAATTTCTTTTATTCTTCCATAGCTATCCAGCTCACCTTCTTTCGGTTCTCTTTTTTTATCATGATTATCAACAAAGGCGTAAATAACCGAAGGGTTACTTTTAGAAATGTCAATACCTATTCTTCCGGTTGTTTTTGTATCGGGTAAACCATTGGTAAGAGGCTTCCATGTTTTACCGCCATCGGTTGTTTTATAAATATGATCACCATCTTCCGGTACAGGATCACTCCATCGTTTGCGGATGCGGTTCCACATGGATGCGTAAATGGTTTTGGGGTCAGATGGATCCATGCGAAGATCAATACAACCTGTTTTATCATCATTGCCCAATATCTTCTTCCAGTTTTTGCCGCCATCGGTTGTTTGATATACGCCGCGATCAATATTGTAACTCCATTCATTTCCCCCGGCCGCAACATATACAATAGATGGGTTTGCAGGATGTACAACTACCCGGGCAATGGTACTTGTGTTCTCCAGTCCAATATGTTTAAACGTTTTTCCTGCATCAACAGATTTAAACATGCCGATACCCGGTAATGATGCCCTGAAAATATTAGCTTCGCCGGTACCCACATAAATAATATCCGGATTGGAAGGAGCCAAAGCCATATTACCAATTGACTGGGTACCGAATTGATCCATTAAAGGCTTCCATGTTTTTCCTGCATCTACCGATTTCCATAAACCACCTGTGGCAAATGCAGCATATAAAATATTTTTATTTCCGGATATACCCCAAACATCGGTACAGCGGCCGCTTATATTATCGGGCCCCACATTGCGCCAATGCAATTTTTTGTATGGCGAAGAAGTTAATAAAGACTGATGTTGTTTAAATGCTTCCATTCTTTCTTTGCCACTTGCCGGACGCTGATTGCTTACAAAATTTTGTGATGATACATTTTCAGATAGTAGTGTTAACTGTAAAACAATTATGAAAGTCAGTAAGCATTTTTGCATAGTTATTTATTTCTGGTGATGGATAGTATGGTCAGTGTTGGTTTAAAATATTGCCCCTGTCCGGGGTAAAGGTGCTGGATCTTATTTACCACATCCATGCCTTTAATAACTTTTCCGAATGCGGCAAAGCCCTGCCCGTCCTTGTTTCTCATACCGCCATAATCGAGTGCCGGCTGGTCATTGATACAAATAAAAAAACTGGAAGTGGCAGTTGCCGGTTTGCTCCTTGCCATAGAGATAGTTCCGTTCTTATGTAACAGACCGGTTTGTTTTGTTGTTTCAAGTGTAATGGGAGCAAAATCTTTTACCGAATCAACATCTCCACCTTGTATCACTTCAATTTTAATAGAATCTTTCGGTTGGTTCTGTAATGTTACCGAACGAAAGAAGGAACTGCTGTCGTATAAATGTGCATCCACATACTTTAAAAAATTGGCAACAGTGATGGGTGCTTTGGCAGGATATAATTCAACAGTTATATCGCCCAGTTCTGTTTTTATCAGGCAGGTTATATTTTTTTGTGCCTGCAGGTTGGTATTGCAAATAAAAAAAAGCAGTATGAAAATATTTTTTTTCATACTGCTAATGTAAGATTAAGTTTTATTAATCAGGCTTATTCTCCGGCCTCATCATCAGAACTCACCCTCATTTCCTCTCCAACAGGAGAGGGAGGCCCGGCTTAATAATAACCAGCATCTACTGAATTAACTAATCATCATTTTTCTCAGGTCTCATCATTGGGACCTCACCCTCGTTCCCTCTCCAAAAGGAGAGGGAGGCCCGGCTTAATTTCAATCAGCATCTTCAAAATAATCTAATCATCATTTTTTTCAGGTCTCATCATTGGAAAGAAAAGCACATCCTGTATAGAGTGTTGATTGGTCAGCAGCATGGCAATTCTGTCTATCCCAAAACCAATGCCACTGGTTGGCGGCATACCATATTCCAGTGCCCGCAAAAAATCATGATCAATGAACATGGCTTCGTCATCACCCCGTTCCATCAGTTTGGTTTGTTCTTCAAAACGTTCACGCTGTTCAATGGGGTCGTTTAACTCACTGTAGGCATTCGCAATTTCTTTACCGTTACACATCAGTTCAAAGCGCTCAACTAAACCGGGTTTACTGCGGTGCTTTTTGGTAAGCGGACTCATCTCCACCGGATAGTCAGTTATAAAAGTGGGCTGTGTATAATTGGCTTCGCATTTGCTGCCAAAAATTTCATCAATCAGTTTTCCTTTACCCCATTTTTCATCGGCATGTATTTTTAATTCACGGCAAACATGTCGAATACCGGTTTCATCCATTTCACTTATGTCGAAACCGGTGATCTCCTCAATGGCATCATACATTGTGATTCTTTTGTATGGGGCCTTAAAATCAATTGTCCTGAGCGGAGCCGAAGCCTGCCCGACTAAGTCATTCAGGCGGGGATCACCTACCAAAACTTTTGTGGTGCCGTTTGTTGCCATGGCGGCTTTCTCCAGCATTTGTTCGGTGGTGTCCATCATCCACTCATAATCTTTGTAGGCCACATAAAATTCCAGTACGGTAAACTCAGGATTATGGGTTCGGTCCATTCCTTCGTTACGAAAGTTACGGCTGAATTCATACACCCATTCAAAACCGCCAACGATCAGTCTTTTTAAATACAATTCATTGGCAATACGCATGTACATAGGAACATCCAATGCATTATGGTGTGTAGTAAAAGGCCTTGCCAATGCACCACCGGGAATACTTTGCAAAACAGGGGTATCCACTTCCAGTGCACCACGTTCGTTTAAAAATTCACGAATGGCATTTACCATTTTGGTACGCTTGATGAAAGTTTCTTTTACAGCAGGGTTAACGATCAGGTCGGCATAGCGCTGCCGGTAACGAAATTCGGGATCGGTAACTTCGTCAAATGCTTCACCGTCTTTTTCTTTCACTATCGGTAAAGGCCTTAATGATTTGGTAAGTATTGAAAACTCTCTTACATGAATGGAAGTTTCACCGGTTTTGGTAGTGAACACATAACCTTTAATGCCAATGATATCACCAATGTCAATTAATTTTTTCCAAACGGTTTGATACATGGTTTTATCCTCACCGGGGCAAATGTCATCCTGCTTGATATAGAACTGTATCTTTCCTACGGCATCCTGCAACACAGCAAAATTAGCCTTGCCCATATCACGTACACTCATGATGCGGCCTGCAATGCATACATCTGCAAATAATATTTTGTCATCCTGAGCGTAGTCGAAGGGCTCACCCTTATAATTTTCTTTTATGTAAACCGAAGTAGTGTTTACAGGGTATAGCGCTGCCGGGTAGGCATCAATGCCCAGCTTGTTCAGTTCTGTTAATTTTTCTCTGCGGATGATCTCCTGCTCTGATAAATGTTGTGTGCTCATTTTATTTCCTGAAAAAATTTTGCCAAAGATACCGCATACAACTCATTTGTCCATTTAACTAACTTGCAGGTAGTGTCTCAGTTTGAAAAGTTGTCAGGCTGAGCTTGTCGAAGCCGGTATGATTTCTTTATGTAACCTGCCTTCGACAAGCTCAGGCTGACAGTTCACTAATTAAAGCGGAAATTTAAACTGAGACACTACCAACTTGCAGTATAATTTGGCAGGGATATTGCCTATGTTTAATTTTATTTAAATACACAACATGAAAAAAATATTTACGGTCATACTGGGCTGCACCTTATTTTACGGATGTGATGTTATTAAACAACTTCCTCAAACCACAGGGGTAACAGAAGCTGAGGCAGCCGAAGGAATTAAAGAAGCGCTGGGCCAGGGATTGGCGGGAGCTGTATTAAAGTTAAATAAAGAAGACGGATTTTTTAAAGATGCCTTTTATAAGATACTGTTACCACCTGATGCTAAAAAAATTGAAAATACGTTAAGGGATTTAGGATTTGGCAGTATGGCGGATAAAGCCATTCTTCAGATCAACCGTGGTGCCGAGGATGCAGCCGGTTATGCAAAACCTATTTTTGTGAATGCCATAAAAAGCATGACGATAAATGATGCCATAGGTTTGGTGAGGAACGGAGATACCAGCGCCACCCATTTTTTCAGGGAGAAAACAACGGCTCAGTTAACCGCTGCTTTTTTACCCGTAATAAAAGCTTCCCTGGATAAAGTAAATGCCACAAAATATTACAGCAATATGGTAAACAGGTACAACAGTTTTCCGCTTGTCATTAAAAAAATTAATCCTGATCTGAATGGGTTTGTTACGGAAAAAGCCATCAATGCCTTATTTGACCTGGTAGCAAAGGAAGAAAAGAATATCCGGAATAATTTTTCGGCAAGGACTACGGACTTACTGAAGAAAGTATTTGGAGGGTTATATTAATGGTATAAAAAAATAAAATGCCACAGTAAATTTATTGTGGCATTTTTATAGAATTTCTATAATTCTTACAACTTTATTTTCAAAGTCAATGCCGGGTAATTAATAGTATACAGGTTACTTTTATTCAGTTGGCGAAACTGGTGTGTTTCTAAACCAAGCGACATGCCTTTCTTTTTATTTGACTTTGAGACAATGAATAAAGCAAGGCTCCCCGTTAAGCAGGCGGTACCGGCAATATAAAGTGCGTATTCAGTGCCATGGTTTACACTACTGGTTTGGGTAGAAAAAACATAATCCACTTCTTTACTTGCATTTGAAACGGTGGCGATGATCCCCCCGATATCAAGTGCAGCGCCAATACCTAACAGTACGAAAGCGGCCGTTTTTTGATTTCTGCTTTTTTTGAGATAATCTGCTTTAAGTACAGGTTTAACAGGTTCATTAGTAACCTGGGAAAAACTGTAAATTGTTATTGCAGTTAGCAGAACAAGGAGTGATATTTTTTTCATTTTATTTGGTTTAGTAAATATTTTTATCAAAATACCTGTAGCGCTACAACCTGATCTTCATGGTCAAGGCAGGGTAACTAACAGTGCACAGGTTACTGTTTTTCAGTCGGTGTAACTGTTGTGTATTTATTGCAACACTTAGCGCTTTCTTTTTATTTTTGTACCCTGCAATGGTGAAGGGAATACTGGCAAACATGAGTACAGAGCCTGCAACCCAATACCCTACCGGAGAATCATCAGGTTCATCCACTTTAGATATGCCTATAATGTTAATTACAGCCCCGGTTCCGAATAAAACCCAGGCGGTTATTTTTAAGTTTCTGCTTTTTTTAAGGTAATCAGTTTTAAGCTTAGGTTTAACAGGTTCATCTGTTACCTGGGAAAAACTGCAAACCGTTATTGCTGTTAACAGGACAAGAAGTGATATTTTTTTCATTTTTATTCTTTTAGATAATAATTCTATTTAGTCAGGATAATGTTTTTACTTATCATGTTGAAACCAGGTTGATTGCAGGTACGACGCCTCTATAGCCGCCCTGCTGTCAAGGTATCTTGAAGTTCCATAATAAGGATTTGAAACACCTGTATATCTGTAATGAGATAAAGCTCCTGCAGTTATACCTGCAGCAAGTCCCAAAATCTGCAATGCAGCTGATGGCTCTTCAAAACTGGCTGAATACCGTTGATAAAGCGTGTTTGTGTTTTTATTTATCTCAAGAGCCGGTACATATGAATAAACCGCGGGACCATCCATAAACGTCAGCGGCCTGGAGATTGCTTTTTTACCGGTATGATTCTGTTGATCATACAACTCAATAAAGCACTTGTAATCGCATTGCTTATTAGTACAGATTAATAAACCATGATTTTTCTTTTCGGCCTTTAAATAACTATCCAGCTGTGTGTAAACAACAAAATCCTGTGCAAATACGGGGAGATACAGCAATAACACTATTAAAACTACGATTGTATTTTTCATACAGCATCGGTTTAGTTGAGTATAAAAGTAGAGACAATTAATTCAAAATACAATAGCAGGTTGACATTAAGAATTACTTCCGTACTTTATGAAAAGTAAATGCTCCATCGGTAATTTCAATGGTTTGGTTATTGTTATTGCCTAATGTAATATTAAAATTACCTGTAACTGTACACTCATCATATTCTATTGTTCCGGGAGCCTGGAGAAGAATTTTCTTTATATGAACACAGTTGGTTACCGAATAGCTAATACTTCCTGAACGATAAAAATATACCTGCGCCGAATCTATGGGGCCGGAATTTGACGAAAATTGGCAATTGGCATAACCAAGGCCGAGACCTCCTGTGGAGTTAGGAGTCATGTAAGCGCAACCTTGTTGGTAAGTATAATAATAAATGGTTTTATTTAAACTATCTGGCAGCTTAATGAAAATATATTCAACCGGGCCGCTTATTCCATTGCCTGTCATTCCTCCGTTATTCAGTCCGTTATAAGTTATTCCATTGTATTTAAAAGTGAAACTGTCCGGCTGCTGTTCTGCGTTAGTTTCATTTTTTTTACAAGCCATAAAAGTAGTTAACGCACCAAGAAAAAGTAAATAGTGTAAAAATCTCATAATTATTAAAATTTAATGGCAGGTTATTCAACTGTTATTTTTTAAAAAAAGACAATCAGCCTGGTTAAATACATTGACCGTTTAGTTAATCTAAAACTAAAAACAATGATAATAAAATGCAATAGGCATTTGGTGGTTAAGGGCTTTCATTAAGTAAATGGACTGAAAAGCGGAATAATCGGCCTGGAAGGCTACTCAATCTGGTATAGATTGCCAATGTTATAATTACCCCTTTTAAACAACAGTATTTTTTTCGACAGTTTCTTTTTATTTTTTTCAAAAGAAAGATAATTTTTTCTTTTAACGTAAATGCTCCCATCCTGGTTAAGGCTTACGGTAACCGGCTCTTCAAATTTTCCTTTTTTCCCGGAATAACAGTTCCATTCCCCCAGTTTTTCCCATACAGGGGCATAGATGGGATCCTTAAATTTTTTTCTGCCCGGGCATCCGGCAAGGGAATAGTTAGCCGTCATTATCCCAAGGCCGGTCATTACAAAACTTTCGCTGGCATACACTGTGGCATTGCTGAATAATTTACTGGTACCAATCATCAGTGAATCACCATTCATCCTTTGTGCCGGAAAATTTTCAACGGCAGGTAATGTATAAGTGGCGCCACCATAGCAGGAGCCAATACCCACATTGGTGTTTGAGTCGCAGTAAGCGGCCAGTTTTTTCAGGTAAACAGTGGCGATGCTGTCATGAATAATATGGGAATTGAATTCCTCTTCACCAATTTCAAAAAGCGACCTCCGGCGTGGGAAATGCCCATGACTATCGAACCAGATATTCCCGATCATAGCATTCTTCCTTTTCAGGATATGGGTAACCTGTTTGGCCATCTCTTTTGAAGAACGGGCGATGATAACATGAAAATCTTTTTTATGATACTTGCGCATCAGTATGGCCTGCAGCTGGAAACTGGAAGTCGCCCAGTCGAATTTTTTTTGTTTGGGTGAAACCATAAAGTTCAGCCTCCGCTGTGGTTGACCGGAATAATCAGAAGTATTTTGTGCCGTTGTTTGCAGGGTTACCAAAATGGCCAATACTAAAAGATAAAATGATCTGAAACGGAGGTGCATGATGATTACATGTTTCATTTTGTTGTTTTTTTAAGTTCATTAAATAATGGTCTGCTGCCATCGATATCATATTTTTTCCAGGAGCGATATTTTCTTTTCAGTACCAGCTCCCGGATATTGGAATAGCCAAACTCAACAGGTATATACTTTGTACCTTTTCTCCATTCTTTAAATTTCCCCGGGTAAATGAGTACAGAACTATCTTTTACTTCCAGCAATAAACCTTTCAGCATATTGTCATTCATGGTGGTCAGGTGAATGATAAAGCCCGGCGTTTTACCACTAACCGGATCAGTTTGTGCACACAGATGAACAGCGCTGAATAATAAGATGATGGTAGCAATTGTTTTCATTTTCTTATTTTATTCGGGTTAAAATTTCCGGTTTACCAAATACAAATGCTGCTTCTTTATTGGTGAGTATATTTTTCTGCAACCTAACAGCATCAGCAGTAAGCAGTATATGGTCCTTACTCAGTTTTTCATGTTTAACCTTATTGCTGTTGTCATTAATATACTTTTTCATAGCATCTATATCCATTCCGGCCACACTCAATTGGTCTTTACCTAAAATCTGAATTTTATAAATAAAATGAATAGGCAACAGGCCAGATTTGGTTTCTTCTCCCAGGCAGTCAAATTGCGGATGATCGGTATCCGGTGTGCAGTCGAAAAAATACTGGCTTTTAAGCTGGATAAGAAAACCCGAATAATAACTGGTATCAAAAAAAGAAATTTTTTTTCCGCCGTTATCTTTGTCTTTTTTATCAATTACCGTTATCTTATATTTTTTATGGTCTGCTTTGTACAGGATAACCTGTGTCTGCATGTTTTTGTAGGCCCAGTTACCCAGGAGTTCTTCCCTGAAAATAAAATCATTCTCATTATCACTGATGGGGTAAAGAGAACTTACACAGGAGCTGATAACAATTGCTGCAAGTAAGAATAAGCAGGAGAAATATATTTTTTTCATGATTTTGCTTTTTTGCTTCTGCTAAACTATTACCAACAATGTTGCATCCATAGAGTTAATTAACAGTTGGCTTTTATGAGTTGGTGATTTTAAAAATGGCGGGGTAAGATGTTAATAGGCAATAACGAAAAAAGGGAAATTTCAACTTAAAACGACCTACAGTAATAGTGAATACTGATAAATGATGACGGTTTTGTTAACAGTAGGCAGGGATGTTACCGGAATCACGCCAGTTACCAATTGAAATGAATGAAAGGCCAAAGAGGATTATGAATTGGTGAAGGGAGTTTGTAACTTCAAAAAAGATAAAAACCTTTTGATGTTTAGAGTAATAAAAATTTTATGTTGTTTGTATTTATTACCCTTATCCGGGATATCTCAGCAATTTGAAAGATTACCAATCGAGAAGCTTTTCAAAACAGAAAAGAAAATTATGTTCAGGGAAATGTTCGTGACTTCTAAAGGGGATATGATCATCACTTCTTCAATTGATTTCGCAGAATACTTTGGTGGCCAATTCACGATGGCCTTTCCTATGGGTGGATTAACAGACAGCAAAGGCAATCCGGGAAAAGCTCCGAAGGGAAATATTTTCGAAGATGCTTATTATCTGCGCACTGGCTTTAAGGGTATTACCGGGATGGCCAATGATATCATTTACTTGGTTAGTGACAATAATCATTTTGGCTTGATCGATTATAAAATTGGTAAGGGTTTCTGGATACCTCCCTTTAGTTTGCCTGCAGATCAGAAAATTGATGTAAGAAAGATATGGCTTGATCCGGACGGCGATCTTTTCATTGCTGCTGGCGATACAATTTACATGGTGAAAGACGCCACAAACCTTTTCAAGAAAGGCACTAAAGGTCTTAATTACAAAACGGCTGATGATGGCAAAGGAAATACAATTGTAACGGAAGGTGCACGGGTTATCCGGAAATTTTCACTTGGAAAAAATATTACTCCTCTTTGCTTCGCCCAGGATGTTTCTGACGAATTAATTCTTATTGGAACGAATAGAGGAATTTTTCAGTTTGATAAAGAGTTCGGTCACTCATTCAACCTGTTTCAGAATGAAAAGGATAAAGATGTTTCCGTGACGCATATTGATGCTACTAATTTGACAGAAATTTGGTTTAGTACTATCGAAAAAGGAATGGGTAGTTATAGCATTTTCTCAAAGACCGTACAATATTATCCTTATAAAAATCAACCCGGAGTTCAGAATCCAATCCCAAATTTCAGTTCATTATCGGATAAGGAATTTCTGGTCGCCACAGGAGACTCTTTGCCCGCAATATTTAACATTGAAAATTATAAATATGATTTTATTAGCGATACGGCTTTTAACTACTCTAAAGGTGGCGTTGCCGACATTCAGATCGCAAGCGGGAAAACACTTTTTGTAATTAAAGGTGGAGAGCTTTATGTGAGTCGGGGCCTTTTAAAAAATAAGGTTACTGGTACAACTTATCCTGCTGAACCTTATTTAAAAGAGCTTTTAGTCAACGGAAAACAATATAGGGATAGAATGAATTTTCAATTGAGGAACGACTCAATAAAAAAAATTGTTTTAAACTATAAGGAGAGTCACCTTGATATTATTTATGCAGGCAGAGGAGTGACTAGTTCTGATACAGTAATGTTTGGTTGGAAACTGGATGGACTATGGAATGACTGGCAAGTGGTTCCTCTCACTATCTCAGATGAGAGAATGAACATGGTGAATTTCGACCTGAAGCCGGGCACTTATGTATTTCATGTAAAAATGAAAATAGGGGGAAAAGATTGGCTAAAAAAAGAACTCTCAATAATTATAATCATCGAGCCTCCATTCTGGCAAACCTGGTGGTTCTGGACAGCAGTTGTTTTGGGTGTTGGATTGATCGCTAGCCTTATTTTGTGGTGGCGGATAAGAGCAGTTAAAAAAAGGGAAAGGGAAAAGTTTGCTCATGAAAAACAAATTATGGAGATGGAGGCAAAAGCCCTCCGTGCCCAGATGAATCCTAATTTTATTTTCAATTGTTTGAATTCCATAAAATCATTGATACAACAGCATGATGAAGAAAAGTCTGTTGCTTACCTTACTACATTTTCAAAATTGATCCGTAACCTTTTTAACAATGCAGATAAAAAAGAGATCAGCCTCTATGATGAAATAGAAACCTGTAAGTATTACCTCCAATTAGAAGCGATGCGCTTTGATACTAAGTTTTCTTATGCGGTCAACGTAGATGAGAATATCGACCTGAAATCAATACAGGTCCCTGCACTCATCATTCAGCCATTTATTGAAAATGCCATCTGGCATGGCATAGTGCCACGTAATAGCGGAGGTCATGTTTTACTGCATGTATTTCGTAAAGATGGCGTTATAGAAGTTGTTATTGATGACGATGGTATTGGCAGAGAAGCGTCTGCACAAAACAGATCGGCCAGTGGCCTTGCTCACCAATCTAAAGGAGTAAACCTTACTCAAACCAGGCTGGAACTGAATAACCTGCTGCAGCAACGGCAGGCAAAACTGGAAGTTATTGATAAGAAGGATGAGAATGGATTAGCAACAGGAACGACTGTAATTTTAAGTTTCAAAGAATCAGAATGAAACGTAAAATTTTAAAAATATCATTGTATTGGAAGTGCCAGCTTTGGGGATGGTTTTCACTTGGAGTAATATCATTTATAGGTATTTCTTATGGGGCAGATTTTAAAAGAGAGTTTCTTGATAACATGAGATATGTGGTTCAGATAATGATATCAGGGATTTTGTTTAGCCATCTAATGCGCTTATATATCAAGAAGTGGGAACTAACAGAAAAATCCTTTTGGAAATTGATCTTGCCAATTTCTATTCTAACTGTATTTTTTGGCGCCTTTGTTGGAATTTTTTCACGTAATCGAAATATAGAATTGATTATTTACGTATGGAATAGAAATTCAATGTCTGAAAATGTATCTCTGATTTTTGAGACTGTAATGAACGGAACTTTTTTGCTAATGTTATGGAACATTATATATTTTTTCTATCAAAATCAGCAGCGTAATAAAAAACAGGAGAAGGAAAAAGCCGCACTTAAGCTTCAGGCAGTTGAACTGGAAGCCAAAGCACTTCGTGCTCAAATGAATCCCCATTTTATTTTCAACTGTATGAATTCCATTAAATCATTAATACAGCAGAATGAAAATGAAAAATCTGTTACCTATCTTACTACTTTTTCAAAACTTATCCGAAACCTGTTAAACAATGCAGATAAAAAAGAGATCAGCCTGTTTGATGAAATAGAAACCTGCAAACTTTATCTGCAGCTGGAAGCGATGCGGTTTGATACCAAGTTTTCTTATGCTGTCAATGCGGATGAAAACATTGATCTGAAATCAATCCAGGTTCCTGCACTCATCATTCAACCCTTTATTGAAAATGCCATCTGGCATGGCATAGTGCCCCGTAATAGTACAGGCTTGGTTTCACTGATTGTGCAGCGTAAAGATGGCTTTATAGAAATTGTTATTGATGATGACGGGATAGGTAGAGTAGCCTCTGCACAAAATAAATCAGCCAGTGGCCTTGCACACCAATCCAAAGGAGTTAACCTTACTCAAACCCGGCTGGAGCTGAATAACCTGTTGCAGCAAAGGCAGGCAAAGCTGGAGGTTATTGATAAGAAAGATGAGAATGGAGTTACAACAGGAACAATGGTTATCATGAATTTTAAAGAATCAGAATGAAAAATCTATTGTCTGTAGTTTTTATTTTTTTAATAGGCTGTAATATAATATCCGGACAAAATATATCCGGAATTGTAATTGATGAAAAAAGCAATTTACCGGTTGCGTATGTAAATATAGGAGTGTCTGGAAAAAATATCGGTACGGTCTCTGATGTTATTGGCAGGTTTCATTTACAGGCAGATTCAATTAATGAAGACGAAACAGTCTTATTCACCTGCATTGGGTATCTACCGGTGTCAAAAAAAATTGCAGATTTAAAAAATACAGCCAATAAAAATATTTTGATGCAAAAAAGATATTATGAACTGGGCGAAGTAGTAATTAGCCCAAAAATATTTAAACAAAAGACCTTGGGTGTCATTACCCGTTCTCATTTTTTAAATATAGGATTTAACTCTCATTATAAATTAGATTACTCAGATAAATCAGAATCCTATATCAGCCGTTTAGGATATGAAATAGGGATTTTAATGAAAGTAAAAAAATCTGCAATAATTAAGCGGGTGAACATTAATATTTCAATGTGCACCTATGATACTATTTTTTTTCGATTAAATATATACAGGGCCCGGGGGGAAATGAATTTTGAGAACGTTCTGACTACCCCGCTTTATATAAATCTCACGAAAGAACAAACGAAAGATAAAATTAGCATTGATCTGCGATCTTATAATATTGTAGTTGATGGTGATTTTCTGGTAACTCTTGAACATGTCAAAGATGATTTAGGTGAGGGGTACTTATACTTTTGTGGGTCATTTACGAATAGGATGTATTTTAGAAGAACAAGCCAGGGAAAATGGGAGAGTGATCCATGGGGGTTTAGTATAAGTGTTGAAGCTGATGTTGAAAAATGAATATAAGAATCAGATGAAGTTGTAATTGAAGATGATGCTATTTGCAGAGAAGCATTACTCAATCAAGACTGGAGTTGAATAACCTACTGCAACAGCGGCAGGATGAATTGAAGGGTATTAATAAGAAAGACGAGAATGCCTGCCCGGATGACCCGGTCGGACGGGAGCTGCGACAGGGACAACTGTTATTATGAAATTTAAAGAATCAGAATGAAAAAGCTGTTTTTTGTATTTTTTATTTTTATAATTAATGGTAATGCCATACCCGCACAAAATATTTCCGGAATTGTAATTGACGAAAAAAGCAATTTACCGGTTGCGTATGTAAATATTGGAATAGCAGGAAAAAATATCGGTACGGTCTCTGATGTTATTGGCAGGTTTCATTTACAAGTAGATTCAATCAATGATGACGAAACAGTTTTATTCACCTGCATTGGGTATCTACCTGTTTCAATAAAAATTACAGATTTAAAAAATGCAACCAATAAAAATATTTTGATGCAAAAAAAATATTATGAACTAAGTGAAATAGTAATTGCCCCAAAAATATATAAACAACGGACTTTGGGTGTCATTACCAGGTCTAAATCTTTTCAATATACATTTGATGGTTATTATGATCAGAAGCGCAAAATTTTTGTAAAAACCAATTATGTTGGAAAAGAATATGGTATTTTAATGAAAATAAAAAAATCTGCAATAATTAAGAGAGTAAATATTAACATTGCTAAATGCACTTATGATACACTTTTCTATCGTTTAAACATATACAAGGCCCGGGGGGAAATGAATTTTGAGAATATTCTAAGTACCCCAATTTATATAACACTTTCAAAAGAACAGGTTAAAAATAAAATCAGCATTGATCTGCAAGCTTATAATATTGTAGTTGATGGCAATTTTCTTGTAACACTTGAACATGTGAAAGATATAGGATCGGGTAGTTTAACATTTTGTACTGCGTTAGCGAATAAGACGTATTATAGAAATACCAGCCAGGGGAAATGGATTATTGAATCACCATTTGGGGGAATTAGCATAAGTGTTATAGCTGATGTTGAAAAATGAATAAAAAAGAACACAAAACTTCGGTAAACATCAAATTATAATCAATAATTCTTTTACAAAATCACTGCAAATTTTTAAGCATAAATATTAATGCAGAAAAAAATATCAACATATTGGAAGTGTCAGCTTTGGGGCTGGGGAATCTTTGGTGCATTCTCATTAATTGATATTACTAATGGTAAAGAGACTCAGGAGGCGATAAGAGATATGATTCATACTATGATTGTCGGAATTTTCTTTAGTCATTTAATGCGCCTGTGTACCAGGAGATTGAAACTATCAGAAAAACCCTTTTGGAAACTGAGTTTGTCAACAATTTTTCTGACCGTTTTATTTGGAACTTGCTATGGAATTGCTGGCCACACTATAGGAGAAATAACAGGTGTATGGGAAAACAACTCTACTGATCAGAATACACAATTTTTTATCGAGTCCATGTTGTTCGGTGTACCTTTTTTTGCGGTTTGGAATATTATATATTTTGTTTACAAAAACCAGCAACGAAATAAAAAAAGACATGAACAGGAAAAAAATACACTTAAGATCCAGGCCGTTGAATTGGAAGCCCAGGCTCTCCGTGCCCAGATGAATCCCCACTTTATTTTTAATAGTCTTAATTCCATCAAATCATTGATACAACAGAATGAGAATGAAAAATCTGTAACCTATCTCACTACTTTTTCAAAGCTGATCCGTACTTTGTTAAACAATGCAGATAAAAAAGAGATCAGCCTGTTTGATGAAATGGAAACCTGTAAACTTTATCTGCAGCTGGAAGCCATGCGATTTGATGCCAAATTTAATTTTGCTGTCAATGTGGATGAAAATATTGATTTGAAATCCATACAGGTTCCTGCACTCATCATTCAGCCATTTATTGAAAATGCCATTTGGCATGGTATAGTGCCCCGCAACACCAGCGGTAAGGTTTCATTGAATGTGTTGCGTAAAAATGGAATTATAGAAGTTTTGATTGATGATGATGGTATCGGCAGGGAAGCCTCGGCACAAAATAAATCGGCAAGTGGCCTTGCTCACCAATCAAAAGGAGTTAACCTTACCCAAACCCGGCTGGAACTGAATAACCTGTTGCAGCAACGGCAGGCAAAACTGGAGATCATAGATAAGAAAGATGAGAATGGAGTGGCAACAGGAACAAAAGTTATTATTACAATTAAAGAAGAACTATCATGATAAGATCTATTGTAATAGACGACGAACAACATTGTGTGCGGTCATTATTAAGCGACCTGCAACAACATTGCCCCGCTGTTGAAGTGGTAGAAGCCTGCTCATCTGCCAAGGAAGGCATGATGGCCATTAAGAAATTGAATCCCGACCTGGTTTTTTTAGACGTGGAGATGCCCTGGATGAATGGATTTGAAATGCTGGAGGTTTTAGGCGAAATTAATTTCTCCATCATCTTCACTACGGCGCATGATGAATTTGCAGCAAAGGCTTTCCGCATCAGTGCGGTGGATTATTTGCTAAAACCCATTGATGCTAGTGACCTGAAAGCGGCAGTACAAAAGGTAGAAAAGAAAATGAATGAAGGCAGCAGCCTGAATCATATCAGTAACCTGCTACGGAATATGCGGCAACCTTCTTCCGAACAAAAGATTGCTTTGCCACAACGGGAAGGGTACGAATTTGTGGATGTAGCAATTATTATTTACTGCCAGGCAGAAGGAGCTTATACAAAAGTTTTTATTAACGATAAAAAACCCATGCTCATCTCAAGAACACTGGGCGATGTGGAAGAATTATTACCTCCCGAGATGTTTCAACGAATTCATCATTCTACAGTTGTGAACGTTGCATATATTTCACAGTTTCTCCGTACAGATGGGGGCTATGTTGTTTTAAAAAACGGTGAAAAACTTTCGGTAAGCAAGGCCAAAAAAGAAATGCTGATGGCAAGGCTGGGATTGAAATAAAGATTATTCCCAGATATTGTTAAGTATTACATCAATACTGCAATCAGTATCTAAATGAAATGTATAAGGTTCGGCAGTAGAGATCTTTTCTAATTTATATTTATCATCTTCTTTAAGGTGGTAAATTTCAATCTCGTTTTTATCAACATCAATTATTATATAATAAGGTATTTTCTGCGATTGATAAATTGTAAATTTATTGTTACGGTCTTTCATGGCTGTTGAAGGCGAAAGTATTTCAACAACAAGGGCTGCCGGAAAATCAAGAAATGCTTTGGTTATTTCCCCACAAACTACAACTGCATCAGGTTGTAAAACGGTGTCGTCCGAA
>JANOGE010000132.1:0-20480 GCA_031414035.1 Chitinophagaceae bacterium | reverse complement strand
AATGGATAGATAAGGCAGACTGGGAATACGAAACCGTTTTTAATGTTGATGCCATCACCTTTTCCAAAAAAAATGTAGAATTGGTATTTGACGGGCTGGATACCTATGCGGATGTTTATCTTAACGGTAAATTGATATTACAGGCCTATAATATGTTCCGGGGCTGGACAGTGGATGTAAAACCTTTCATCAAAAGAACAAACAATGAGCTGCTGATCAGATTTGCATCGGCACAAATTAAAGTGGATAGCATTGCCAGATCTAAATTACCATTGATTTTACCGGATAACAACCGGGTGTATGTTCGTAAAGCGCAGTTTCAGTTTGGCTGGGATTGGGGGCCGAAGTTTGTGGGCTGTGGCATTTGGAAGAAGATATTTATTAAGGCAGCAGATGTAAAAAGATCAACTCTTATAAACAATGATAATAATTCTATTGTAAAACTCATTCAAAAAAAAGACGCAATCGGCACTTCTTTTTATTTTGAAAAAGATGGTAACCCTATTTACGCCAAAGGCGCCAACTGGATACCTGCTGATGTCTTTTTACCCAGAGTTAAGAAAAATGAATATCGCAAAATTTTACAAAGCGCCAAAGATGCAAACATAAATATGCTCCGTGTATGGGGCGGTGGCGTTTATGAGTCGGATGATTTTTATGACCTATGCGATTCACTGGGCATAATAGTCTGGCAGGATTTTATGTTTGCCGGTGGTATGTATCCCGGCGATGAAGCATTCATGAATAATGTACGGGAAGAAGTAAAATATCAAATCAACCGTTTACGAAATCATCCCTGCATTGTATTATGGTGCGGTAATAATGAAGTAGAAGAAGCATGGAAAAACTGGGGTTGGCAAAATCAATTTAATTTACACGGAACCGATTCTGCGAAAGTATGGAACGATTATAAACGTTTGTTTCAAGACAGCCTGAAAAAATGGGTGGATGAATTTGATGGCACAAGACCTTATGTTTCAACCTCACCAAAAAACGGTTGGGGACATAAGGAAAGTTTTACTGAAGGTGACAGCCATTACTGGGGAGTCTGGTGGGGACTGGAAGATTGGGAAGCCTTTGAAAATAAAACCGGTCGCTTTATAAGTGAGTATGGTATGCAGGCCATGCCCAACTGGAATACGATCAAAAGTTTTACCGACGGCACCGACAGGTATTTGTATTCACCCGTTATTCAGTCGCACCAGAAAGCCAGTGATGGTTTTAAAAAGCTTAATCATTATTTAACCCGTTATTTTATTGACTCTGCCAAGCTCAGCCGGCTTTCACTGGAAGAATACACTTACTTAACACAATGTATGCAGTATTATATTTTAAAGAACAGTATTGCTATTCATCGAAGTAAATACCCGGCAAATATGGGAACGCTATTATGGCAATTGAATGATTGCTGGCCGGTGGCAAGCTGGAGTATATCTGATTACAGCAGGCAACCAAAAGCGGCATGGTATGCAGTGAAAGAAGCCTACAGGGATGATGTGATGCCGGTTAAGGATTCCGTTTATCCAAAAGATTTGAAATTGGAAAAGCCCATATTTTTATTTGAGCCGGTGGGTAACAATGTTTATGCTTTAACAACAAATACTTTTTCAAAATATGTGCATGTTTATACAGATAATGGTGAATTGAAATTAAACACTGATTATTTTGACTTAAAACCTAATCAACTGTTGTTTCTGACAATTGATGGCAAGAACATAAGCAATAAAGATCTGGGAAAGTTAAAAATAAAATCACTGTACGATGTTTTAAATGCCCTCTAAAGAACAAATGCCGAAGTAACCGTCATTGCGAAGACGTTTTTGCCGGAGGCATAAAAACGGCTGAAGCAATCCGCTGATTAGCGATAATAACGAATTCAATCTTTTAAATCTTTAATCAGCAGATGGCTTCAGTTTTGCACAACACATGCCCTTGAGAAAAACTTCGCCATGACGGGTAACTTCATCATCATTTCTAATTTCAACATTATGAAATACGGTGGTTGTGTTTATATCATTACCAATTTTCATAACACCGTTTTGTATACGGGTGTTACTTCTGATTTACCCAAACGCATTTATCAACATAAAAACAAAGAATTTAAAAATAGTTTTACGGCTAAGTATAATTGTGATAAATTAGTGTGGTACGAATGGTTTAGCCGTATTGAAGATGCAATAGCAAGGGAAAAACAATTGAAGGCAGGTAGCAGGAAAAAGAAAGAAGACCTGATTCATACTATGAATCCACATTGGAATGATTTGTGGGAGGAGATAAAAATGTGGTAAGGTCAGCATTTGTATCTTTACTCAGGAGATGGCTTCGTCGTACCCTGCCTACCGGCAGGCAGGCTCCTCGCCATGACGAGTTCCTTCATCATAAAATCTTTAATGAACAAATATGAAAATCACATTACTTTTGATTCTGACTTTTTTTTCGATTCCTGCCTTTTCACAAACAGCAGAAAACATCATCATCATTACCACCGATGGTTTTCGCTGGCAGGAAGTTTTTACCGGCATGGACAGCGCCATTGCCAACAACAAAAAATATAACCAGGGCGATAGTGCCGGAATATTTAAAAAATACTGGGCTGCTGATCCTGTGGAAAGAAGAAAAAAGATAATGCCTTTTTTATGGAGCACTATTCAGAACAACGGGCAAATTTATGGCAACCGCGATCATAATAATAAGGTTGACAATGCAAACCGGTACTGGTTCTCTTACCCGGGGTATAATGAAATTTTTACCGGTTACCCCGATACGGCGATCAACAGCAATTCATATCCACCCAATCCGCATACAACCCTGTTGGAGTATTTAAACCGGCAAACAAAATATAAAAATAAAGTGGCGGCCTTTGGTGCATGGGATGCCTTTGACAGGATATTAAATACAGAAAGGGGAAAGTTTCCGGTTTATTCTGCCTTTGATCTGTTGGGAGGAAAGAATCCATCTATAACCGAAAAAACAATTAATGATCTGGCAAAAGATTCTTATAAACCATTTGGTGAAGAAGAATGCCTTGATGTTTTTACCCATTACGGAGCAATGAATTATTTGCAAACTAAAAAACCAAGAGTATTGTACATCGCTTATGGTGAAACGGATGAATGGGCACACAGCGGCTTTTACAGGGATTATTTAAATGCTGCCCATAAGGTTGACAAATGGATACAGGACATCTGGAATTATGTACAAAGCGACCCGTTCTATAAAAACAGGACCGCCCTTTTTATAACCACCGACCATGGACGGGGTGATGCCGTAAAAAAAGAATGGACAAGCCATGGCAGCGACATAAAAGATGCTTACCAGATATGGTTTGCGGCCATGGGGCCCGGAATAAGAATAAAAGGGGAAGTAAAAACATCACAACAGATGTTTCAAAAGCAATTTGCACAAACAATGGCTTCATTGCTTGGATTAAAGTTTGTTGCAAAACACCCCGTTGCAGAAAAAATTGAAATTAATAAAGACTAATTATTATCAACCCGCCTTCGACAGGCTCAGGCTGACAATCCTGCTTATAATTCCATCAGGCGCTGCAATAATGTGACCTGGTTTTGGGCACGGATAAAATTATGGCCATCATATTTTGCTCCATAATAAACATCATTATTAATATGATCGGTTAAAAAACGGATGGCCTGCATATAGATCATAAATTTACCGGCGAAATGAAAATATTTTTGTTCCTCATCACTCAGGTCCTCTCCCATTTCAGACAGATACCCGTTTACAATAGCGTCATAAAATTCTTTTCGAACTTTAATTTTCGTAAAATCTTTTTCCTCTTCACTTACAGGTGACAAATAGGTACGCATCATATCACCCACATCGCTGATGAAATAGCCGGGCATTACCGTATCCAGGTCAATTACACATACCCCCCTGCCAGCCTCATCAAACAGCACATTGCTGATCTTAGTGTCGTGATGGGTACATCTTATTTTACTATGGCATTTTAAAACCTCAAATTCATCAACTATGTTTTTATTTTCCTTTATAAATGAGATCAACGATGCTGATGGTCTGATTCTATCTGCATTACCACTTTGCAAAGCATTTTCAAATTGCTGATACCGGAGCGTAAGATCATGAAAATCGGGTAACGTTATTTTCAACTTGGAAGCATCAAAACCTGATAACCGCTTTGTAAATCTCCCAAATTGCTTTGATGCTTCATAAGCCTGTTTTGTGTTCACTACCACATCAATGGTATGAGATGCCTCAACAAACGGGAACATCCGGTAATAACCCTCCCCGGCCTTAACAAGATCACTTCCATCCATTGCCTGGAGGGGCAGTACAAATAAATAGCCGGGAAAATATTTTTTTAAATAGCTGCCAACCATTCTGATATTAACTGCAATGTCTTCCGGTTTTTTGAATATACTGTCATTGATCCGCTGCAGAATATATTTTTTATTTTTTGTTTCTACCTGCCAGGTTGAATGGATAAGCCCGTTGCCAAAAGGGGTTATGTTACATTCTTTTTCATCAAATCCAAATGGCATTAAAATATTCTTCATAATCTGCTAAATTCGTACAATTCGTGTAATAAGTGTAATTTGTATAATTCGTGAACGTAAGAGCAGAAATATTAAAAGAACATTCAAAAGCCCGGTGCACGAAAATTGTGAAATGGGTGGGGGCCAGCCAGCAGCGCTTTGATGAGCTGTTCAATTTATTCCTAAAAGATGAATACCGGGTGGTACAAAGGGCCGCATGGCCGGTAAGCTATTGTGTGATTGCACATCCACAATTTATCAATAAACACTGGAAGAAACTTATCAATAATTTAAAGAAGCCCAACCTGCATGATGCCGTAAAGCGAAACAGCATCCGTTTGATGCAGGATATTGAAATACCCGGAAAATATCAGGGCCAAATAATGGATATTTGTTTTACGTACCTGGAATCACCAACAGAAGCACTGGCCACAAAAGTATTTTCCATGTCTGTGTTGGGCAACCTTGCAAAAAAATATCCGGAAATAATACCGGAATTAAAATTATTAATTGAAGATCAGCTACCGAACCAGACAGCCGGTTTTAAAAGCAGGGCAAAAAAACTGTTAAACGCTTTTAGTAAAAATTAATTTGTTTTTTTCTCCCGGTAAAACTCTTTAAATATCAACCTCAGGTTCTGATCGTAAGTAAAATAATTGTACAACCAATTACTAAAAACAAAGAACCGGTTCTTAACACCCAATATCAGCATCAGGTGCAGGCCCATCCAGATCATCCAGGCTAAAAATCCTCCAACATGTAATTTAGACCCGAAAGCTTTCGGGATAGGCATATCAACTACTGCTAAATTTCGTCCAACGGTTGCCATATTACCTTTATCATGGTATACAAATTCTTCTAAAGAAGCAGCATTGCTCTTCATTTCTATGTTGCGTAAATTATTTGCAATCGTATCTGCCATTTGCATCGCAACCGGCGCTACCTGCGGATGTCCGTTTGGCCAGGCCGGTTCTTCCATATAGGCAACATCGCCTATTGCATAAATATTATCAAAACCATTTACCCTGCAATGACGGTTTACTTTTATCCGGTTTCCTCTTGCAATGACATCGCTGTTGATACCTTCCGGTACATTTCCTTTAATTCCGGCAGCCCAGATCACCATACCCGTTTCAATGGTTTCGCCGTTTTGCAGATGCACCGTCTTTCCATCATACTCTTTCAGCAATGTGTTGGTTAAAACAGTTACACCTAATTTTTCTAAATACTGTTTTGATTGATTACTTGATCTTTCACTCATTGAAGCCAGCGTTTTTCCTGTGCCTTCCAGTAAATAAATGTTCATTTGAGAGAAATCGAGTTCGGGATAATCTTTTGGCAGTACAAATCGTTTCATGTCAGCAATCGCACCACCCAGTTCTACACCTGTTGGGCCTGCGCCTACTATAACGATCGTCATTAACCGTTTAAGTTCCAGTTCGTTTTTTACATTTAATGCGTCTTCAAAATTATGCAGAAGCCGGTGCCGCAACTGTAATGCCTCCACTGTACTTTTCATAGGAAAGGCTTTGTCAATTAATTGCTGATCACCGAAAAAATTGGTGTCTGCACCGGTCGCAATGACCAATACATCATAAACAAATTCACCAATATCGGTAACTACTTTTCTGTCTGCCGTAATGATCTTAAGTACCTCCGCCATCCTGAAACGTACATTCCTGCTTTTCTGAAAAACTTTACGTACCGGAAATGAAATATTACTGGCATCAAGGCCTGCCGTGGCAACCTGGTAAAATAAGGGTTGAAACTGGTGATAATTGAACCGGTCTATCAACGTAATTTCAAAACCGGGTCTATTGCTGAGTTTGCGGGCTAACCTTAACCCTCCAAATCCGCCTCCAATTATTACAAGTTTCATTTGCCGGGATTTTTACACAAAGGAATGCTATTTAAAATAATTCCTGAAATCAACCTGTACATTGCGAACTATTTTTATCCGGCTAAAAAAAGCGGCAATTTCTGTAAGAAACTGCCGCACAAAACTAACGCATGAAAAATTATTATTTGGCAAAATTAAACCGGAGCATTACTTCATGGGCATTGGCACCATTATCAAAACTGCTAATAGGTGTAATATAATCGTCGTACGCATAGCCAAGGGTAAGTTTTTTACCCACGTTTATACCGGCTGATAACATATAACTCTGGTGAGACCTGTAACCACCACCAAACCAAAATAGTTTATTAAATTCTACCCTGGCCCCAAACTGGTATGTGAATGGTGCATTAGGCAGGTAGATCATTAATACATTGGGGGTAATAACGGTATTCCCGTCCACATTCCAGTTGTACAAGCCATGAAAATAATAATGCCTGTATAACCTGGCTTCTTCATCCCTGGTTAAGTTACCACTGTAAAAATCCAGTTTAGATTGAACCAGTTGCGATACGGAAGCGCCCACCTGGAATTTTTTGTTTGTATAGGATATCCCAAAACCTGCATCGTATTTAAAACGGTTATCGCTTGCACCTAAAACCGGATCATTACCCAGTGATTCCATAAGTTTTCCTTTATCTATGGCATACTGCTGTAACCTGCTTTCTAAACCGATCGAAAAAATGGCGCCATTATCACCAACTATATGTTTTGCCAGCGACAGAGAAAGTCCGGTCCTGGAAGTAGGGCCTGTTTTATCCTGGTAAACAGAACCTCCTATACCGGCTTTAAATTTTGGCAAATTAAATGACCCAAATACTGTTGCCGTTCTGGGGCTGCCACTTATACCGGACCATTGCGTGCGGTATGATACCCCGACCATATTGTTTTCCTGTGTGCCGGCAACAGAAGGATTGTGTAAGATCCCCTGCATATCATACATGGATGAGGTTTGCAATTGTTGTGCATTGGTTATGTAAACAAATGCAACAAAGAAGGCTGTTATTATTTTGTGTTTCATATATTTTTCTTTATAAATAAAATTATCTTAAAATTGTTACATCACCTTTAACAGGAACTGAATTTCCATTAATTAAACGATATTGAATTACATAATAGTAAGTACCGTCTGCCACAGGCTTCCCTTTGTATTTACCATCCCAGTCATTATTATAGTTTTCATTGCTGTAGACCAGTTCGCCATAGCGGTTAAACACTTTGGCAATTACCTGTTTGGTACAGGCACCTCCACTGGTTACAAGCCATCTGTCATTAAACCCGTCATTGTTAGGTGTAAAGGCATTCATTGGTTTTACACAATAAGGTATAACCGTGATCACTACATTATCTGAGGAAACACAACCATTATTATCTGTAACAGTTAAAGTATAAATTGTTGAAACATTTGGTTTTGCAGCTGGTGTAAAGGTATTGGCACCGGTTAATGTTGTATTGGGTGTCCAGGCAATGGAACTGGTGTTGCCCGAGCCACTTCCATCAAGGGTTATTACATCGCCATCAACTATCGTCCTATCAGCACCTGCATAAACTGAAGGGCTTGGTTTAATATCCACTATTACCGTTTTTGTGAGCAAACCGCAAAAAGCATCTTTAATGGTTATGGTTTTTGTACCTGAGGTTATTGACGTAAATGTATTTGATGATTGAAAAGCACCACCATTAAGGCTGTACGTATATGGAGCAATACCACCACTTGCATTTATAACAATACTTCCGGTAGCACCATTGCTGCAACTTCCCGAAATGGTTTCAGTACTGTTAACATTAATATTTGCAGGATTACCATATTCCATGATCGGTGCTCCCTGGATATTAAGGCCTGTTACAAAAAGTTTTCTGTTAGCAAAAGGGACACTTGCAGGTGCAGTTTTTGGCGCAAAAGCGGCTGTTTCAAATAAACAGTTTATTGGTGGTGCTTCCATTGTCCAGGTAGTTCCGCCGTTTGTTGTTTTGAACATAAGGCCCGGGGTCATCACATAACCATTATTTGCATCCTGGAATAATACACTGTTAAAATTACCGGATCCCTGTGCGATCAGGTTACCTGAGATATCCTGCCATGTTGCACCTCCATCTGTTGTTCTTAATACCTGTCTTCTGGGGAAACCGTTACCAACAAGGAAGACGAGGTTATCATTCACTGCATACATATCCTTATAAGTAAGTTGTGGTGTTACACCCGGACTTGGTAAAGGCAATTTATTCCAGGTTAGACCTCCGTCTGTCGTTTTATAAATAGTATCCCTGCTACCGGCAGCATAACCGATCAACCTGCTTGGGAATTCGATCTCGGTAATATTAGGAGCTAAAGTACCTACAGGAAATCCGTTATATACGGTCCATGATGCCCCGGCATTTATTGAGCGGTATATTTTAGAAGTTCTGGAAGCTGCAGGAACAGAAGATGTGTTAAAACCGATAGCCCACACACTGTCTCTACCAACCGTAGCAAGATCATTAAAGGATAACTGTGGATCAGTATAAACAGGATCCAAAGTAATAGCTGTATCACCTGTATAATAAATGGTACCATTAGTTACAGCAAAGTATGCCTGGGCAGGATTGGAATTTCTGTATGCAAAACCATTAATGCTATAAAACGAAGCTGCAAAATCGGGCCTTCCTCTATCAATCCAGGTTTTACCTCCATCCCGGGTTACTGTAATGGTAGAAGTTCCTGCTGCAATACCGTTATTACAATCAGCAAATTCCATTTTAGTATATCCTGCACTTAGAGGTACAGTAATATAATTACTATTCCATCCAGGGGCGCCCGGCATTGAATCTGCAACAACACCTAATGAACCCATGGATAAAAATTTTCCGTTAGGAGCTATATCAAGGGCCCAAACACCATTACTGCTGTAATTTTTTCCTGGAGGCAGGCTTCTAGATTCTTTCCAGTTTCTTCCGGTATCAGTTGAAGTCCACATACGGCCAAAATTACCGTTTGCTACAAGTGTACCGTTACTTGTTCTTCTCATTTGGTAAGGATTAGAAGCTAACAGAACCTGAACGGGAGGAATTGGCGGACCGGAATTAGGCCCGGCAGTTGGAGGAAAAGGAAAATTCAACACAGTGTATTTCCCTTTCTCAAGTGCATTGGATGCGTTCACATTCGGTGTAAAGTCATTAACCCCTGTATTTACTTTTACCACAGTATTGTTATTGAACGACATCATCACTATTGTAGAATCATTGATAATGTTCATTGCCCGGTATGTTTGAGATGTGGGACTAATACTTGCATAACCCGAAGTACATGTGATACTTGCAGGTGCCAGATTAATGCCTGTATATCCTATGCGTTCTTTACTTATTGAATAATCGGTTAGTACTCCGTCTTTGAATTTCCAAAGTAAACTTGCAGCCATAGACCCGGAGGTTAAGAATGTAGTAAGCGGCGCACAAACTGTAGTGCTGGTTGCCCTAAAACTAACATTAGGGAACAACGTAACACCATAAGAGTTACTACCGCATATATAGCCAACACCAGTACTTGTAAATTCGATCCGCTGGATTTCTTTCAATTTGGCATCTACGGGGTAAAGTACAGAAGGAATATTTGGATTACTGATATAACCAACACGGGTTACACCATTAACTGCAGGGGCCCCGATGGAATCCCATGTAGAACCTCCGTTCAACGTAAAATACATTTTAGGCAGTGAATCTGCCGTATTGTTAACCTGGCCGCCAATATACCCTTTATTGGCATCTAAAAACCAGCATGTATTGATATTTTTGTTATTAGCTGTAAGTGGTGTATTTACCTTGCTCCAGTTTAAACCGGCATCGGTTGTTTTGATCATTAAACCATTGATTCCTACAGCATAGGCCGATGTTGCTGTTATAAAATGTACATCGTTAAAATTTCCCTTTGTTAAAAATCCATTGGCAGGATTTATAAAAGTAAATGTACCATAGGTCCAGTTTGAACCCCCATCTGTCGTCCTTGCAATACCGCCATCAGATCCTACGGCAATGGCATTGTTGTTATCGAAATAATCAACATCCAAAACAGTAAACCCGAATTGTTTTGGGTTGCTGAACTTCCAGTCGGTGGTGTTAAAAAAGCTCTGGCCCATTGAGGAGGAGGCTGCCAGTAATAAAATGAAAAGGAAAAATTGATATTTCCAGGTGCAGTGCTTGTTCATAATAGACAACTTTTAGAAATGGTTTAAATTATGTGCAAGATTAAAGCAATATTGAAATGGAGATTGTAGAGTTAATTCTACATGGGTTCGGAAATAAAATGCTGAATATTGTACTTTCAAAGTATCATGAAGAAAAGAATAACCTTAATATTCATTAGCGGTATCTTATCCTTTTCCGGATTACAGGCACAGGATAAGTCTAACAGGGGTAAAGAATTCTGGCTGGGCTATGGATTTCATTGGATTTTTATCAATTCTGACGCTGGGGGAAGCATTCCCGTAAACGGTCAGGATATGGCTCTTTATATAAGCGCTGAACAGGCTGCTGTTGTTACAGTCTCAATCAACGGTACATCATGGTCGCAGACCGTAAATATTCCTGCAAACAGCGTGGATGCAACTATTGTGATTCCTAAAACAGGAGCCAATGATGCCCGACTGATTACCGATGGATTATCCACCAAAGGGATCCATATTGTAAGTAATGTTCCTGTAGCGGTATATGCACATGTGTACGTAACCCAGGGATCAGGCGCCACCATGTTAATGCCGGTTGAAACATATGGGTTCTCCTACTATTCTATTAATTATAGCCAGGCAACGTCAAATTCTCCGTTACCAATTATAAATCCCACTACAGCCAATGGCCCTGATTGGTATTCGTGGTACTATGTAGTTGCATCAGAAGATAATACAAGAGTGGAGATTATACCCAGCGATACAACAAAAAACGGCTGGTTGCCCGGTCAAACCTATACAGTCAATCTCAATAAAGGAGAAATATATAACGTTTTTGGAAAATTGGAGCCTGGTAACCTGGCTTATGCTGCCAGCAAAGACATGACTGGAAGTAAAATAAAATCGGTATTGGGACCAGACGGCAACTGTCATCCTATCGCTTTTTTTTCCGGTTCCGGCGGCATCAGGTTATGCAGGGGCGATGGTGGTGAATACATGCAGCAACAGGTATTTCCAGCACAGGCATGGGGCACCAGGTACCTCACATATCATACTATCAATAATACCAATACCGATCTGCTGGAAACAAACCGCAATTATTACAGGGTTTGCGTTTCCGATCCAACAGCCATAGTAAGAAGAAACGGAGTTGCCCTGACAGGTTTGATAAAAAATTTCTATTATGAATTCCAGGATTCAACAGGAGGAGATTATATTGAATCGGATAAACCGGTACTGGTTTCCCAATATACCGTAAATAAAAATCAATGCTGGAATTTTCCTACAACTACTCCGGCACCACCTTCAAACGGCGATCCTGAAATGTTTTATTTAAGCCCCATTGAACAGGGGCAGAAAGCAGTACGTTTATTCGCCAGCAGACAATCACCTGCCATTGCGTATGTTTATACAAATATAATATTACCTACAGCGGGTGTTGCTTCACTAAGAGTTGATGGGGCTGCTCTCCCGGCGTCGCAGATTATTCCCCATCCCAATTACCCTTCTTTTTCGGTTGCCCTTGCCCGTTTTATTGGCCCTGCAGCCCAACATACCATAACCAGTGATTCGGCCTTAAATGCAACCATTTATGGATTGGGTAATTATGAAAGCTATGGTTACAATGCCGGCACACTTATCAATAACCTGAATAATTACAGCGCAATAAAAAATACCAATAATACAAATGGGCAAACAGATACTTTTACCTGCCGCAACACGCCGGTACGTTTATTTGTAAAACTTGGTTACCCTGCAACTTCCATTCACTGGAAGTTAAGCCAGGTACCGGGCATGTCACCAAATGTTGATTCAATTATTAATAATCCTTTGCCCCTGACCACTGAACTGATAAATGGCCGCACCTATTATGTATATACTTTGCAACAGGATTTTAGCTTTGCCAATAACGGTACATTTAATATCCCTGTTTCCTATACTTCTACGGTTATTGAAAATTGCAGTCAGACTGAGAATGCAGTAGTAACGGTTGTTGTAAAAAATGGGCCACAAGCAGATTTTAGTATCCCATCCGCCTGCCCCAATACACCTGTTATACTTACGGGAACTTCCACATCAGGAGGTTTTACTATTGCCAGTTATTTATGGAATTTCCCCGACAACACAACGCAAACAACTATTAATGCCACAAAAACATTTCCAACTGTTGGCAGTTACAACGTTCGTTACAGGATCTATGCTGATAACGGTTGTGCTGGTGATACCACCAAGGTTGTAAGTATTGGTTCGCCTGTAATTTTAACCGTACAGGCAACAGGTAAGGCCTGTGTGGATAGTGTTTTCACTTTTACCTCATCTGTACCAACAAATACCACAAACCCGCCAACCTGGTACTGGGATTTTGGTGACGGGCAAACCACGGTAATTAACAACAGCAATACCGTTACACATACTTATATATCCACTCCTCCTAATTCTGTCAGGCATGCCGTTTCATTTACTCAGGGCTGCGCAACAGACACCGCTTTATTTTCAATACCTGTAATCCAAAACAACCCTGTAGCTTTTTTCAGTTATATTACTGATACACTTTGTGAAAAGATACCGGTACAGTTTACATCTCCTTTAACAGGCATAAACACCTGGTTATGGGATTTTGGAAACGGTACCGGTAATGCTTCTCCGCCTTTCTATCACACATATAATACACCCGGTACCTATAATGTGAACCTTGTTGTTAAAGATAACAATGGCTGTGGTTCTTTACCTGCTGTAAACAGTATTACCATTAATGCTGTTCCTGCAATAAACGCAGGCCCTGATAAGATCATCCGCATAGGCTCAACGATAACACTGGATGCTTCGATCGCTAACCCGGGCAATTATGATTTTCTATGGACGCCGTCGCTCTACCTGAACTCAACATTGGTATTGAACCCCGTTTCTGCAACCACCAGAAAAATTACCTATACGATACTGGCAACCGACAGGTCCACAAATTGTTTTGCAACTGACAGTATGGTTGTATTACCCATTTCAATTGTACAGGTACCCTCTGCCTTTACTCCAAATAATGATTCAAAAAATGATGTATTCAGGGTTTTGGAAACAGACCTTGTAACGGAATTCGATTTTATCATATTCAACCGGTATGGCCAGGTTGTTTTTCAAACCAGGGACAAAAACAAAGGCTGGGATGGAACTATAGGTGGGAAACTATCTTCGCCTGGTGGATATGTGTATATTGTAAAGTACAGATCGCCCAATTATATTGAACAGCAGATCATCAGGGGATCATTTATTCTTATAAGATAAATCTCAGGTGTTGCAAAAAGAATAAATTCTACAGTAAGTAATAAATAAATTTCAGAGATTAGTACCCTGAATGTTAACCGGAAAACCGAAATAAATAAAAGGATGCAGCCAAAAATTTTGATAGCAGATGATCACAGTATGATCAGGAAGGGGCTGAAACTGCACATGCAGCTGACCCTGGGCTATACCGATCTGCATGAAGTGGCAACCTGTAATGACCTGATGAAAGAACTGGTGAAAAACAGGTACACACATCTTATTCTGGATATCATTTTATCAGACGGAAGTACCCTGGAGGTCATTCCCAATATCCGCAGGGTATATCCCGATCTGCACATTCTTGTTTTCTCCATGCAGCCTGCCGAAATATATGGCGAAGCATTAAAGCAATATGGCATCAATTACTACATGTCTAAATCGGTTGGCGAAGAAGAAATGATACAGATACTGCAAAAATTCATGCACAATGAAGAACCGGTAAGGCAAAATAATATTCACCACCAGGATAACCCGTTCACTACATTAGCGCCAAGAGAGCTGGAGATACTTCATTATGTACTTAAGGGAATTGGAACAAAAGATATTGCGGATACCCTTAATTTAAAAATGAATACCATCTCCACCATTAAAAACCGGATTTTCGAAAAAACAACGGCAGGCAATATTAAAGAACTGATGGAATTAGCCACCCTTTATAATGTAAATTATTGAGCGGTTTGCAGTAACTTGTTATTGTAAATCGCATATGTACAGGTTCATTCTCTTTTTATATTTCTTACTTCTCATTTCACCAACGGCTTTTTCACAACCTGCCGTAAATTCTTATGTACAGCATTTTACAACGGATAACGATTTACCTTCTAATGGTATTAAAGGGTTGCAATGGGATGAAAAAACAAATTTTTTATGGATAGCCACCGAAGCCGGTATTGTACGGTTCAATGGCGTTGACTTCAGGTCATATACAAAAGACAATTTACCATCCATTGCTTCAGAAAGGATGTTGTTTATGGCAAGGAACAATGCAGGAAGCATTTATATATCTGACCTGACGGGTAATATCTTTACTATTAACCAAAATAAACCTGCACTCTGGCAAAAGGCGGCAACCAATGTTAATCCCTATTTTGCCTATTATTATTTACTGCCGGTTTCAGATACTTTTTTCAAAAAGAAATCAGTTGATTTAAATAATATCCGTTTTTCGGCAGTCACCGATAAAATAGTTTGCCTCAGTGATACCGCTTTCTTAATAATAAACCAGGGCTCCCTTTTTTATCATTCCCTTTATTTAGACGGGCCTGTTCTTTTACCCTTTGAAAAAAAAAGTTTTACTTCGGTATTTAAAATTGACACGCATATTTTCCTCAGAAATAATAAAAAAGAGATCTTTCTTTTTAATCCGGCCAGCCACACCCTTTCACCGGTCCTGATGGAAGATGAAACCGGGATTGGTTTAAAAAGTAAAACCGGCAACAACCTTTTATACTGGGAAACCGGAATGAAAAACCCGGTTTATGTTGATGGAGAAAAGGCATGGTTATTAACTTATATTGATCATAAGATCATGGCAAGGCTGATATTCACAGGTATCCCTTCTGATGCACTGATCAAATCAATTCAATACAGCGAAAAGAATAAACTGCTTTTTATCGGAACAGATTCAAAAGGATTGATTGTTCTTAATCAAACCAGGGTGTTGTCAAAAAAGAGAACTGATATAAACTCTAAAAACAGGAACTCTTATTACTCCCAGTTTGAACTTGAGGATGGCAGTATATTGACCAATGAGGGCGATATAATAAGCAATTCAATTTCCCCACCAAACGCAAAACCCATTCAGGGTAAATTCTCTTTTAATATTTCGCAAACAAATGATAGTTTATTATGGTATACTCAGGTAAATACCAAGTTAGGTTATAACTGCCTGCATCTGTTTAATAAAAAAACCGGCCTTACAAAAGTATATGAAAAAATAAAATGGGGCGACCTGGTAACGGCAACCGGCAATGCACATTATTCTGCAAATTCAACCGGCATTGGGATATTGGAAGGAGATAGCCTTCGGTTTCTTTATAAATACCCGCAAAATTATATCGGTAATCTCACATTTGATTTTATAGAAATAAGCCCGGGTATATTAGCCGTTGCCACCTGTGGAGGATTATTCCGGTTTAATACAAATACAAACCTGCTGGATACCCTTTTTCACAAAGAAAATATTTGTGTCCGCAGTATCTGGAAATATAAAGACTATGTTTTTTTTGGCAGTTATGGTTCGGGGTTTTATATCTATAAAAACGAAAAGGTAAAACCAATGCCGCTTGATAAGAATAAATATCTTTTATACTCTCATTGCTTTGTACCCGATGATGAAGGTTATTGCTGGATAAGTACGAACAGGGGTTTATTTAAATCCAGTTTGGCAGAACTCATCAATGCTTTTGAAAGCAATACCTCATCTGTGTACTATCATTATTTCGGAAAGAAAGATGGAATGGAAATGACAGAACTGAACGGGGGATGTACTCCATGTGCCATACGTTTAAAAAATAAGACGATCTCTTTTCCTACCATGGATGGTTTATTATGGGTAAACCCGGAAAAGGCTTTACCTGTTTTGCCCGAAGGAGAAATCTATATTGATGAAATGCTGGCTGATAATATTACTATAAATGTTGATTCCCTGTTTAAAAATGATCTCTCTCCAAAAACACAGGAAATAGTGATAAGGCCTGGTTTTTCGGCCTGGTGCAATAAAGAAAATATTTACCTCGATTACCAGTTAAATGATACCCTGAACTGGAAAACCATCAATACCGATAATGAGGCTCTTATCCGGATTAATAATCTTCGATCGGGTAATTATGTTTTACGGATAAGAAAATTGAATGGATTTGGGACAAACAATTATTCTTACAAAGAGATCCGTTTTACCATCAGCACCCCCTGGCATAAACAATGGTGGTTCTATTTACTATGCCTTTTAACGATACTGGGCATAACCGCACTTTTTTTCCGCATCCGGACAAATCATTATAAAATAAGACAGCGAAAACTGGAAAAACAGGTTGCCGAAAAAACAAAAGAACTATTGAAAAAAAATGAAGAGCTTGAAAAAAACAACACCATAAAAACAAGGCTGATATCGATCATCAGCCATGATATTGTAACCCCGTTAAAATTTGTAACGGTGGCCGGTAAAAACCTTATCGAAAAAAGAAATTTAATGTCGGAAGCTTTGCAACAGGAAACTATTCAGGAAATGACCAATACCGCCCAGGAACTGCAGCTGCTTTCCACCAACATACTCAACTGGATAAAATACCAGAATGAGAACAGGCGGCTGGCCAAAGAAACATTCAATGTACATGAAATGGTAAAGCAGGTTTTAAGTGTATTACATTCATTGGCCAGGCAAAAGGGCCTTCAACTTATAAATACCGTAAATACCGGTTTGGAAATATACCAGTTTTTTGAACCCCTGAAAATTCTGATCTACAATCTTTTAACCAATGCCATCAATTTTTCTGAAAAAGGGAACATCTACATTTCTACTGAACCGGGAGCAGAGACGGTTATTATCAGTGTGCAGGATGAAGGTGCGGGAATGACACCTGACCAGATTAAAAATATTATGGCCGACCAGTTTATTATTTCATCTGCCAATATTGATAACAGAAAAGGGAACGGGCTTGGTTATCTTATTATTAAAGATCTTGTAAAAATGATGGATGCCAGATTACAAATAAAAAGTGAGAAAGCCAAAGGAACGATTGTTTCAGTACATATACCGGTTGGCAGGAAAATGAATCAACCTGTTTAAGAGGCCGGCAAAAATTAATCATACAGCCATATTTAATACAGCATCCTCACTTTAATCGTTGCCTTTACCTTTCTCAATAATTCCAACGCATTTTTACTCAAATTTTTATTTACATCTAACACCACATATCCAATGGCATCGTTGGTTTTAAGGTACTGCCCCAGTATATTGATTTTATGTTTACTCAACTGTGTATTAATTTCTGAAAGTACCCCCGGTACATTATGATGTATGTGCAAAATACGGTGCGTACCTTCCTGGGGAGGCAGCGACAGTTCCGGAATACTGTGTGAGCCGGTACTGATCCCTTTTTCGAGATAGTTGAATAATTTACTGCTCACATCATCGCCGATATTAAGCTGGGCCTCCTGGGTGCTTCCTCCAATATGCGGGGTAAGTAACACATTGGCCAGGCCCTGCAGGGGAGATGAAAAACGATCCCCGTTCTTTTCCGGTTCCACCGGAAAAACATCCACCGCAGCACCACTTAAATGTCCTTCCAGCAACGCTTTCCGCAAAGCATCCAGGTCAACTACCTCTCCCCTTGCATAGTTGATGAGAATACTTCCTTTTTTAAAATACTTAAGGGTGTTTTTATTAATCAGATTTTTTGTGCCGGTTAATTCCGGTACGTGCAGCGTAACAATATCCGCCTTGCCTGCTACCTCTTTCAGGCTTTTACGGCTCTCAGCATTACCCAACGGCAGCCTTGTTTCAACGTCATAAAAAATAACTTTCATGCCCAGGCTTTCGGCCAGTACGCTTACCTGCTTACCAATATTTCCGTATCCAATAATACCCAGGGTTTTCCCCCTGAGCTCATAACTGCCGCTGGCTTCTTTCAGCCAGGTACCTTCATGCGCTGCCTTATTTTTATCAACGATCCTCCTGATCAACATGATGGAAGCACCGATCACCAGTTCGGCCACACTCCGGGTATTGCTGTATGGCGCATTAAAAACAACCACACCGTTCTTTGTTGCGGTTTTCAGATCAACCTGGTTTACACCTATACAAAAACAACCAATGGCCTGCAATTTTGGTGCAGCATCCAGTATCTTTTTGGTTATTTTAGTCTTGCTGCGGATACCCAGCAGATGAATATCCTTTATGGCGGCGGCCAGTTCATCTTCACTTAATGCCCCGTTTATTTTTTTAACATTGATATATCCTTCTGTATTAAAATGTTTTACAGCCACATCACTGATATTTTCTAAAAAAAGAATATTTATCTTCTCTTTCGGATAACTGGTTATTTTATTTTCAGGCATGATTATTAGAGTGTATTTTGCACAAATATATTCTATCTAAAGCTTACTCTATTATGATCCCATTTTTATGTGATGGAATGTACAACCGGGTACAGATCTTTTGTATGGCCATTCAACGCCTTCTTACCCTGTTATTTATGGCGAGCCTTATACATTTCTTTTCCTCCTGCAATACCGCATCTGCCCCCGGAAAAAAGAACCATGACAGTTTATCTGTATGGCCTGTGCCAACAGCCATTTCCCCCGAAGAAACAGCCAGGATAAAAACGGCATGCGAACGCTGGTATGATACGGTTTTAAAACAAAAAAAATTTAATGGCAGTATCCTGGTTGCCAAAAACGGGCATATTATTTTTGAACAATACAATGGCACCGGGCATTTACCGGGCACTGATCCGATAACCCAAAATACAGCATTACATATTGCCTCCGTTTCTAAAACCTTTACCGCAATGGCCGTTTTAAAATTATGGCAGGACCGTAAATTGCAACTGGATGATGAATTCGGTAAATACTTTCCGGCATTTACTTACCCCGGTGTAACCATACGCAGTTTGTTAAACCACCGGAGCGGACTTCCCAATTACACTTATTTCCTGGAAAACCTGGGCTGGGATAAAAGCCGGTATGCCAACAATGAAGACGTGTTGCAATACCTGGTAACCCGAAAAGCTGAACTGGCAGATGTGTTAACACCCAATACCCATTTTACGTACAGTAATACCAATTATGTTTTACTGGCATTACTTATTGAAAAAGTTTCTGGATCAACGTATGCTGAATACCTGAACAAAACTTTTTTTACCCCTTTACAAATGAAAAACAGTTATGTTTTTACCATGTCCGATTCTGCAACCGCAGTACCCAGTTACAATTGGAGAGGATCACCGGAACCCTTAAATTTTCTGGACCAGGTATATGGCGATAAAAATATTTATACAACTGTAAGGGATCTGCTTACATGGGACAGGGCATTATCCGGCAATCTTTTGTTTACTAAGGAAACACTTGAACAGGCATATGCCGCATACAGCAACGAAAAGCCCGGTATCAGAAATTATGGGCTGGGGTGGAGAATATACATATATCCAAACGGGAAAAAGATCATTTACCACAATGGCTGGTGGCATGGAAGTAATGCCAGTTTCATACGGCTGTTAAATGATTCTGCTGTTATCATTGTGATCGGTAATAAATTTACCCGGTCGGTGTATGATGCTAAAAAACTGGCTTCCATTTTTGAAAATTATGATAACCCTGCTGAAGAAGAAGAGACAGAATTTTTAAAAACAACGGAAATTACACAAAACAGCGATACCTTAAAACCGGCCAGTAATAAAAGAAAAATTACCGGTTTTCCAAAAAAAAATAATTAACTGATCCGGGTTTTATTTCTTTGATTTTTTTCAGCGGTTAAAATAAAAACAATGCAGGTATTGCAGGTATTTGTATTGATAGTGCAATAATTTTGAATAATTTATGCAGTTTTTGCATTTTTATCATTAATTTGGCAAGCAATACAAAACGAATGCTTAAAAGAGAAAGACAGGCGTACATCGT
>JANOGE010000131.1:0-1775 GCA_031414035.1 Chitinophagaceae bacterium | reverse complement strand
TCTCAACGCGCGTGCCGGTCACCGAGGCGCACCGCCGCAACGTGACGGATCCGATGACCGCGTCGCTCGTGCGCGTGCCCAATAACGGCGACCTCCTCGCGCCGGAAACCTGCCAGCGTCACATCAGATGATTTGTATGTTTATACCCTTCTCCTTTAGCTTTGCCTTCATTAACTAATTAAAGGTAAAGCTACTATTACTACTTTTCTTTTTTTGTTACTTTTTTTCTTTTACAATCCACATTAATTTGTGTATAAACCTAACCATCGGCAGCGGCGCATTATACCTTTCGTCAGGGCCTACTACCCATGGGCGGATACAATCCGCTGCCGATTTTTTCCCTTAGTGTCTTTATAGCAATTAGGGTTAATTACCCATTATTAAGGACTAAGACGATGGGGCAAAAATGGTTAGATTATTACTCAAATTTAAAAACAAAAATTATGAGAGAAGAAAGAAAAAATTATCTGGGTATTGATGTTTCCAAGCAATGGTTTGATGTGTCTTTACTGGTAGTTTTAAACCATGTAAAGCAACCCATACTTACCGATCGCTTTGACAATACGATTACCGGCATGAAGGATTTTAAAGCCTGGCTTAAATCCAAAGCTGTGTCTTATGACGAAAACAGTTTGCTGGTAATTGAAAACACGGGGGTTTATCACCGGCTTATCTGGAGCTTCTGCAGTACTAATAATTTTCAACTACACATTGGCAATGCAGCCCATATAAAATGGAGCCTGGGCATTACCCGGGGAAAGAATGATGTAATAGATTCTCAGCGCCTTTGCCTTTATTGCTATAAGCAGCAAGATGAGCTGAAACTCACGCCATCACTAAATCCTGCATTTATGAGACTCAAGGATCTTATGACCAGTCGAAGCAGGCTTGTAGCACAGCTGAACAGCGCCAAAAATTACATTAAGGAAATACAATGTACCAACGATAAAGTACTATTGACCATGCTGGATAAATCGCATAAGGCTGCAATTGATGGCATCAAAAAAAGTATAATTCAGGTTGAATTGATGATTGAACAAATCGTACAACAGGATAAAAACATTTACCATAACTATCAACTGATAAAATCAGTACCAGGTATTGGACACCTCACTGCGATATATATCATTTGCTGTACCAACAATTTTGCTTCTAAAATAAGTGGCAAACAGCTTGGTAGCTATGCAGGAGTAGTGCCATTTTCCAACACCAGCGGCTCAAGCATAAAAGGCAAAAACAAAGTACACAAAATGGCAAATAAGGAGCTTAAAAAAATGTTACATCTATGTGCACTGACTGCTATAAAATATTACCCGGAATTCAAACAATACTTTGATAGAAAAAAAGCAGAAGGCAAGAATGGTATGCTTGTATTAAATGCCATCAGAAACAAACTAGTTCTTAGAGTAGTAGCGGTGGTTAATAAGCAACAGCCATATGTTGATAATACTGAACTGGCAGCTTAAAAAAAACTAAATTTTTATTTGTTTTTTCCATAGCAATCCGCCCGTATTGCGCCAAACCCCATGTTGGTGGTCTGGGCAAAGATGAACTTTTATTAAGAACCGAAAAGCCAACTGCGCCAAAGCGGCCCGATGTTAAACGTTATTTATGAAACTGAAATTTGAAGGAAAGTAATTTTTACCAACCGGAAAATTATTTAAAGACTGTGAACCGTTCCGCTGTCCGGGCCAGACAATTTACAAACGCAAAAAGCACTTGCAAAGCGGTTAGGATTAAAAAGCTTTAAGCCAAACGAAAAACTGCCCCACTGT
>JANOGE010000130.1:0-3356 GCA_031414035.1 Chitinophagaceae bacterium | reverse complement strand
CATCCCCATGGCTGAAACTAAAAACAAAAACCCGATTGTGTTTTGTTCATATACATACCCATGAAACCGGTTGAGTGAAATATCATTATCAACTTTTTTTATTTTATGCAAACAATAATACCCCAGTAAAAAAGCCAGTATTACACCGCTTGCATAAAAAATAATTTCGATACCGTTTATATGATCCGTATTAAACAAAACGGCAGCTATTATAAAGAAGTGGGCTGTTAATAAATATATCCAGGCCCTTAAAGCCGACCTTCTGTAAGCAAAAGCAAAAAGAATAACAGCCAAAGCAATACTCATTAAAACAATTGGTAACACTCCCCTTAAAGCCGAAATACTGCTTCCGCTTGTATAACCTAAAATGGTAAGGGCAAGGCCGGCAATGGCAAGTATACCAATGAGTGCTTTAGATTGTAAAAAATGGAATTGTTTTCCTAGCCATTTAAAAGGGCTCCACAAATAGGTAAACATCATACTGTCTAAATTCCACTCCTTTATGCTAAGCATATAAAAAGATGCTTTCAATTTTGACACTGTTTTTTGTACCGGTGAAACATAATGGAAATATTGATGATGTACCAGATAATTCAACACCGATGGCGATACCAATAACTGGTAAGTTCTTAAAAAAGCATTACCGGCAAAATGAATAAGTACCAGCCAGTGAAAACCCAACGCCACTTCAATAAACATCAATCCAATTTGCGCTGCAGATGAATAGGCAATTTGTGTTTTAACCGTGGGTTGCACTCTTGCAATTAACGTTGCAACAATGGCTGTTAATGCCCCAATACTGATGATGGCAATTTTTGCCCAATGCATATCTTTCCAAAATGGATGTGTACGAAGCAATAAAAAAACACCGATGTGCACACTCACCGAACCGTAAAAAATGGCAGAAGAAGCCGTGGGCCCTTCCATTGCCCTGGGCAGCCAGCTGGTAAAGGGAAACTGTGCCGATTTAATGGTGGCCGGCAAAATCAACATACAAACAATAAATACCGCCATCCCGGTTTGGCCGGCAGCTATGGCCAATTCTTTTGCTTCACCCAATTGGGAAAAATTAATATTGCGGTGTGTAAGATGGTGCATCATCCACATGGCCAGCATCAGCGCCACATCGCTGATACGATAGTTTGTAACGGCTTTAAAAGCATTTTTAACAGGCAAATACCTGTTCCGGTAAAAAGCTATCAGTATAAAAGAGCAAATGCCTTTTATTTCCCATCCTATAAAAAGCGTTTCGAAATTTCCCGCCAGAATAATAAAGTTAAACGCTGTGGCAAATAATAAGATCGTATTAAAAAAACGCTTGTACCCCTCATCGCGGTGCATATAATATTTACTGAAAGTGGCTACCAGGAAAAATAACAGCGACCCGACAATACTGAACATCGCCGTTATTTCATCGTAATACAATTGAATAGCAAATACAAAATTGTCCGTTTGGTAAAGGGTAGCAACATTTAAGCTGATGGGTGTAAAGCCATTTATTAACCACCAGGTAAAAAATGACAGTGTAATTAAAATATTAAACACTTTTGCAAAGCGTACAATTTTACCAATTGCTTTTTCGCTTTTATTTTGCCAAAGTAAGGTGGCCAAAAAAGCCAGAAAAGGAACGGCAATAAATAATATAAGTAATTGATTCATTTAAACTTCATGTTTCTTTTAAATAATAGACTGACAAAACCTGGTTCCCCCTTCGGGGGATAGGGGGCTTTAATCCAGTAAATACACCGGCAGATTTTCTTCTGTAGCGTGTACAATATGATTCGTTTCCATTTCCTTTGCTCCCTCCAGAAATTCTTCCATGTTGTGAATCGTTTTTATTTCACCGGCATCGGTAATAGGATTGTATTTTGCAAATGCCCCGTCTTTAAAATAATAAAACTGTTGTTCCTCCGGGTGCAGTGCCACAATATGCACCCATTCATTCTTATACCATTCAAATACCTCGGGACTTGATTGTATTGCTTTTAAAACGATATCTGGCTGATGTTCTACTATTACCAGCAACCTCACCGGGTCATGTACTTCTATCATTTGCCAGGGCAGGCCAGGCCTCAAATCTCCATCGCTGCTGTTGGCTACGCCAAACAAGCCCATTACATTATGCGGTAGTTTTGTACCGGCACCCATTTTAATATTATCTACCCTCGAAAAATAATACTCCAGGTTGATACCGCCGCAAACCAAACCGATGGGCCGCATCACTGCCGTTAAAATTGCGCCATCGGGGTCAGTATTATAATCATAACTGTTTAAGAAAGCTCTTCTGTCAAGAAATAATCTTTTAGTTGTTTGCCTTCGGCCGATGATGGCTAAGGTATTGGTGCCGTGCCCCAGTTCCGGCCTGGGTTCAAACAAAGAAACAGAACGGCTGTGAATAGCTTTTCGTACCTGTTCCAGTTCCTGCCTGGTATTGATAGAGGCAAACCGGCGGCTTCTTTCTTTTGCATTCAGGTTTAAAGCAGTTTCAAAATTTTGAATGTTAATCAAATGCTGTTTTGCATTTTCAGTACTCAAAATTCCTTCGTCATAATAATTCCAGACATCTGCTGCTGTATCATGCATGCTGCCTATGAACTGTGTTGTATCCGGAATTACAATTCCTTTTGATGCCAATACTTCTCTTACTTTTTTATGATTTAATATGAATGACTGAACCCTTGCATTGGTAGCACCGGGCCTTCCACTACAGGCGCCACAATCATGTGCGCCGTGATGCGGATTGTTGGCGCTGCTGCTGCCGTGTGCTACAAAATACACAATAGGTGCAAAATTTTTAACCATACCAATGCCCCGCAAAAAATTTTCTCCTCTTGTTACCATTTCATCTAAAGTATAACCAATCTGTAACCCGTTTTCAAAATCTGCTGGATTTTTATTTTCGATGGTAAGCACAGAGTGTTTGTCCATGTGCCCATACGCATTGGAAATGGCCGGACTCATTTTTGGGCGAAATAATAATTGTATCTTTTTTACAAAGGCCCAGAAACCAAAAGTAATACTCAGCACAAAACCCGATAAAATGCCGTGTGTGTATTTGGTATAGATCAACTCCTTTTCCCTGATTGATTTTGCATCAGACTCTTTTATCAGGTATTTTGGTGTAACCGGTGCCGGGCAAAGTTTATCATAAAATTTTCCTCCTTCCTGCTCAAAATAAAACTCCACACCAAAAAATCCCGGGGCACCAAATGTTTCGGCCTTTTTGTCAACTGCTTCAATGTGGCGACGTATAGAGTCTTCTCTTTCATCAATACAGAAGATGGCTTGTAAAGTGCGCCCTGCTATTGTCGATGACTTCCTGTTTTCAGCGGACTCCAAAGCTCCCCCTTTAGGGG
>JANOGE010000129.1:0-2569 GCA_031414035.1 Chitinophagaceae bacterium | reverse complement strand
AAAACATTATCTTAACCTCAGGGAAAAAGGACAATTGTCTGTATGGGTGATGCCGGTATCGGTGGTTATTTTACTAGCTGGCGCTTTTATTTCGGCACCACCAAAAGATCCGGGGGCATGTAATGTAAAAATTGAATTCAGCGAAGTGAATGCGATCATACAATCCAGGTGTATAAGCTGTCATTCTTCCCGGCCAACCGACGATGTTTATAAAGCACCACCCAATGGAGTGATGTATGATACACCGGATGATATGGTAAAGAAGAAAGACCTGATCATGCAGCGGGTTGTAATAACAAAAACAATGCCGCAGAATAATAAAACCAATATGACAGAAAAAGAAAGGGATATGATCAGGTGCTGGATAGATCAGGGAGCATTGGTAAAATAAAGGTAAAGCTAATAAGGTTTAAAAGTTAAAAATGACATTACAGGATTTCAATAAATTAAAAACGGAAGAAGCAGGCCTGCATTTGATGAGTTGCTGTGGTTCTGCAAAATGGGTATCGGTGCTGATGAAAGAATTTCCTTTTGTTTCTGAAAAATCATTGGTGGAAAAGGCGGTTGCGGCATGGTATACAGTATGCAGTAAAGAAGATTGGCTGGAAGCATTCAGTCATCACCCTGAAATTGGGGATGTTAAAAGCCTTACTGAAAAACTGGCCGGAAAAGAACAGGCTGCTGTTGCCGTTGCATCAAAAGAAACCATTGCAGCATTGGCAGGAGTAAATACATCTTACAAAAATAAATTCGGTTTCATTTTTATTGTTTGTGCTACGGGTAAATCTGCGGATGAAATGTTACTAATGATGGCGGAAAGGTTAAAAAATACAAGAACCGAAGAATTAAGTATTGCTATGGGCGAACAACTTAAAATTACCCTGATACGGTTTAAAAAACTTTTGGATAATGCAAACTTTCAATTTTTACAAATGAGTCAACTTACTACACACGTACTGGATACATCTGTTGGCAGGCCGGTAAAAAATATGGCGGTAAAACTGCTGCAACAGGTAAGCGATAACTGGCAGGCCATTACACAGGGCGTCACTGATGCAGATGGAAGGATCGCAGACCTGTTACCACCCGGCAAACCGTTACTGCCCGGCAACTATAAACTTGTATTTGAAACAGGTGAATATTTTGTGGCCAACAATATAAAAGGGTTTTATCCAAAAGTGGAAATTCAGTTTACGGTTTCGGATGAGAAACACTATCATGTGCCGTTACTGATCAATCCATTTGGGTATTCCACTTATAAGGGTAGTTAATATAATACCGCAGAGGCGGTGAATCGCAGCTTTTTTCTCAGCGCCTTTGCGTCTCTGCGGTTATTTATAAGGAAGATTAAAAAAACAAAAAATGAGTGTAACCATTCCGGCAGAAAAAAAAGACCAACTGTTTAATAAACTGAAAGAAGCCAATACCTCCTTTCAAAAAATTTATCCGGGCGATAGAAGTGAACGGCAGCCTGTACATACTTTATATGGAGGCGCCAACCTCTTTAAATATGATGCTGCTGCTGCACTTGGTAAAAGAGCTTTGGAGATCTTTGAAACCTATGCTCCTGATCATCATGTTTTTGGAAATGTATTTGACCTGGACATTACATCAGGGTTTAGTGAAAAAATATATAAAAAGGTAATTTCAAAATTAAAGTCCGAAGCTATTGAAGATTTCCGGATTGATTTTGAAGATGGCTTTGGTAACCGCAGCAATGAAGAAGAAGATGAAACGGCATATACAACAGCATTGGAAGTAGCGAAGGGAATGGCAGCAGGATCATTGCCTCCGTTCATTGGCATAAGAATAAAACCCTTTACCGAGGAAATGAAAGAAAGGGGATTGCGTACCCTGGATATTTTTGTAAGTACATTGGTAAAAGAAACCGGCGGAAAGTTGCCTGATAATTTCATTGTGATGCTGCCCAAGGTTACCATTCCGGAACAACCGGCAACCCTGGCCTCTTTTTTTGATATTCTTGAAACGGAATTGAAAATGAAAAAAGGGGTTTTAAAAATGGAGATGATGGTGGAAACCACGCAGGCTATCATGGCAATTGACGGAACCAATCCTTTAAACAAATTTATCAATGCAAGTAAGGGCAGATGTATCGCCATGCATTTTGGCACCTATGATTATACAGCAAGCTGCAGTATTACGGCTAAGTACCAGGAGATGGACCATCCTGTTTGTGACTTTGCACACCACATGACCAAAGTGGCACTGGCACATACCGGCATCTGGTTGAGTGATGGGGCCACCAACACCATGCCTATTGGTCCGCACCGGGGGGATGCCTTAACAGCAGCACAATTGCTGGAGAACAGGGATACCGTTCACCGTGCCTGGAAAAAGGGATACGACCATATCCGCCATTCATTGTGGAATGGTTTTTACCAGGGTTGGGATCTGAACCCGGCACAATTTCCCATGCGTTATGCTGCGGTATATGCTTTCTTTTTAGAAAGTTATGATGATGCGGTAGAAAGGCTAAAGACATTTGTTGAAAAAGCAGCAAGGGCAACACTGATCGGCGATGTATTTGATGACGCCGCAACCGGGCAGG
>JANOGE010000128.1:0-3286 GCA_031414035.1 Chitinophagaceae bacterium | reverse complement strand
GTTAACCACAAAAGAGATCGCTGATAAACTGGGCAAGTCGGTAACGGCAGTTTACGAACGTATACGCTGGCTGCAGGACGAAGGATATATAAAAGGGTATGTGGCTTTATTAAACAGGGAAAAAATTGAAAAGCACCTGGTAGCTTTTACCAATGTACAGTTAAAAGAACATGCCCATCAGATGCTGAAAGATTTTGAAAAGACAGTGGTAAAGCTGGCTGAGGTAATGGAGTGTTATCATATGACAGGGGCTTACGATTATTTATTAAAAATTGTAGTAAATGATATGAATGCCTATCATGATTTTATTTTAAATAAGCTGGCTAAGCTGTCCAATATCGGTACTGTTCAAAGTTCTTTTATCATGACAGAAGTGAAATTTGATACTGCTTACCCGGTTACATAGGCCTGCCTCAGGAGATGGCCGGCTATCCTGCCTGAATGCCAGTCTAGTTTGCTTTGTTTATATGTAACCTTTGTTACTAAAAAAGTAAAAGATATAAATTAACTTCGTTAAATAGAATATAAGGAACTAGCCTATCAATAAAAGGCATATATCAATTTCAGACCTCTATCATTCTATAGATATAATTAAATAGATTTAAACTTTAAAATAAATTCAATGAAAAATACAAACGCAATTGGATTAGATAAAGACAAAACTGAAAAACTGGCTAAAAAACTCAATGGGCTTTTAGCAAATTATTCTGTTTTTTATCAAAACACCAGGGGCTTTCACTGGAATATTAAAGGTGATAAATTCTTTGAGTTGCATGTAAAGTTTGAGGAATTATACAATGACCTGTTACTTAAAATCGATGAAGTGGCAGAGCGTATTCTTACATTGGGATATGCACCGGAACATAATTATTCGCAGTATAATAAAACATCAGCCATTAATGAAAGTGCAAAAGTTACGGATGGATCAAAAGCTGTTGAGCAAATTCTGGTATCCTTCAAAACGGTCATTTCCTTGCAAAGGGAAATACTGGATCTGGCTGCCGATGCCAATGACGAGGGTACCAATGCCCTCATGAGTGATTATATACGTATGCAGGAAAAACTGGTTTGGATGTACTCAGCTTTCCTGAAAAAATAGGCACTATAATAAAATTCAATAATAAGCATTTGCCTGCCGGCAGGTGCTTTTTTCATGTGTAACCTTTGTTACCTAATTGGAGGTTATTAAAATCTACATTTGCATCAGTAAAAGAAAACTATGAAACAGACTATTTTATCAAACTGGACATTAATGAGGTTACTGCGACTGGGAATGGGTATTGCTATTTTGGTGCAGGCTGTAATTACAAAAGATATGCTGTTTGCATTTGCAGGTATTATATTTACTGTGATGCCGGTTTTTAATATTGGATGTTGTGGCACAGCAGGCTGTGCTGCACCACCACCAAAAAAGCAGGAAACAGCAAAAGAGATAACATATGAAGAAGTGGTTTAAAAATAATGTACTTTATCTTATTGGTGCAGCCGTTGGAGCACTGGCAGGATATATTTACTGGCAACAGATCGGTTGTTCATCAGGCACCTGTATGATAACATCCAAACCAATAAACAGTACACTGTATGGAGCATTGATGGGCACATTGTTGTTTGGCTTGTTTAAGAAAGAAAGCAGAAAGGAAATTATAAAAGAAGGAGAAAATAATCATGACATTTAACGAGATCATAAACTCAGATAAACCGGTACTGGTTGATTTTTTTGCAGAGTGGTGTGGCCCCTGCAAAATGATGGCCCCTATACTTAAAGATGTTAAAAAAGAAGTTGGAGAAGCCGTTACTATCCTTAAAGTTGATGTTGACAAAAGTCCGCAGGCCGCTCAGGAATACCAGGTACAAGGTGTGCCAACACTGATACTTTTTAAAAATGGTAAACCACTTTGGAGGCAAAGCGGGGTGGTACCCAAAGCAGGATTGGTTGGTGTAATTAAAAAATTTACAGTTTAAAATAAATACGATCATGAATATTTTTCAACAGTTATTTGGAGGTGGCCCAAAACCGGACCTAAGAGCCACGATAGCAGAAGGCGCATTTTTAGTAGATGTAAGAACACCCGGCGAGTTTCTTGAAGGGCATGTAAAGGGATCGGTAAATATTCCTTTAGACAGTGTGACACATCAGCTGGCAAAATTTAAAAACAAAAAAAACATTATTGTATTTTGTCGCAGTGGTAACAGGAGCGGACAGGCAAAATCAATCCTGGAGCAAAATGGATTTACCAACGTGGTAAATGGAGGTACATGGGAAGATGTGAATCAGTATGTGCAATGAAAAGCTTAAAATTGAGTATTATCACAGTTGCGCTGATGTTTGGTTTGTTGTCATGCACAAACAACAATGACTCATCAAATACAACTGAAATAAAACCCATTGATACAGTTACTGTAAAAACGATAATTGTGGATGTAAGAACTTCAGAAGAATGGGCAGCTGACGGACATGCAAATTGCAGTGTCAACTATCCTTTAGCTGAACTGGATTCAAAAGTAGAATCATTAAAGGGCTATGATAAAGTCATAGTAGTATGCCGCAGCGGCAGCAGGGCCGGTGTTGCCAGGGAAATGCTTGAGCAGGCAGGATTTAAAAATGTTGAAAATAAAGGTGCCTGGCAGAATATTGACTGCAAATAATTTAAAACCTGTAATTTACTGATTTATGGAAAGTTTAAAAATACTGATACCAACAGATTTCTCTGTGCAAGCCGAGTTTGCTTACCTGATGGTAAAAAAGCTGGAAGAAAAGTTAACCATCGATATTCAATTTCTGCATGTTTTAGATGTGCCGGATACGGTAACCATGACAGCTAATGGCGATATTCAAACCTGTGGCGAAATTGATGTGAACTATGTGATAACGCTGAAAGAAATTGCAGAACGTAAATTAGCCAATCTTAAAACATTATATGGCAGCCATATTCAAACACACCTGGTATTGGGAAAAGTAACCGATGCCATTTTGAATTATTCGGAGGCAAATCATTTTGATATCATTGTAATGGGTACCAAAGGCGCCTGGGGTATTAAGGAAAAACTTTCGGGTTCTGAAACACAGATCATAGCCCGCAGATCAAAAACACCCTTGCTTTCATTGATGTGCGACCGTTCTGAACTGGTCATCAAAAACATATTACTCGTACACAATTTCAGCAACCCGGTAACGGAAGATCTGAAGCTGATGCAAAAACTGATCGGTGCGTTCGGCACAAAACTTCATCTGCTTCAGATAACATCCGGAAATGTAGAGACAGAAAAAACAGCGGTTGAAGACAAT
>JANOGE010000127.1:0-2373 GCA_031414035.1 Chitinophagaceae bacterium | reverse complement strand
GGGCATTGATCATGGAAATGGTCATAGCCGGTATTGCTGTGATTAGTTTGTTTGCTGTACTGGGATTGGTATTGGTACTTATGGAAAGAAGGGTGGCTGCCTGGATGCAGATACGCCTGGGGCCAAATCGTGTTGGCCCATTCGGGTTGTTACAATCAGCCGCTGATACCGTTAAGCTTTTGGTGAAAGAAGGGATGACACCCGGTGGCTCTGATAAATTTTTATTCAATCTTGCTCCTTTCATTGCCATGATGGTTGCCATGTTATTGATGGCACCCATTGCCTTTGCAAAAGATTTTCAATTGTGGGATCTTAATATTGGAGTACTGTATGTATCAGCTGTTTCTTCCATCATGGTCATCAGTATTTTAATGGCAGGTTGGGCAAGTAACAATAAATATTCATTGATGGGTGCCATGCGCAGCGGTGCACAGATCGTGAGTTATGAATTATCTGCGGGTTTATCCATCCTTACCATTGTTGTATTAACCGGCAGCTTAAATATAAATGATATCATCAATGCACAGGCAAATGGCTGGTGGATCTTCAAAGGTCATATTCCGGTAATCATTTCCTTTGTTATTTTTATCATTGCCGTAACGGCAGAAACCAACCGGGCACCTTTTGACCTGGCAGAAGCTGAGTCTGAATTAACAGCCGGATTCCATACAGAATATTCAGGAATGAAATTCGCTTTGTTCTTTTTAGCGGAGTATATCAATGTTTTTATTGTATGTGCCATTGGCGCCACTTTATTTTTAGGTGGCTGGATGCCGTTTCATATTGGACATTGGGAAGCCTTTAATCACGTAATGGATTATATTCCGTCAAGCATCTGGTTTTTTGGAAAAACGTTTTTACTGATTTTTGTGATCATGTGGTTCAGGTGGACATTTCCCCGGTTGCGTATTGATCAGTTATTGAATCTGGAATGGAAATATTTATTACCGATAAGTATGTTTAACCTGTTGCTGGCAACAGCGGTGGCCATACTCGGATGGCATTTTTAAGGCCCCCTCTATCTCCCCCCGTGTGGAGGAAATGGAGGATAATAAGGAGGAGATGGAAGTAATGTAATTAAGTTGAATATAGAAATATTGTTGAATTGGAAGTTAATTAGCTCATTAAAAAATAAAGTACCGCTCCTTCTCTTTGGGAGAAGGAGTAGGAGGATGAGGCAATGTTTATAGTAAAATACATAAAGGATGTTTTCAGTGGTGTAAAATCACTACTTGTGGGTATGCGCCGAACCGGTTATTATTTTACGCATCATAAAGAAATTATTACCGAGCAATACCCCGACAACAGGGATACCCTGGTATTGGCCGACAGATTTAAAGGAGAAGTAGTGTTAACACACGATGAGAACAATGAACATGCCTGCACGGGTTGTACGGCCTGTGAACTGGCCTGTCCGAATGCAACGATAAAAATTGTTACCAAATTTGACATTACACCGGAAGGTAAAAAGAAAAAAGCGATCGACAAATTTGTGTACCACCTGGAACTTTGTACCATGTGTAACCTCTGTATCATTGCCTGTCCAACAGATGCCATAAAAATGGCACAGACATTTGAACACAGTGTTTATGACAGAAGCGAATTGACAAAAATTTTAAATAAACCCGGTTCAAAAATAAGAGAGGGAATAGAGTAAAAATTGAAAGTGTATGCCCGCCCGGATGACACGGTCGGACGGGGTTTAAAGTTGAAGGTTGTTGTCATCCTGAGCGAAAGAGAAGGATCTGCCAGGAAGACTTGAAAAATAAATATATAAAATGACTGGTTCTACAATCATATTTTACCTGCTGGCTTCTCTTACTCTATTGAGTGCGGTACTGGCTGTCAGCACAAGACATATATTTCGTGCGGCTATTTATTTATTATTTTCTTTGATCGGGATAGCCGGGATTTATTTCTGGCTGCAATACGAATTTATTGCTGCAGTACAAATAGTGGTATATGTTGGTGGTATTGTTGTACTCATCATTTTTTCTATTTTCCTGACACAACAGGCCGGCGAGTTATTACCCAAACAGAAATTGGGCAGGCAATTATTTTCTGCACTGGCAACATTTTGCGGACTGGCTTTGGTTATGCTGCAACTGTCTCAACATGCATTTGTTGAAACCGGTAATAAAGTCGTTGAGCCAACTGTAGCAAACATCGGTAATCAAATGCTGGGTGTTAATGATAATGGTTATGCATTACCATTTGAAGTGGTGAGTATTTTATTGCTGGCAGCATTAATCGGTTGTATTGTAATTGCGGCCCCCTCTAACTCCCCCAAAGGGGGAGGACAAAACCAAAACCAAAACCAAAACCAAAACCAAAACCAAAACCAAAACCAAAACCAAAACCAAAACTCAAAAC
>JANOGE010000126.1:0-2438 GCA_031414035.1 Chitinophagaceae bacterium | reverse complement strand
CCGTTGGTAACCCCTACCAATGCTTCATTCAGGGTGTTGTTGGCAATTTCCATACAACGTTCTTCCAGTTCTTTTCCTACAGGCGATAAAACGATCAGGTTCTTGCGCCGGTCTTCTTTAGATGCATTTCTTTTTACCAGTTTTAATTTTTCAAGGTTATCAACCAACCGGGTAATACTTGGTTTATCCCTGAAGGTGGCATCGCATAATTGCTGCTGGCTCATGCCGTCGGTCTTCCACAAATGATACAGCACACTCCACTGTTCAATAGTTATATCTACGTTCGACTGTTTAAAATTCTTTTGCAGCCGCCGCCCAATTGCCGTACTTGCCTTCCCGGTTATAAAACTGTACAGTTCGCCTTTCTTAAATTGGTTGTTTGGCATATAGTTGTTTATGCAACTAAACAAAGATAATCATTCATTTGAATTTTTAAAAATTATTTTTGTGTTACCCGTCATTGCGAGGAAGGCACTACCGAAGCAAGCTTTTCAATAGAAATTATAATGTTCATTTCACGGACATTTGTTGCCAGTTCGGTATCGTTGTGCCTGCCTGCCGGAAGGCAGTTCACTCTCCTGTACGGTAAACCATTATGCAACAGGTTCTCCTCATTATTTTACTGGTACTTTCAGGCCTTTATTTTTTACTGATCCTGTATTATTGGAAAAGCTGGTTATCCATTACAGATTTCAGATACCGGGTTTCAGATGCTAAGTTTTCAACAAAGATTTCAGTTATCATTCCAGCCCGAAACGAGGAGGACAATATGGCTGCCTGTCTTAATTCAATGATCAGCCAGTCTTATCCAAAACATTTATTTGATGTGTTGGTGGTTGATGATCATTCCACAGATAATTCAGCTGCAATCATAAAAACCTATGATGCACAAATGGTAAAACTTATTTCATTAAAAGATTTTGTTTCCGGTGCTGAAATAAATTCTTACAAAAAAAAGGCGATTGAAACAGCCATAGCTCAATCAGCCGGAGAACTCATCGTTACCACCGATGCCGATTGTATGGTGCCCGAAAACTGGTTACAAACCATCGCAGCATTTTATGAACAATTTGACCCGGCATTTATTGCTGCTCCGGTTTCCATAAACTGCAGCAATAAGTTCATTGAGTTTTTCCAGGCACTCGATTTTATGATGCTGCAGGGTATTACCGGTGCCTCGGTACATAAAAAGATACACAGCATGTGCAATGGTGCCAACCTGGCCTATACCAAAAAAGCATTTGAAGAAGTGGGTGGTTTCAGCGGTATTGATCATATTGCCAGCGGCGATGATATGCTGCTGATGCATAAGATTTATAAGCGCTGGCCAGATAAAGTGATGTTTCTAAAATCAAAAGATGCTATAGTACGTACGGCTCCCGTTAACTCCATCAAAGAATTTTTTAACCAGCGCATCCGTTGGGCCAGCAAGGCAAGCAAGTATGATGACAAAAGGATTTTTGGAGTATTATTGATCGTTTATTTGTTTAACCTTGTACTCATTGTCCTTCCGGTAATTGCACTGTTTAAAAATAAAATTCTTGATATCCGGCTTTATCCATTCACTTTCTTAATCTCCATATTTGAACTTTGGTTATTCCTGATCATTATTAAAACTATCATAGAATTATTTTTTTTATACCCGGTAGCAAAATTTTTTGGCAAACAATCAATGCTGCTGATGTTTCCGGTGATGCAGCCTTTTCACATCATATACACGGTTATTGCAGGCTGGCTGGGTAAGTTTGGCAGTTACCGCTGGAAAGAAAGAAACGTAAAATAAACGCCTGATTTTGTAATTTACACTATGACTGGTAACCATTTTTCTTACAGATCCATGATGTGGAAGCGGCTCAAAAAAAATACGGGCGCTATGTTTGGATTGCTCATTATCGTACTTGCCTTCTTTGTTTCGGTTTTTGGTTATGTACTGGCACCGGATAATTCGCCCAATGCCGATCTGCAAACCGTAGAAATACAGGCAAAAAAACCGGGGTACAAACAATCCTTTTTAAAGGTGCCGGGCACTGCATTTTCAGGTGGCAGCTGGTTTGAACATTTTTTATACGGCAGGAAAAGTAATTTTCAATGGGTTCCCATAAAAGGATACCAAATGAACGGAGACAGCCTTTTCATAAATAAATTTATTGATGATGATACAACTGTTGTACAATATTATTCCATCAGCCGGTTAACCAATAATAATTCAACTGCCATCGAAAATAATATCATCACAAAAAAATACTGGCTGGGCTCCGATAAATTCGGCAGGGATATTTTAAGCCGTTTAATCATCGGTACAAGAGTTAGCCTGGCCGTGGGTTTGATAGCCGTGCTGATCTCTTTAACCATCGGCATTATTTTAGGCGTGGTTTTTGGGTTAATCTCATCACTCGTTGTTTTTTACTGGTTTAAGAGCGATCTCCTTGCGCGAACAG
>JANOGE010000125.1:0-5372 GCA_031414035.1 Chitinophagaceae bacterium | reverse complement strand
AGCAGCAGGCATTAAAGCCTTCTATTTTCATGATACTGACAACCACAACCTGGAGCTGATTTATTTTCCCGTAGGAAAGGGAAAAGCAAAATGGCAAAACCCCACTAAAAATATTTTCATGGGCATTGATCATACTGCCATCGGAGTAAGCAATACCAATAATAGTTTACAATATTGGGTAAATAATCTCTCCTTAGAAAAAAAAGGCGAAAGTCACAATACAGGTACCGAACAGGCTCATCTAAATTTTGTAAAAAATGCCGAACTGCAAATTACAGGTCTTGCTGCCGCTGAAGGCCCGGGCGTTGAATTTTTGCAATACCTGAAACCGGGTACCGGAAAAAATTATCCCACAGATACGCAATGCGATGATTTATGGAACTGGTTAACGAAAGTAAAATGTACTGGTATTGATGCGCTGTTTACACAATTAACATCAGCCAATGTAAAAATTGTTTCAGAAGCTGTTGTAGTAATTAAAGGAAAGAAAAACTTTATAGCCCGGGACCCTGATGGACATGCCGTTTGGTTTATTGAAAATTAAAAAATATTACATCAAAGTATTATAGTAAAAATTACTATGCCACAGACTATTACATCAAGCCTTCAACCAACGTCAAATGCTGCAAAGCATTGCCCGGTTTGCGATTTGTATCATCCAGATTTGGTACACTGTTTCAATCCTACTTATGAGGCAGATATTTTAGATGCTATCACTGATTATTTGCCAGAGTGGAAGCCTGCAGATGGTATTTGCAGCAGATGCTTTGATGAATTTGAAGCAATAACCTATCATGATTATCGTGGTATGGAAAAATCAGTTGAAGCATTTAAGCTTAAATATTTAGATTTTTATATTTTACCAATACCTGAAAGGCTTAATGGTGATGAAAGTTTTACCGGCAAAGGCGTTACCATTTGCTTTATTGATAGCGGGTTTTATCTTCATCCGGATATTCAAGACAGGGTTATTCATGTTATGGATATTACCAACGAGGCAAATACGATTGAATATTTTAAAGAACCAAAAGAAAATGCCTGGCATGGTACTATGACGGCCACTGTTTGTGCCGGTAATGGAAAATTGAGCAATGGCTTGTATAGGGGCCTGGGTAAAGATGCTGAATTGGTTTTGATTAAAACACAAAATGATCAAGGGAAAATCACGGACGAAAATATAATTAAAGCACTTAATTGGGTTTTACAAAACCATCAAAAATATAATATTAAAATTGTAAACCTTTCCTTAAGTGGTGATGTTGATGCTCCACTTCACCTGAATGAGATCAATACACTGGCAGAAAAATTATTTCAGGAAAATGTGCTGGTAATAGCAGCAGTTGGTAATACTGAAAATGGCAATATTTTGCCACCAGCAAGCAGCCCTCATGTAGTAGCTGTAGGGGGTTTAGATGACCAAAACAAATTAGACGGTGATATTATTTTGTATCACAGCACTTATGGTGTTACTATTGACGGATTGAGCAAACCGGAATTGATAAGCAATGCAATTTGGTTGCCTGCACCCATTTTACCCGGTACAAAAACACATAAAAAGGCCGCTGTGTTTTTTAAAGCCATGGATCATGAAGATTACCTATCAGCCATTATCGAAAACAATGCCGAGCTTTTAAAAGAAGAGCATATAAACTTATTTGAGGGAAGAGAAAAAATATGGAAAGAAGTAAAGAAAATTGTTTGGAAAGAGAAGTTTATTTCGCCTGAATATATGCATGTGGATGGTACCAGCTTTGCAGCGCCTATTGTGAGCAGTGTTGCGGCCCAGATGTTGGAAGCAAATCCAACATTAACAGCAGGTGAAATAAGAAATATTTTATTGCAAACCGCTGCACCATTAGCTACATACGACATTACAAGGCAGGGGTACGGAAGGCTACAACCAAAAACAGCCGTGTATGCAGCAATGGAAAGAAAGCCGGTGACTTATGCAGAAGACAGCCCCATTATTAATAATCAATCAAAACGGATAACTTTTTATATTCAATTTCCACATGCTAAAAAAAGTGTTTCACTTGGTGCTTCTTTCAACAACTGGAAAACAAATCAAATTTTATTAAAACCAGCAAACAATGATGTGTGGTATATTGACATACCTATGCTGCCTGATGGGAGACATCAATATAAATTTTTTATAGACAACAGTTATTGGGTAGAGGATGTATCCAACCCCTGGAGGATTTTTGATAATCATGGTGGATGGAATAATGTTGTTGAACTCTCCGAAAATTAATTATAAACTTAAATAGTAAAAAAATGTTTCAAAAACCAAACCAACGTTTAAAAGGTCAATCAGCTATTGTAACTGGTGCAAGTAGCGGAATAGGAAAAGCCTGTGCATTGGCACTTGCCATGGAAGGTGCTAAAGTTTTAATCAACTATGTAGGTAATCCTGTTGGAGCAGAAGAGGCCATGAATGCAATAATTGATGGCGGGGGTGAAGCTATTATTTTTAAAGCAGATGTAAGTAAAGAAGATCAGGTGCAGGCCATGTTTGCTGCAGCCATTGCAGAGTTTGGTCATTTAGATATTTTAATTGCCAATGCTGGTTTACAGAAAGATGCAAAGTTTGTTGATATGAGCCTTGCAGATTGGCAATTTGTAATTGATGTAAACCTTACCGGGCAATTTTTATGTGCAAGAGAAGCTGCAAGGATATTTATAAAACAAGGCTTACGCCCCGAAGTGAGTGCGGCTGCAGGTAAAATCATTTGTATGAGCAGTGTGCATGAATTTATTCCCTGGGCTGGTCATAGTAATTATGCCTCCAGCAAAGGTGGTGTAATGTTGTTGATGAAATCCATTGCTCAGGAACTTGGCCCACAACAAATCCGGGTAAACAGTATTGCACCCGGTGCCATTCGTACACCCATCAACAAAGGTGCATGGGAAACTGCAGAAGCATTAAGTAACTTATTGCACCTTATTCCTAAAAAAAGAATTGGTGAAACAAGCGATATTGGTTCCACAGCAGTTTGGCTGGCAAGCGATGAGAGTGATTATATACATGGGCAAACCATTGTAGTGGATGGTGGAATGGCTTTGTATCCTGGGTTTGAGGATAATGGATAGCCTCCCCATACCCCTCCGAAAGAGGGGCTTTAGAACCTGCGAATTAAAAGCACTTTTTAAAATAACAAGTTCTGGCCTTCATGCTGATCAATGAACTAATGTTGATGTGGAAGAACAAAATGTTTATTAAAGAGATAATGCACCGCTCCTTCCCTTTTGGGGAAGGAGGATGAGGCTGCATAAAGAAATATTGTCTGGTTAAAAAAAATAAAAAAACTATCATGACTGTAAAAGAAAATAAATTACAACAATCTACCTGGAAAAAATGGGGGCCTTACCTGAGTGAAAGGCAATGGGGTACTGTAAGGGAAGATTACAGTGAGCATGGTAGTGCATGGGATTTTTTTCCACATGAACATGCACGCAGCAGGGTATATCGCTGGGGCGAAGATGGTATTGCAGGCATTAGTGATGATAAGCAGCGGCTGTGTTTTTCTATTGCTTTATGGAATGGTAAAGACCCTATTTTAAAAGAACGTTTATTTGGGCTCACAGGTCCACAAGGCAATCATGGCGAAGATGTGAAGGAATTATATTATTACCTGGATAACACGCCTTCTCATTCCTACATGAAGCATTTGTATAAATATCCCATCAACGAATTTCCATACCAGCAATTGGTGGATGTAAATGCCGCATTAAGTAAAGAGGAAAATGAGTTTGAATTAATTGATGCCGGAGCTTTTGATGACGATAATTACTTTGATGTATTCACAGAGTTTGCAAAGGAAGGTGAAGAAGATATTTTGGTAAAGATAACCATCCACAACCGTTCGGCTGAAGATGCACCCGTAACATTGCTGCCTCAAATCTGGTTTAGAAATTTATGGAGCTTTGGATTAATGGATACCAGGCCAACCATCAGTAATGAAAAGGCTAATAAAGGTTACAGTACTGTTACTTTGCAGCACCCGGAATTGGGCGAATATTATTATTACTTTGAAACGCCTGCTCATACACTATTTACAGAGAATGAATCTAATAACGAAAAACTTTGGCAAACTGAAAATAAATCACCTTTTGTAAAAGATCTTTTTCATACAGCGGTAGTTAATAATACCATTGACGAATACACAGAAAATAAATCGGGTACAAAGTTTTCACCCATCTTTCAGCAAATTGTGAAATCCAAAAAATCAATTGAAATAAGGGTAAGGTTGAGTAAACAAAAATTTACCCAAAACCCATTATTAAAATCCTTTGAAAAAACGTTTACCGATAGAATAAAAGAAGCAAATGATTTTTATGCAACCGTAATTTCAAAAAAATCAACTGCCGAACAGGCTAATGTTCAGCGCCAGGCTTTTGCAGGCATGCTGTGGAGCAAGCAATATTACAATATCGATATTCCGCTTTGGTTAAATGGTGATGAGGGGCAACCAGCGCCACCTGCAGCAAGAAAACAAGGCCGTAACAACCAATGGCCCACATTAAACAATGAAGATATTATTTCCATGCCTGACAAATGGGAATACCCCTGGTACGCGGCATGGGATCTGGCTTTTCATTGTATACCATTGAGTATGGTTGATGTGCAGTTTGCAAAAGATCAGTTACTGCTTTTTTTAAGAGAATGGTATATGCACCCCAATGGACAAATGCCTGCATACGAATGGGCGTTTGGCGATGTAAATCCGCCGGTGCATGCCATGAGTTGTTTAAAAGTATATGAAATTGAAAAAAAGAAAACGGGAAAGGGAGATATTGATTTTCTGAAAAAGGCATTTCAAAAACTTTGTTTAAACTTTACCTGGTGGGTGAACAGAAAAGATAGCAACGGGAAAAATGTTTTTGAAGGGGGCTTTTTAGGGTTAGATAATATTGGTGTATTTGACAGAAGCAGTGCGATACCGGGCGGAGGTCATTTAGAGCAGGCTGATGGCACAAGCTGGATGGCCATGTATTGTTTGAATATGCTTGAGATGGCATTGGAAATAACAAAAGTGGATAGCAATTATGAACCAATGACGACCAAATTTTTTGAGCACTTAGCTTTGATTGCAGAAAGTCTAAATCGCATAGGAAAAGATTGGACTGGTGCCTGGGATGAAGAAGAAGGATTTTTTTATGATGTGCTGGCTTTGCCAAACCACGAGTATGTACCATTAAAAGTTCGTTCCCTGGTAGGGCTTACTACGTTGTTTGCAACACTTTGCGTAGATAAAAAATCAATGGACGCTTCTCCTGAATTTGTCTATCGGATGAACTGGTTTAATGGTTATTTAAAAAAGCATAAAGATTATACCATTATTGAGGAGATGATGGATGATAAAGTATTATTG
>JANOGE010000124.1:0-5187 GCA_031414035.1 Chitinophagaceae bacterium | reverse complement strand
TACAAATATTTATACCAAAAAAATTGATTTGAGTACTGCAAATGGAAGCAGTCCCCAGGGCAGCCTTGTGGTTTATAATTCCAAAATGTACGGAATGACAAGGAATGGAGGTATTAATAATTCGGGAGTAATATTTGAGTGGGATCCTGCTACTAATATTTATACCAAAAAAATTGATTTAAATGAATCCAATGGGAGAGGCCCTAATGGCTACTTTGTGGTTCATAATAATAAAATGTATGGGATGACAGCGGCAGGAGGGGGTTCAATTATTGGCGTAGGAGCGATTTTTGAATGGGACCCTGCCATTAATAAGTATACCAGGAAATTTAATTTTAGTACTCCGAATGGAAGGTATCCCTATGGCAGCTTTGTGGTTTATAATAATAAAATGTATGGAACAACAAACTCTGGAGGAGTGGGTGGTTCCGGGGTAATATTTGAATGGGATCCTGCCATAAATATTTATACAAAAAAAATTGACTTAATTGATGGTGCTTATCCTTATGGCAGCCTTGTGGTTTATAACAATAAAATGTATGGAGTGACATCATCGGGAGGATTAAATACTGAAGGAGTAATATTTGAGTGGGACCCTGCTACAAACATTTATACCAAAAAAATTGATTTAAGCGCTGCTAATGGAAGCAGCCCCAGGGGCAGCTTAGTGGTTTATAATAATAAAATGTATGGAATGACATTAAATGGGGGGCTTAATAGTGTAGGGGTGATATTTGAGTGGAACCCTGCCACAAATATTTATACCAAAAAAATTGATTTAAGTACTGCTAATGGAAGTTTGCCTTACGGTAATCTGGTGGTTTATAATAATAAAATGTATGGAATGACATCAGAAGGCGGGCTTAATAGTGTAGGGGTAATATTTGAGTGGGACCCCGCTACAAATATTTATACAAAAAAGATTGATTTAAGTACCGCTAATGGAAATAGCCCATGGGGTAGTCTGTTTGTTTACAATTCCAAAATGTATGGAATGGCAAAAGATGGTGGGCTTAATAATAGGGGGGTAATTTTTGAATGGGATCCTGCCACAAATACCTATTTAAAAAGATCAGACTTTAATCTTAGCAATGGCGACAACCCCAGAGGGGATTTAATTGCTGTACCTGCACCCGTTGCAAAAGGCACACCACCAGCTTGCGAAGTGTTGCCAACTATAACAATTGATAATACAAATAATAATGTATGGGTGCCTATACTTGATGGTAAGGGGGATATTGCAGCAGAAATTAAAGCCAACGGTAATAACCTAGGTAATGTAAGCACTTCTTTGTTTACCAAAACCGGCTCATGCCGGGAAGATTACTTAAACAGGCTTTACCTCAACAGGAATATTGCCATTACGCCCCAAACGCAGCCGGCATCGAATGTTGATGTAAGGTTATATATCCGTAAATCGGAATTGGATACCATCAGAACAGCTTTAAATTCATTGGGCCAACCTTCCGGTGTTGCATCCATTAATGAAATTGATGTGTTTAAAAATAATGATGCCTGCCTTACAGTTGGAAACGCTACAGCCTCCCCGTTAACAGCTACAAATGGAGCATATGGTGTAGACTATTATTTACAAATTAATACAGGCAGTTTCTCTTCATTTTATTTTGCCAATAAAGCATTGACGGTTATACTTCCTGTTCAATTATTTTCTTTTTCGGGAAAACATGAGTCCAATGCAAACCTGTTGCAATGGAATGCCACTTGTTATGCAAATACAGAATTTTCTTTGCAGCGAAGTGCCAATGGAAATGATTTTGTAAATGTGGGCAAAGTAAATGGCACTGCTACAGATGTAAACAGGAATTTTGAATTCAGAGATCATAATGCCGGTGAAAACAGATGGTACTACCGCTTGCTGATTACTGAAACGGGCAATCCAGAAAAATTATCACAAACTATAATACTAAGTGGTAAAAATGCAAATGATCTTTTCATTGAAGTTTTACCTAACCTCGTCAATAACGGAATGGCTTCTATAAATATAAGTTCAGCCCGCCCTGGGCAAACCCGGTTGATATTGATGGATATGCAGGGTAAGTTACTTAATGAGCAATATTTAAATACTCAACCTGGCCTGAATAAAACTATAATGGATCTAAACAGATATAGTAATGGGATCTACCAGATTGTGGTTCAATTAGAAGGAGGGAGCAGGGCAGTTTGTAAGTTTATAAAACAGGATTGATAGCTGTCGGATACATTTCAACTTATTATTCTTTTTCTTAAACTTGTAAGAAATTCCCAAAGGTTAGTTTTACATATATCCTTCTTTTTTAGGCCGTAAAGATTTACTTAGGGTGAAATGGGCTAATAAAACAAATAGAAAGTACCAAAGCCCTTAAAGAAATCCCAGAATTACCACCCCATGTAATACGTAATACTACGATTCTATTTTAATTCATTAATCGTAAAAGTTTTAATGATTCTAACTTTCAAAGATAGTTTTCCACATTTTAATGTTTTTGGCATAGAATTGGCTCTTAGTTTGTCCGAGATACTGGAGTAATATATTTTAATTATAGTTCATAAAGATTTTTGCTGGTTTAGGGTTTTATTAGGGTAAAAGACGGGAATAGTCTTATTCCCGTCTTACTTTCAATGATCCCTGATAAAGCAAGTTAAATTGTTCCGTTTTAAAAATCCCAATCCTGTGTTACTCGTTGCGGTTAAATATCCATTGTAAAGACCAATCAATATCTGACCGAAGTAAGAATTAATTAAAATTGCAACAAAATAAGTAGCACCCCCAAACGAAAAAGGCATCCGTTAATTAGCGGATGCCTTTTTCGTTTGGCTTTTAAAATTTTGCTCCAACAGAAACAAAGAAAGTTCTTCTATCCGACGGTAATGCCCCCGGGCCGGGATAACCACCTGCACGGCGGGTGAAATATTTTTCATTACCCAGGTTATTGATTCCGGCTTTAAGGTTGAGTTTAGCTGAATATTTATATACCGCAGTAATATCTGTTACTGTATATGCAGGGATCAATCCATTTTGTGCATTTGCTGTGGCCGTAACAGTATTGTTGACATCGGCATAAGATTCATCAACATAACTTAACTGCCCGGTTAATGATAACCTGTTATACGAAATTGTTAACCCTGTTCTCAGGATATTTTCAGGAGCATTTTCTACCTTTTTATTTTTAAGATTGGTTTCCACAAGCTGGTTGCTGCTGTTCTTCGCGATCACTTTTAAATTTCCGTACAGTGCATCGATATAACTGTAGCTTACAAATAAACTTACATCAGCTTTTGTTGAGTTTTTTAAAAATGCTTTTACAGGACTGAATTCAACCATGCCTTCAAATCCTTTGCTGCTGCTGTTTCCAACATTTGTTCGGTAGTTATAAAAACTCCCGTCAGTTCTTTGCTGAACTATGGTGCCAATCCGGTTATTGTATTGCAGGTAATAAATGCCGGCATCAAAGAACAGGAAGTTTTTTATTTTGCCACGATAACCCAGGTCGGCATTGTAACCTTTTGCATCTTTTAGATCCTGGTCAATTATATCTGTTGTTGGAGGTGCAGTTAAGTCAGCAAATTGCACGGGCCTGTAAGCCTGTGTAATATTGGCATATATTTCTGTAGTGCTGCTGGTATGAAATTCTGATCCTATTCCGGCAAGTACAAAACCTCTTGATTTTGTTTGGTCCTGTAAAATGATCGCTGTTCCATTGCTGTTGATACCATTACGACCCCTGGCATTACCGGTAATGTATTCATAACGAATGCCGGGTATTACCATGAATTTTTTGGAAACACGAAATATGTTTTCGGCAAATGCGGCAACATTGGTTGTTTTAAAATCAATATCCCTGTTCCAGATCCCATCAGATAATGCCATATCATAATCTGCTCCTGTTGTGCCTTTGCCATCAGATGCATATCGGAATGTAGAACCCTTGTACAAACGAATACCTGCAGAAATGGTTTGCTTAGTGTGGAATAAATTATACTCAGTTATAAAACGGGCTTCTACACCAGCGTTCCGGTATTTATCAGCATTCACATTTCTTGGGTTATATTGATTGGTGTTTTTATTAATGGTATCTGCTATAATTATTCCACCTGAAGGCATATAACCAACACTGTTTCTGTTGCCCGAAATACCAAATATTTTTACATTCAGTCTTGTATGCTCATTGAATTGATAGTTTGCAATTAAAGCTGCGGTGGTCCAGGTAATATCAAACCAGTTTCTGCTACGGAAGCTTTGTTTTATATCCTGTTGAATTTGCGTATCCGTTAATCCCCCCGGTTGCTGACTGCGGATATGGGATATCATTAACTCGGTAGTCAGGGAAAATTTTTTATTGAAGCGATATGTAAAAGTACCGTACCCGGAATTTGTAAAATATTTACTGTTTTTCCGGTAACCATCAGCATTCCGGTGATCGAAAAAACTATAGTAGTGATATTTTTCTGTTTCGCCACCAATGGCATTATAACTGTTGAACAATCCGTTACTTCCAACAGTCTGCTGTGTTTCAAATTCAAATTTCTTACCTGCCTGTCCGGTAGGCAGGTTGATCTCACTGCCATTGCGTAAGATATAATTCACCAGGCCGCCAAACTGCGGACCGTATTGTAATGCGCCCTGGCCTCTTACAATCTCAATACGTTGTACAGCCTGTAATTGCGGATTATAATAAGCTTCGGGATAACCGAAAGGATCAGCAGAAATATCATAGCCGTTTTGCCTAACATTAAATTCCCAGCTGCGGTTAGGACTTAATCCCCTTGCGGCCATACCTATCTGGATACCACTGCCATCACTTTCCCAAATATGGATACCGGGTATTTTAGCAACAACCTGCCGCATGTTGTTGGTTACAACATTGCCCTTTACATTATCTAAAACGATCAGTGCATTTTTTTTACCGGCATAGATAGATGTACCAACTATTTCCGGCAATTGCTGTATATCGGTTTTACTGTACCTGCCTACTACTGTTACATCGGGAAGGTATTTATGATCAGGTAGTGTTGTATCCGCCTTAGGCGCCTTGTTTTTCTCCTGCGCTGTAATGGATAAGCTAATAATCAGTAATAAAATTGAAATGCTGATTCTTTTTGCCATTGCTTGATTTTTATATGGCAAAAGTGTAGCCTTAATAACTTAACATGCTATTTAATTGGGAAAAGGATTTACGGAAAGAGGAA
>JANOGE010000123.1:0-5653 GCA_031414035.1 Chitinophagaceae bacterium | reverse complement strand
TATTCAACAGCCGGAACATACATAGATACTTTGATTGCGGCCAATGGTTGCGACAGTATCCGCACATTAAACCTCACCGTAAAGCCAAGAGCATTTTCAACAGTTGATACTTCAATTTGTGCCGGTCAGAATTATGCAGGCTATACAACATCAGGTACATACACAGATGTTTTTACTGCAGCCAATGGATGTGATAGTGTACGTAAATTAAATCTTACTGTAAAAAACAATTGCAATATTTATATCCCCAATGCTTTTACGCCAAACAATGATGGATTAAATGACCTGTTTAAACCCACCATCAACCTTGCACTTCAAAAATTCAGTTTTATCATCTTTAACCGCTATGGCGAAAAGATATTTGAAACCTACGAATATGGAAAAGGCTGGGATGGAACTTATAAAGGAAAAGATCAGGCAACAGGTTCTTATGTTTACCGCATAACCTTCACCAATAGTTTTGGCTGGGAATTGGAAAATAACGGGACGGTTTTATTATTGCGATGATATTTCAATTTACTTAGTGGGCAAAAAAGTAAATACTGTCCTATCCAACCTGATTTGAAGCTGGAATTTTAACGATTGCAATCTATGGATTTGTTTAGTACCTTCATTTTTTAAGGTATGAGATGAAAAAAGAAGTACTCATATTTTTTCTCACGCATGCGGTATTTATCCTGAATGCCCAGGTTATCTGTAATAATATTCCACCTGTTGCCATTGCAGGAAAAGATACGATCATTCATAATAACCAGACATCCTGCATCACACCTCTTCCTATAACAATTACTGTAAATGGCAGCAGCTCTTTTGATCCTGATGGAATTCTTGTAAGTTATTTATGGTCTGGGGTAAATGGTATAACCAGCCCAAATGTTGCCATTACAACTGTAACAGGGCTTCTTCCGGGTACCTATACGTTTATTTTAAAAGTAGCAGATAATAACGGGGCTTTTGCTTACGACACAATTCATATTTCAATAATACCCGGTAATAGGCCGTTAATACCAGCACGACTTATTCCGATCGGTACACTTTCACAAGCAAGAGGGAGTGTGACAGCAGCAGCAGCAGGAAATAAAATACTGTTTGCCGGCGGTGGTGTTCCGCCGGGATACTGTGCTACATCAAGAGTTGACATATACAATATAAGTACTAATTCCTGGACAACCGCCGAACTAAGCGAAGCCCGCTATGGAATAGGTGTAGCAGTACTGGGAAATAGAATATTTTTTGGGGGTGGCTTTTCACCGAAAATTTTTCCTAACACTACACCTCCATGGTGTTATATTGGTAACATTTGGTATCCGGATACTAGAAGTTCAGCAATTGATATATACGATGCATCTTCTAATACCTGGAGTACATCGCAATTAAGTACACGACGAACTCCGCAGGGAGCTTCTGCCGGGAATAAGGTTCTTTTTGCCGGCGGGGACGAATGGTATAGCATTGCGATTCCATCAAATGTGATTGATAACTATGATGGAAATACTAACTCCTGGACACCGGGTTCTTTAAGTGAAACCAAAGGGTTACCTCAAATAGCTACATCAGGCAATAAAGTGTTTCTAGCGGGCGGAGCTGCACAAATAGATGGTGATTATTTTTTTGGAATAACTAAACGTATAGATATTTATGATGCGGCTTCCGGTCAATGGTCGGTCGATTCTTTAAGTATTGAAAGAGCATCAATGGGTTCAATTAGTGCAAACAATAAAATATATTGGGGAGGCGGAGTTGTTGCCAATCCTGATCCAGACATACTCTATGTGGCAACAAGCCTTGTGGAAATACGTGACCTGGCAACCAATACTTCCACTTTTGATTGCTTATCGGAACCAATAGATCAGCTTACTGCTATAAGAAAAGATAACAAGATCATTTTCTTTGGTAAATACAATGTGACAAAGTTTGACATCTATGATCTGACTTCGAATTCCTGGTCAATAGGTGTATTGCCACAAAATTTTACATCCCCGGTCTTTGTTTCTTATAACAACAGTATTTATGTAACAGAAGGTAGCCAGGTTTGGAAGCTGGAGATTGACAATTGTACAAATAACTCATCTTCTGCGATCACTGCAACAGCATGTGATAGATATACATTAAATGGGAAAACTTACCTTGGAAGCGGAATATATACACAAAAATTAATTAATGCAGTTGGTTGCGACAGTGTCATTACGCTTTACTTAACGGTTAACTATTCTACTCATTGCACAACAACAGCCAAAGCTTGTGATATTTTTACCTGGCAGGGAAAGACTTATACAGCAAGCGGATTTTACAGCGATACACTGGTTTCATCAAATGGCTGCGACAGTATCCTGAGCCTGTTTCTTACCATAAACAATAAAACCCTCACTACAGTAAATGCGGCAATTTGTTCAGGCCAAATTTATGAAGGGCATACTACAACAGGAACCTATATTGATACATTAATTGCTTCAAATGATTGTGATAGCATACACACATTAAACCTTATCGTAAAACCTAAATCATTTTCAACAGTTGATACTTCAATTTGTGCCGGTCAGAATTATGCAGGCTATACAAGATCAGGTACATACACAGATTTTTTTACTGCAACCAATGGATGTGATAGTGTACGAACATTAAACCTTACTGTAAAAAACAATTGCAATATCTATATACCCAATGCTTTCACGCCAAACAATGACGGGTTAAATGATATGTTCAAACCAACCATCAACCTTGCACTTCAAAAATTCAGTTTTATCATCTTTAACCGCTATGGCGAAAAGATATTTGAAACCTATGAATATGGAAAGGGATGGGACGGCACTTACAAAGGAAAAGACCAGGCAACAGGTTCTTATGTTTACCGGATAACTTTTACAAATATTTCCGGTTATGTATCTGATAATAACGGAACGGTTTTACTTATTCGATAAAAGATGGACAGCTTCCTGATTTATAGCTGTAAATGCCTGGAAAGCACCTCTTCCCTAATTCCCAATTCCTAATTACTTTTTCCCATTTTCCCTTATCTTTGCCGACTAAAAATTAAACCCATTGGCTACCAAGTTTTCAAAAGAAACTTATTTATACTGGTACGAATTAATGCTGCTCCTGCGCCGCTTTGAAGAAAAAGTGGGCCAGTTATATGGCATGCAAAAGATCCGGGGCTTTTGTCACCTGTATATAGGGCAGGAGGCTGTTGCCGCCGGATGCATGACGGCAACCACCCCCGATGATAAATTCATTACAGCATACCGTGACCATGCGTTAGCTATAGCCAAAGGCATTACACCAAAAGCCTGTATGGCCGAATTGTATGGTAAAGCTACGGGTTGCAGCAAAGGAAAAGGTGGCAGCATGCACTTCTTCGGGCTTAAAGAAAATTTCTTTGGCGGCCACGGTATTGTAGGTGCACAAATAGGCACCGGCGCCGGTTTGGCCTTTGCCGAAAAATACCGCAATTCCAATAATGTGGTGCTGTGCTATTTTGGTGATGGTGCCAGCAGGCAGGGTATGTTGCACGAAACGTTCAATATGGCCATGCTTTGGAAACTGCCCGTAGTATTTATCTGTGAGAACAATTATTATGCTATGGGGACATCTGTAGCCCGTACCAGTAATGTACTGGATATTTATAAACTGGCCGATGCCTATGATATGCCCAGCGATAGTATTGATGGTATGAGCCCCGAAGATATTCATAATGGAGTTTTAAGAGCCGTAAACAGGGCAAGGGAAAAAGGCGGGCCCAGTTTACTTGAAATTAAAACATACCGCTATAAAGGGCACAGTATGAGTGATCCGCAGAAATACCGGACCAAGGATGAGCTGGAAGAATACAAGGGAAAAGATCCGATAGAACATGTGCTTAAAGTACTGAAGGAACAATATAAGGTTAGTGATGCTGAAGTGGAAGCGGTTATGGAAAGGGTAAAAGTGCAGGTAGAAGAATCGGTGAAGTTTGCGGAAGAAAGTCCCTGGCCGGATGATAATGAATTGCTGAAAGATGTTTATGTGCAGGAAGATTATCCCTTTATAGTTGACTAAATCTTTTTAATTATAATTCTTAATTCATAATTCTTAATTTTTTATAAATGGCAGAGAAGCAAGTAACAGCAGAAGTAATACAACCATTGGATGTTGTTGAACGGGCAAAAGGATTTTGGGCAAAATACAGTAAACGCATTACCATAGCCGGTTCGGCAGTGATCTTAATACTGGGCGGTTATCTCGGGTATAAGTATTTTATTAAATTACCCAAAGAAACAAAAGCAAGTGAATTGATCTTTCCGGCTGAGAAATTATTTGGAAAACTGGCCGCTGAATCTTCTTATAATAAAGACACGGTGAATATGGTAATGAATGGGGATAAAGCCTCCGGTGTTACGGGTTTATTAAAAATAGTAAGCAGTTATGGCAGTACCACATCGGGTAACAGGGCCGAGTATATGGTTGGTGCCTGCTACCTGCAGTTAAAACAATTTGACAAAGCCATCAAACATCTGAAAGAATTTGACGGAAATGGTGCATCGCAGATTCAAAGTAAGGTTTACATTTTACTGGGGCATGCCTATGCCGAACAAAAGAAAACAGGTGATGCACTGGACTATTATAAAAAAGCCGGCACCATTGCTGATCTTGATGAAGGTATGGTTACAGAAGCATTATTTATGGCCGCCAGGTATGCAGGTGCCACTGGAAAAACAAAAGAAGCGGTAGAATTATTTACAAAAATAAAAAATGATTACCCGGCAAGTCAAAAGGTTACTTCGGGTGATGTGGACAGGTATTTAGGTAAACTTGGAGTTACTAAATAGAAATGGGTATTACTCACTATTGATTTTTCACTGTTAACGTTATGTCCACTAATTCATTAAACTTATCAGATACAACAGGCATCCTGCTACCAAAGGATGCCTGTGTTGTTATTGTACGTACTGAATGGAATGCCGTTACCGTTGATAAACTGGAAGAAGGCTGCAAAAAAATACTGGCCGAAAACAACGTGCAGCACGTAAGTATTATGGTACCCGGGGCATTTGAAATTCCGTTTGCGGTAAAAAGTTATTGGGATGCACATAAATATAAAGAGATTAAACCCAGTGTATTTATTGCATTGGGCTGTGTGTTAAGGGGGGATACCCCGCATTTTGATTATGTATGCAAAGCCATAACAGACGGCATAGTTCAGTTAAATTTATTATTGCCGGTGCCCACCATTTTTGGAGTACTTACAGTTGATAACCAGCAGCAGGTTGATGAAAGAACAGGAGGGAAGCATGGGCACAAAGGAGAGGAGGCTGCAGTTACTGCTTTAAAGATGATCGCCCTTACACACTCATTCATACTAAAATCTTAACTAAATATTTTTCTGCCGGTGGTGCAATTGCCTTATGAAAGTTCAGTTATTTATACCGTGTTTTGTTGACCAGCTTTATCCGCAAACGGCCTTTAATATGGTTAAGGTGCTGGAGAAAGCCTGCTGCGAAGTTGTATATAATACCAATCAAACCTGTTGCGGCCAGCCTGCTTTTAATGCCGGGTTCTGGGATGAATCAAGAGATGTTTGCAGTAAATTTATAAAAGATTTTGAAGGCGCAGATTATATTGTTGCACCCAGTGCAAGTTGCGTAGGTTTTGTCAGGAATTATTACAGTAAAATTTTTGA
>JANOGE010000122.1:0-8016 GCA_031414035.1 Chitinophagaceae bacterium | reverse complement strand
AACACAATTAATAAAAGCACGCCGGTTTTATCAACTGGCATTTACTATGTTAAACTGGTAACTTCGGATGAAACGGTTATAAAAAATACGATTACCCGGAATTAGACACTGATGATTTTTGGATTCAAAAAAAGCAGGTTTATGGAAATAAATTCATGTAAACTTAATATTTGCAATATTTTCCGTATTCTGTTTGCCTCAACACTACTGGATTGTTGTGTACCCTTTTTAAAGAATTAATCCAGCATTTTAATTTTACAGAATAATGTTTTATATTGTGTACATAATAAACAGTACAAAAAAGATCCAATACCTGCACTGACATCCACAAATTCATAAATAGCCTTTTTTTTCAGTATATTTTTTTAAACACAGTTCGAATGAATGCTATTTTATCTTCTGTAAGAAGGTATTTAATTTCTGTTTCCCTGACCGTTACTTTGGTATTTTGCTTTTCGGGTAATGGTTTTGCAACTACCTTTTATATCAGCCCTGCAGGAAACGATGCAACAGGTGACGGCAGCATAGGCAATCCCTGGAAAACATTAAGTAAGGCCACCATAACTGTAATCACTCCAGGAGATATTATTTATGTTAATGCCGGTACTTATATCGAAACGCTGCAATGTTCCCTCGCCGTTGGGGTGAGTATTGAAGGCAGCGGTACGACTTCCATTATTAAAAGTACCTTAACAACAAATTTCATTGAACTATTATCGCTGAGTTCTTCCGAAGGAACAAACGGCAATCAGCACATCAGTAATTTAAAATTTGACGGACAAAATCTTTCTACATACTGGGCTATTTGGGTACAGGGAAGAAGCAATGTGAGTATATATAATTGTACTATAGTAGATTTTAAAGACAGGGGAATACTGTTTAGCGCAAGAAGTGATCTGGCAGATGAACCGCCAGTTTCAACTTATTCTACCGGTAATAGTTTCCATGACAATATTGTAAATAATTGTGCTGCCTATAACCTTTCCACCGGTATTTATGGCAGAGGCTGTTTGAATATTGGCGGGCAGGATGGAATGCTTATATATAACAACACCATTATTCAAAACAAAAGACCGGAAGGATATAATGGCTGGCCAATTAAATATATGAATGACGGCTATTTGAAAGGCTGTAAGATCTACAATAATACCCTTACCAAGATCCCTTTTGGGGGAAACTATCCCGGCGAAACAGGATGGGACTTCTGCATTGAATTATTTCATATACAGGGATTGGAAATTTATGGCAATACCATTCAGGGCAGTATCGACTTAAATTACAATACAAAAGGAGCGTATGCTTTCTGCGCCTGGATACATGACAACAATATGAGCCGTGCAACTTTAAACAGTAAATATGAAAGTGGGATCATATTTGAATTTGATACCGAAACGGCCATCGTTGAAAATAATATATTAAATAATGTATCCTGTGGTGTTCAGTTTAATGCAAGAAGCGGAACCATAATTTCCAACTGTGTAATAGCAAAAAATCTATTTACTAATCTTGGTTTCGGTGATGGTTCCGGATCTACCGGCGGCATTCTTGTTATAAGCGAAGGAACTAATAACCAGGTAATAACGAACCTGCAAATTTATAAAAACACCATAACCGCCGCACCGGGCAAAGAACCTTTTTTAGGGATAGACCTTACTTCCGGTAACAACGGAAATGCTACAGGGGTCTATATCAAAAATAATATTGTAACAGGATTTGTTATGGCCTGGCTGAAAGGCAGTGTGCCAACCCGCATGAGTGATGTAATACTCTCCCATAACCAGGTTACCGGCAATGGTAACAGAAATGAACCTTTATGGCCCGGTGGCGACCCCACCAATTATACATATATCTATAAATCTGATGATACCAGGATTGAGAATGGTAATCATTTTCGTACCAACAACTAATAGTATAACCAAAGCTTATTTCTTTTCAATACGGTAAATGGTTATATCTTTTTTTTAGCATAAAAAATCACCGAATAACTTAAATAGTAAGGCTGTGTTTAGTATTGCTTGAAATATTTTCCATCGTCCACATCACTTTTCTTTCAAAATCATGTTTTCGGACTGTACAGTTTGACCTGGTGCAGATTTTACAGGAAAAATCCAGGCAACCATCCGAATGAACAAATAGTTCTACAGATTCACCGTATTCATTTTTAACCAGGTTGGACAACGCATCTATTTCTTTATGAGCCTCATGTACGTTCAAATACCAGGGTACAGTAAGGTGACAGTCCATATGTATCCTGCTGCCATATTTAATTAACCTCAGGTTATGCAGATCGATCCAGTTCTCCCTGCGGTTTTCATTCAGCATCTGTACCATTTTATTAAGCAACTTTGTATCCGCTTCATCCATAATACCGGCTACAGAACTTCGTAATATTTTATAACCGGTGAAAATAATAATGATTGAAAAAAGGATCGCTACTGCACTGTCGATCCAAACCAGTTCCGTGATCAATATAAGAATCAATCCGGCTGCGATACCCAGTGTTGACCAGGTATCCGTTTGCAAATGTTTGCCTGTTGATATTAACGCCAGCGAGTTATTTTTCTTTCCTGTTTTAATGCATACCGACCCTGCAAAATAATTGATCAGGCCGGTAAGCACCACCAGGAGAATTCCATAGTCCAGTTTTTTTATTATGTGTGGATGAATCAGATTATTGAATGCTTCATAAATAATGACCAGGCCGGCTACAGTAATCAGGGTACCTTCAATAGCTGCAGATATAAATTCTGCTTTCCCATGACCATATGGATGATCCTTATCCCGTGGCTTAGCTGAAACATAAAGACTGTATACACCGATCAATCCTGCAACAACATTTACAATACTTTCAAATGCATCCGTTAAAATGGCAACAGATCCGGTTAAATACCAGGCAACGATCTTTGCCATTAACAGCAGAATGGATAATGCGGCTGTTCGCTTTTGAATTTTTAAGTTATATAATGCGTTTTGCAATAAAGAAATAATTGAGGCTTAAATATACAACACCGAAACTAAAATGGCATTTAAATCTATCCCGTCAACTGAATTTTTTTGTGCGGATTCGCCACAGCAAATGAAAAAATATTACTACGGATATAATCGTTATCAGCATAAGGGTTTAGTAAATTTTTCAATTCCCCTGAACTGGTTATGGCAAAAGATATGGGTACGTAACCCATACCCCAGAAACTTCCCCGTTCAACAAGCAAACATAATTTTTCTTCTTCAGAAATGCCTTCATCTACCAAAACAAAGGTGGGCAGGCTTTCAGTTAATGCATCCAGTGCCCTTTTAATTCTTGAATTATATATTAAAGGAGGTTCCAGTTCATCCTGTTCCTTTTTAGTGAACGGGGTTTTATCAATAAAACAAAGCCTGGCGTTTAACCCGTATTCCTGCACCATTTTTTTTAATAATACCAGCCCCTCATTCAATAAATTAAAATGGTATAAATGAGGTATATTTTTTTTCTTCTTATCAATCACCAAACGGATGTAACCGCGGTTATCTTCAAAGGAATACAATGCATACCTGATCAGGGGCTGTTTCTGGCTTTTATTATACCGTGGCCATAATCTTTTTATCTCGGTGCTTTCAAAAACTATGGCTTCCAGTTCGGTTGCACATGGCCGGTACGAAACTTTATAAATGTTCCGGATAAAATTTTGTCTTTTCAGATCGGGATCATTTTGTGTAAAATGGCTGCTTACTCTTTTCCTGAGGTTAATGGCTTTACCTACATAAATGACCTTGTCTTTGTTATTGTGAAAATAATAGACACCCGGACTGGAAGGCAGTTTATCAATAACTTCCTTATCCAAATTCATGGGCAGCCAATGCTCAGCAGAATTTCGTTTTAACATCAGATCAATATGCGGCATGGCACCGTTTTCCAGCATATGTTCAAGAAGCTTTACTGTTGCACTGGCATCACCTCCGGCCCTGTGCCTGTTTTCGATATGGATGTTTAAATAACGGCATAAGTTACCCAAACTGTAAGATGGCAGGCCGGGAAATACTTTTCTTCCCAGCCGTACCGTACATAATTTTTTAGCCGTTAACTCATAGCCCGACTTTTTAAGCTGATGCTTTATAAAAGAATAATCAAAGTTTACATTGTGTGCAATAAATATATTTTCATTCAGCATCTCAAACAACACATCGGCTATGTCATCAAATACCGGTGCCGTTGCTACCAGGTTATTATCAATACCGGTAAGAGAAGTTATAAACTTAGGAATGAGCTGTTGTGGATTGATGAGGGTTTCAAAATGTTTTACCACCCGTACCCCATCATGTACATATACAGAGATCTCGGTGATGCCATTGGCTGATGCATGACCGCCGGTAGTTTCTATATCTACAATGGCATAATTCATTGGGGATCGAAAATACTAATTAATTTAGTCATAAATTATTTTTTCTATCAGCGGCAATATTGCAAATTTGTTAAGCAAATGGAATAGTTATGGAAGTAAGATCTTTCCCTTTTCAAACGCTTGATTGGACAGGCATTGAAGCTGAAAAACATACAGGAACAACCGGAACAGCCACATGGAAAATATTTCAAATGGATGATATCAGGCTCCGCATGGTTGAATATTCAGCCAATTATTATGCCGACCATTGGTGCCATAAAGGGCATATCATTTATTGCATTGCCGGTGAAATGGTAACAGAACTGGATGATGGAAGAGAATTTACCTTATCGCAGGGCATGACCTACCAGGTAGGTGACGGCAGCAATCCTCATCGCAGCAGATCAAAAAACGGTTGCACTTTATTTGTAGTGGATTAAACATGATTATTTTCATCAGCATGTGTAAACTTATACACGGCATCTTTATTACGGATCATTTTAACAGCCTGTATCAAAGCTGTCAGTGCAAATATCCCGCCAATAACCCAATTCAGATACTGCTGACTATTAGCAATTCGCTGCACCAGCCATTGGCCACCAAAAATAAAAACAGCATTCCCGGTTAATGTACCCAAACCAATACCGATGATGTATATATTATATTGACTGTTTATAGGCGCCAGGATCTTTTTGGTAAACAGTACCGTACTCCATCCAAACCAAAACGGGATCTGCACCGGATTGATGGCACTCATGAACATCCCCAGTAAAAAACGGTGCATATTATTCTCGAGGAAAACATTTTTTGTATCGTGTCCATTTGCAGCTGCAGCTATAAAACTGCCGGCAGCAAGCGCAAGAATAATGATAAGGGTAAACCATTCCATGGCTTTCATCAGCTTTTTCTGCTTGCGTATCCAGTCAACACCCATTAAGGATATGCGTACATAAACCATTTCAACCAGTAAAGAACCGAGTGAAAAATAAACAGCTTCAGTTATACTTTCCTGTATGCCGATCTGCATGGCAGCTACATTAAGTGTACCCAATGGTAACGACCCCAGGAAACTGATCAATAAACCCCAATAAAAAATTCGAAAGAATTTCGGCATCGGGCAAAGATAGCAAGCAGGTATGAATTCAGGCAACAAGAAAAAGAAAGTAAAAAATCAGGGAATGACTTTTATTTTGCAAAAACCATTAAAGACACAGTTAAATTATCTGACAGGGAAACACTGCTGCCTCCAACTCCAAAATCTCTTCTGTTAATCCGGAATTCTCCATCGAAAACATAACCGCCGTTCTTTGGTATTGCCCCAAATCCGAATTCAACGGGTTTTGTAACACCTTTTATCGTTAAATTCCCATACACATAATATCTGCCGGCAACAGAAGAAAGAACCACTTTTGTACTCACAAACTGTAAGGTCTTAAAGGTGGCCACATCAAAATATTCGGCTTTTCGTAAATGCCCGTCACGGGATTCATTATCTGTATCAATGGTATTGGCATCAACGGTAACATCAAAATTTGATGTTGCATAGTCAGCCGGGCTAAATTTGATATTGCCTTTTATCCCGGTAAAATCGCCCCCTGTGCGTATGCCAAAATTTTTAATAACAAAATGTACTTTACTTTCGGCATTAACCGGAGTGTAAACAGTTTGGGCTGTTATTACATTTGAAAAAAATAATAAAGTTAAAACTAAGGCGGCTTTATTTTTCATAGGGTAAATTTACTTAAAATTTGCCTTTATTTTTAAAAATGATAAGATACTCCAATTCCAACACCGGACATCTTTTTTCTGAACCGGTCATTCTTATCACCACCGGGAGTTGTTTGTACCTGTGTACCGGTTGTGTACTCGGCAAAGAAAAACTCAAAGGCTAACTTAACACCCCAGGAATCATTCCATTTATATTTTGCAAAAAACTCACTGGCTAATGACCCCTTGTCGTTATCACTTATTAATAAAAGGTTAAACCCCGTAGGCTTAGCCGTAACGGGAACACCGGTTGCCAAATTATTGCCATAATATATTCCACTTTGCTTTTTACCAAAACTAAAACCAACCGCATCTATATTTAAACCCACTGAAAACTTTTTTGTAAAATTATAGCCGAAATTAAACGAAAGGTTTAGAGAATTTATCTGTGCCTTTGGAAATAAAACAGAGTCGATATTGGGCACTATATCATCTGAAAAAAGTACCGCAGGGCCGGTTTTTCCACTGGTTAATTTTGCCGGAGCCGTTGTAAAATAGAGGTTGCTTCCGAAATAGCTGGTGAATCGTAAACCGAAACCCGCTTCCAGCCTTTTCTTTTTTCCCAGTTTCCAATTATATACATACGACAGGGCGCCGCTTCCCTGGGAAGATCCAAAAGATGCTGTTACATCGGCAAACTGGTTAACCGTTGCCCCCTTTTTTTTCTGTGCAAATGCCGGATTCAGTAAAAGAACCATAACAAATGCAGATAACAATATTTTTTTCATAACTCCTGGTATTTGGTTAATTTTTATTTTAATTCTGTATAGCCAAATTGAATACGATACTGGGCACACCAGATCAATACATATTTATAATTGACCACATCAGGATCAGTTAATAATTCATAATTAAAGGTACCGTTTGTATATTTAAGTAATCCCAGGTCTTTGTACTCAGTTGATGGCATGGCATGGCTGCCAATAGTTTTGGAAAAATATACATGTACATCAGGCCCGTTATTAGAGGTAAAATTTTTAAACACCAGGTACTTTTTTGAGCCCGCTTTTTCTATAGTTACGTCTCCCCTCGCCTGGTCGCCGGCCTCTCCCCCAATCAGAACACCACTATATAATACTACAGGTTGGGTAGTATCTCCAGGCAAAACAATAATTTCATTGCCATTGGATGGAATTGTATTTTTTTTGCAGGATACAAGAAAGGCCATTCCTGATAAGCAGGAAATGAGCAGTAAATGGTAAACTCTTTTCATCGCAGGCTATTTTTATAACAAAGCTATGTACAATAGATTATACCTATTGTCAGTTATATGACAATTGCTTGATTTGTACGTCTTTTAAATTTGGAATATTATACAATACCTTTATCTACGTAAAAAATGCTTCTGCCGTTTCCTATTCCTAAGCGTATTTGATTGTATTTTTAATAAATTATCCATTTTTGATAAAAAAATCTACTATACAGCTGTTACGCCTCCCTTTTTCTTTTTTCCTGATGCCGGTATATTGGTTTGCTGTAAGTCAAACACCCTCTATACATATACCCGATGCTGTCTTAATATTTTTCATCCTGCACCTGTTGGTTTATCCTGCCAGCAATGGTTACAACAGTTATATGGACCGGGATACGGAGAGCATTGGAGGAATTAAAAGCCCCCTGCAACCAACAAAACAACTATATTACGTAAGCGTCTTTTTAGATATCTCGGCTGTAATACTCAGTTATTTCATAAGCATTTATTTTGTGATGGGAATAATTGCTTATATACTGGCATCCAGGGCATATAGCTTCAGGGGTATCCGCCTGAAAAAATACCCGGTCGTGGGGTATTTAACGGTGGTGATATTACCGGGTGGGGTAACGTTTTTTTTTGTGGTTGACGGCCGGAAAGGTGATAAATAACACCAGGTTACAATTTAAGGTATGT
>JANOGE010000121.1:0-2534 GCA_031414035.1 Chitinophagaceae bacterium | reverse complement strand
CGGTCATCATATTACTGTTGCTCATTTATTTTCTGATCATTGGTAATGGCCCGCTTTCTGTAAAAATGCCGGAAGAAGAAAATCTGAAAGAACATGAAGATTATATCCATAAGGTAAAAGAAGAAAGGCATGAAGTATAAGTACCGCTGATGATCTCATCACAGTCCACTTAAAGGCTTATTTTTTTGTTTCGGCATACTTCTGCCACAATAGTTTACAGCCCGGATCGGGTATGATCCCCGTAACCTCTCCCTGTACCGGAATGGTTATGTTCAACTTTCTTTTTTGTACGGTTACTGTTTTTGTTATCTCCCCGTGCCGCGTTATTAATTTTAACTCCATGGGAAATGAAAATAAACCGGTCTGCGTTTGCTCAATGGTTATGACGGCCTTGTTTTTAATACCATTATTCTTCCATGTTATTGCTAAAACGGGAAAACCGGGTTTGTACAGCCATTGGTTAAAAAATGGTTTTAAATTTTTATTGGATACCCTCTCAGCCGTTGCTATAAAATCCAGGGTAGAAGCATTTTTACCTGCAAATGTTTTAAACTGCTCCCTGATGATATTTTTAAAAGCGGAATCACCAACGGTATTTCGCAGCATGTGGAGTATCCATGCCCCCTTCTCGTAAGAATTGGGATTGAGTAATTTTTTGTAGTCAGCAGTGGTATCTATAACAGGCGCAGCCGATTCGGAAGCATAAGCAATAACAGCGTCCCGTTCCTTTATTAACCTGCTGTTTAACGTATCAATGCCATACCTGGCTTCCATGTACACATCGGTCATATAGGTAGCAAAACCTTCACTCAGCCAGATGTGTTTAAAATCTGTTTCGGTCACCATATTACCAAACCATTGATGTGCAATTTCATGCGCCAATAAAGATTCCAGTCCTCCTTTACCGGTTATAGAATTTTCAAAATAAAAAATAGCGCCTGCATTTTCCATACCCCCGAATTTGGTTTTTGACTGTACATTGGCCAGTTTTTTATACCCATACGGCCCTATATAGTTAATGAAATATTCCAAAATACCGGGAGCCAGTGCGTAATCATAAAAACCCTTTTCTTTTTCTTCTGCATACACCCAACTGGTTACCGGAATCGTGCCGGCATATACCGCATCACTCACTGTAAAATCAGCGGCACCAAATACCATCACTTTTGTGGGCAACGGTACCTCTTCTTTCCAGTGGGTACGTTTCGTACTGTCGGTTACCAAAAGTTCTTCTATTTGTATTCCGTTACTTATAATACGGTAATGACGGGGCGCTGTAATGATAAATTCAAGGCTTGCCTTATCGGATGGGGTATCGTTGCAGGGAAGCCAAAACTGTGCCCGGTCGGGCCAGTTATCGCCAAAGAAAGTACGCTTTTTGTAAATGCTTTTAGCAATGATCAATCCATCAGATGGGATGCCTTTATATTGGATCAGCACTGTTTTAATTTCACCGGTTTTTACAACAGCAGGAAATTGGATGAGTAAAGTATTGCGACTGTGTAAATAAGTAATTTCCCTGCCCGATTCAGTAACACTCATCACCTTCATGCCTTTTCCACTGCTGTCAATGATAGTGCCCAGGTTTAACCGGAATGAAGACGAATTTTTTAAAAACTTTATACGGATAGCTGCTGTTCCACAGATGGTATCGTTTTGATCTGAAATAGTAAGTTCAAAACGATAATGCTGTACATCTATACCGGCCGGCGATTGTGCATAACTGCAAAAGCCTGTGGCAAACAAAAATGTGATTGTTATAAGTATTCGTGTCATTGGTACATTTTGCATGAATTAAAAATAATAGGGTAACCGTTTAAGAAAGGTAATCAAAGAAATAATACCATTCAACATGATAATCATCCCTCTTCCAAAACTAAATATTTTGCAAGTATTATTACCAATGCCCGATGTAAAAAAAAAGGGATAAGTTAGTGAAAAATCAAAAGGCTGCAGCACTCAGTTTTACATCTGCTTTGTTAAATGCCTTTCTGAATCTTGCCAACATCTTCCCGGCAGCATCATTTTTCTTTTGTGCCAGTAATGCCTGGTACATGCCGAACAAGGCCCAGCCGTTTTCGTTATTGTTTAAAAGGTCTTTTTCAAAAACTTTTTGAGCCTTTCCCGGTTGGCCGGCTTCCAGGTATGCCTTTCCCAGGTAATGTTTGGGATTTAATAACCAATCCCGGGGTTCATTATACACCATATTCTCTTCAACAGAAGCCGCCTTCTCAAAGGCAGTAACAGCAACTGTATACTTTTTTTCTTTCATTGCAATACTTCCTGCCAACAGGTTTTCGGCCACTACAGCTCCATCAATGGCAGCAGAGAAAGGGCTAAAAGGAATATAAAGACTGCTGTCCTTCATCAGTTGCTGCAATTGTTGCCATTCTTTTCCGGCTTCTGTAATTTTTGATTGATGAGCCAAAGCCATACCCTTTCCAAAATGGTAAAGGATGTTTGCATAAACAAGTTGCTGGCTGGGTTGTTCAGCAGCCAGTAATGCAATCCAATTTCCAAATCGTACATTAACC
>JANOGE010000120.1:0-8540 GCA_031414035.1 Chitinophagaceae bacterium | reverse complement strand
CTTATAAAAATGAATTTATCGTTATTAATATTGTTGCCATTAATTACTGCTGTAGCTGTTTTGCTGATGCGGAACGCTACACAGGTTAAATGGGTATCATTAGCAGGCGCAACACTTCAGTTTGTTCTTGCTTTTACTTTGCTGTTTCTTTTCCGACAGGAAAGAGCAGATGGCAATACTGCTCAAATGTTATTTGAATTGCAATACAACTGGTTTCCCGCATGGAATATCAGTTTCCATCTGGGGGTTGATGGAATTTCCTTGGCCATGATCCTGTTAACCGCATTTGTTGTTATTGCCGGTGTACTGGTTTCCTGGAATGTTACAAAAATGACAAAGGAATTTTATTTCTTACTCATTTTATTAAGTATGGGTGCATATGGATTTTTTATTTCGCTTGATCTTTTTATTTTATTTTTCTTTTTAGAGATAGCCGTTATCCCAAAATATTTACTCATTGGTATTTGGGGGAGCGGTAAAAAAGAATATGCAGCAAATAAACTGGCCCTGATGTTAATGGGAGGTTCTGCATTGGTACTCGTTGGTTTATTGGGCGTTTATTTTTCAGGTCCTGAACATAGTTTTGACCTTATGAAATTATCGCAGCTGAATATTCCCATCAAAACACAGATGATCTGTTTCCCTTTATTGTTTGTTGGCTTTGGTGTGTTTACGGCCCTTTTCCCTTTTCATACCTGGGTGCCTGATGGTCACTCCTCTGCGCCAACAGCAGGGTCTATGTTCCTTGCAGGTATCTCTATGAAACTGGGTGGCTATGGTTGTTTGCGTGTGGCAACTTATATTATGCCGGATGGAGCTAAAGAATATGCAACTATTATTATAGTGCTTTCTGTTATTGCCATTTTATATGGAGCCTTTGCTACCATGATGCAGAAAGACCTGAAATACATCAACGCTTATTCTTCTGTAAGTCATTGCGGATTTGTTTTATTGGGCATAGGCATGTTAACCAAAACTTCCATGACAGGTGCTGTAATGCAAATGGTTTCGCATGGTTTGATGACGGCCCTTTTCTTCGCTGTTATCGGTATGATCTACGAACGAACACATACAAGGCAGGTAAGTGAAATGAGTGGCTTATTAAAAAAGATGCCTTTCATCGGTACGGTATTATTTATTGTTGGTTTGTGTTCATTGGGTTTACCCGGCCTTAGTGGCTTTGTGGCAGAGATGACGGTATTCATGGGTTCCTGGCAACACCCCGATACTTTCAGAAGAGTTTCTACCATACTGGCTTGCCTTTCTATTGTAGTAACTGCTGTTTATATTTTAAGAGCTGTTGCTAAAACGGCGATGGGGCCATTGAAAGAAGGTTTTGAAAATTTAAGTGATGCAACCTGGAATGAAAAACTGGCTGCATTGATCCTGATAGCCGGAATTTTAGCCATTGGTGTTGCACCTTTCTGGTTAAATGATCTGATAAGTCCGGGGGCAGAAATAATTATGCAAAAAATTAAATAAAACCTATAAGGTTTTTGAAACCTTATAGGTTTAAATGAAACAGAATGAATGAAATGCTCACATTGATGAAGCCTGAACTGATAATAACCGGCATCATTTTTCTGCTCCTGTTCATTAAAATAGGCAAGGGGCTTAAAAATGAAACCCTGTTATTGCTGATACAGGTTTTGTTATTGCTGAATTTTATAGCCGGATTTTTTTATAATGCATCAGGGGTTTTGTTTGATGGCATGTATCAAACTAATGCTATGATCGCTTTCCAAAAAAATATTTTAAGCCTGGGCGTTTACCTGATTTCATTATTGTTTGCCCGCTGGTTTAAAAGATCAGAACACATGCCGGAGTTTTTTATGCTGATGTTATCGGCATTACTCGGTATGTTCTTCCTTATCTCCAGCGGAAATTTATTAATGTTCTTTTTAGCGTTGGAACTGGCAACCATCCCTGTTGCAGCCATGGCCAACTTTGATCTTGATAAAAAAATATCTTCCGAAGCTGCCATGAAGATGATCCTGTCTTCGGCTTTCTCTTCTGGTATTTTACTATTTGGCATTTCATTAATGTATGGAGCAACCGGTACCATCAGTTTTGCAGAACTGCCAAAACATATTAACGGAAGCCCGTTACAGGTTTTAGCACTCGTATTTTTATTTTCGGCTTTCGCCTTTAAATTATCTATCGTTCCCTTTCATTTATGGACGGCAGATGTATATGAAGGCGCCCCTATAGCAACCACTTCATTTCTGTCTGTAATATCAAAAGGCGCTGTTGCCTTTATCTTCATGGCCACTTTATACAAAGTATTTCAAAACATGCAGGTCGTTTGGTATAATATGGTAATGATATTGTCTGTTGCCACCATGATCATCGGAAACCTGTTTGCCTTGCGGCAACAGAATTTCAAACGTTTCCTTGCCTTTTCTTCTATTGCACAGGTTGGTTTTATTCTGGTGGGAATCAGCAGTAATTCCATTGAAGGAACTACTTCTGTGGTTTATTTTATCCTGATCTATGTTATTTCTAACCTGGCGGCATTTGGTGTGGCAGCAGCCATTGCTGAAAAAACCAACCGGGAAAATATTGATGATTACAAAGGCCTGTATCAAACCAATCCCTTTTTAAGCTGGGTGCTGGCTTTGGCTTTATTTTCACTGGCAGGTATCCCGCCAACAGCCGGATTTTTTGGTAAATTATTTTTATTGACAGCCGGTGCATCAAAAGGAAGTTATTTATTTATTACTGTTGCTGCACTCAATATGATCATTTCTTTGTATTATTATTTACGGGTGATCAGGTCAGTGTTCATGGAGAAAAATGATCAGCCTTTGGAAAAAATAAAAATAGAATACTCTGCTAAATTGGGATTAACGATTTGCGCCGCTGCTATTGTGTTGATCGGCTTATTGAGCTGGATCTACGATTATATTCATTCATTAAGTTAATATTGAGGATCATGAACGATGCAATTCATAATTCTTAATTCTTAATTCATAATTTTTTTGACATGGCTATAAATAAAAATCACGAATGTGAAGAAATGGAAGGCGTTAAATGCAGCATCGTGGAAAAGAATGTATCACCGGAACGGGTTGACTTCTTAAAAAAATTAATGGAGTACAATAAATTTACTGTGGTGGTTGTTCCATCACCGCCTCCAAAAGTTGCTGCTGTCACGATGGCTGCCGGGATCGTAAAAACGGAAGAAGGAACGGATGTACCACCTCCACCACCAACACCTGCGGGACCTGAAACATTCACGGTTGGCGTAACAGATTACACTTATAATACGATCAATGCCATTTATGGGCGGTTGCTTAAAACACCCGACGGACATGTTGTTACTATGGCTTACTGGCAGCAGAACGAAACGGTTAGCCATGATGAAGTTCCTTATTATGAAAGTAAAAATTAACCTTTTATATAATTCTATGAATCCTAGTAAAAGAAGTCTGGTAATTTCAGTCCTGGTAATATTATTAATGACGTTTAATTTTACCAGGTTAAAAGAGTCTGATTGTATCAAGCCCATACATATTGTTACACTATTAACACTTGGCGCTGCAATTGGCGCCCTGCTTGTAAATATTATATTATTGATTAAAAACAGGAAGCGTTAATTAATTCTCCCAAACATCCTATCCCTTCCGGTTTTATTCCTGCCTTACAGTCTGGTTAGATAAATGATAAGAATCACTTTCCTGTATGAGTTATGTTTTAATAATTAAGGTAAACAAGGCATAACTATGTAGCTTAAAAAAAACGTTAAGCATGTCAAAATCAAATAAAGCGGGGAAGTATGTATATTTCTTCGGGGGCGGTAAAGCCGATGGAAATGAATCAATGAAAAACCTGCTGGGCGGCAAGGGTGCCAATCTTGCAGAAATGGCTGGACATCCAAAACTTCGGTTGCCGGTACCACCCGGATTTACGGTTACCACAGAGGTATGCACCTATTTAAACAACAATAAAAAAACGTACCCCAAAAATTTAAAGGCACAGGTAGAAGAAGCGCTGGGTAAAATGGAAAAGCTGGCCGGAAAAAAATTCGGTGATGAAAAAAATCCTTTGCTCGTATCTATTCGATCTGGTGCCAGGCGCAGTATGCCGGGCATGATGGAAACAGTATTAAATGTGGGACTCACCGAAAAAACCATTAAAGGAATTATTGCTCAAAGTGGTGATGCCCGTTTTGCTTATGATGCTTACAGGCGCCTGATCATGATGTACGCCGATGTAGTAATGGAAAAAGGTGCTGGTGTTGAAGTAAAGAATACCCGCCTGACCAATTCATTCGGGCAGGGCAAAGGTATCCGTAAAATGATGGATGAAAAACTGGAACATATCAAGCACAAGCAAGGATATACGAGCGATACAGAATTGACCGTTGATGAACTGAAAGAACTGGTTAGCGATTATAAAAAAACAATAAAAAAAGTTTTGGGTACCGATTTTCCGGATGATCCCTGGAAACAATTGTGGGGTGGCATTGGCGCCGTATTCAGCAGCTGGAATGGTAAAAGGGCTATTGAATACCGCAGGATAGAAAAAATTCCGGATGAATGGGGTACTGCCGTAAATGTGCAGTCGATGGTATTTGGTAATATGGGTAATGACAGTTGCACCGGTGTTGCTTTTACCCGGAACCCCGGAAACGGTGAAAATAAATTTTATGGCGAATACCTGGTAAATGCACAGGGCGAAGATGTTGTAGCCGGAATCCGTACACCTGCGCCGGTGAACCAATATTCCATGAACGAACAAAGCAAACAATATACTTCGCTGGAAAAATTAATGCCGGCACTTTACAAAGAGTTATTCAGCTATCAGAAAAGACTGGAACAGCATTACAAAGACATGCAGGATATTGAATTCACTATTGAAAAGGGAAAACTGTATATGCTGCAATGCCGTGTTGGTAAACGTAATGGAATTGCTGCCGTAAGAATGGCAGCAGAAATGCATAAAGAAAAACTGATTGATATTACAACTGCAATAATGCGTGTAGCGCCCAATCAACTGGTTGAGTTGCTGCTTCCCATGATTGATCCTGCAGCAGAATTGGTTACCAGGTCCATTGCAAAAGGATTGCCAGCAGGGCCGGGCGGTGCCAGGGGGCGTGTTGTGTTTTCATCTGATGATGCGGTTGCGTGGGCAGCAAAAGGCGAAAAAGTAATTTTAGTACGGGAAGAAACTTCACCGGAAGATGTGGATGGCATGCATAAGGCACAGGCCATACTTACCACCAAAGGGGGTATGACGTCCCATGCTGCCTTGGTAGCCAGGGGTTGGGGAAAATGTTGTATCGTTGGTTGTTCAGATATTGAAATACATAATGATACCAAAACATTTCATGCTAAGAGTGGTGAAATAATTAAAGAGGGTGACCTGCTGAGTTTGAATGGTACCAAGGGCCTGGTGTATGAAGGCAGTATGGCATTAACAGAAATTGACCTGGGTAAGAACGAATCGTATAAATACCTGATGAAGCTGGTAGATAAAATAAAAGTGATTGGGGTGCGTACCAATGCCGAAACTCCGGAAGATGCGGCGCATGCCATGAAATTTGGTGCCGAAGGAATTGGATTGTTCCGCACAGAACATATGTTTTATGGCGAAGGAAGTGAACAGCCTTTATTCCTGTTGCGTAAAATGATCGTCAGTAAAACGGAAACAGAAAGGCGATCCGCATTGAATGAGTTATCCAGGTATGTAAAGAAAGATATAAAAGACACGATGAAAGTAATGAAGGGGTACCCGGTTACCATTCGTTTGCTGGATCCGCCTTTACATGAATTTGTACCGCACGACATTGATAAGTTACACCAGCTTGGAAAAGAACTGGGCATCAGCATGAGTGTATTAAGAAGAAGGGTGCTTGCCCTGCATGAAAATAATCCGATGCTTGGTCACCGTGGAGTAAGGCTGGGTATCAGTTTTCCGGAAATTACTGAAATGCAGGTTCGTGCCATACTGGAAGCAACCGCTGAAATACTTAAGACCGGAAAAAAAGCGTTTCCTGAAATAATGGTTCCTGTAACCGTAACCGTTAATGAATTAATACATCAGAAAGTTATTGTAGACAGGGTGTACAAAGAAGTTTGTGTAAAAATGAAAATGAAAAAGATACCGTACCTGTATGGAACCATGATAGAAACACCCAGGGCAGCTATCCGTGCAGAACTTATGGCGCATGTTGCTGACTTCTTCAGTTATGGCACCAATGATCTTACCCAAATGAGTTTTGGATTCAGCCGGGATGATATTGGTGGGTTCTTACCAAAATATCTTGATCTGAAAATACTTCCTTATGATCCCTTCCAGACCATTGACCAGGATGGTGTTGGGGAGCTGGTACGGGCGGGAATAACAGGTGGCCGCAAAGCCAAACCACATCTAAAAGTAGGTATCTGTGGCGAACATGGTGGTGATGCAGACAGTGTAAAATTCTTTCACAGGCTGGGTATGAATTATGTTAGCTGCTCACCGTTCCGTGTGCCTATTGCAAGGTTAGCCGCTGCGCAGGCTGCACTTGAAAGCAAATAAAATAGATGATGAAATAAAAATGAGGCTGTCTCAAAAGTCAAACATTGCTGTCAGACTGAGCTTGTCGGAGTCATTTGAACATACGTTTTATACTCAAATATGTTTCGACAAGCCTGCCTACCGGACAGGCAGGCTCAACATGACATACTTTTGAGACAGCCTCACTATTGTGATCTTTCAAATCATTTCATGCTTTCGAGTATTTTAATATAATTGGCTCTTTCATATCCGGTTGGGTCGCTGATATGCTGCTGGCTCATCACCCCTTTAAATGAATCGATGTTTTTAAATTCTTTGGTCATCATCCAGGATTCCAGTTCCCTGTTCATTGTTTTTAAATATCCGATGCCGTTTTTATATAATGCTGAAGCGGTCATGGCTACATCTGCCCCGGCCAATATATATTTTATAACTTCAGCAGAACCCTGCACACCAGTGGAAGCTGCCAGTGAAATGGGTATCCTGCCATATAAAAGGGCTATCCATAAAAGTGGTAACCTGATCTCATTGGATTCACTGTATTGTAAATTATGCAGCAGGGTTAATTTATTGATGTCAAAATCGGGTTGATAAAAACGGTTAAATAAAACCAATGCATCAGCCTTGTATTCCTGCATTTGCTTTGCCATATTACCCATGGCACTAAAGTATGGATTGAGCTTTACCGCCACCGGAATTTTTACAGTTGTTTTAACCTCATCAATAATATTTAAATAACGGTGCTCTACTGCAGAAGATGATAAATGTACATCAGCAGGGATAAAAAAGATATTTATCTCCAGGCCATCAGCACCGGCCTGTTCCATTTGCCGCGCATAACTGACCCATCCTTCGTTGCTGATGCCGTTTAAACTGGCAATGACCGGGATCCCTACCCGTTCTTTTGCTTTTCGTATATTTTCAAGATATTGGTCAGATCCTTTATGATATTGATCAAGGTCCGGGAAAAAATCACTGGCCTCGGCAAACATATTACTGGTACTTTGTACAATGGCTTCAAACTTAGCCTCTTCTTTTTTAAGTTGCTCTTCAAACAAAGAAAATAATACAACAGCACCGGCACCGGCATCTTCCATATGTACAATATTGCCTGTTTTTTCTGATAAGGGACAGGCTGAAACCACAATAGGTGATTTCAGTTTTAATCCCATGTACGTGGTTTGCAGGTCCATAAAAAATAATTTTAGTTTACATTTTGGAGTTGTCCGCCTGAGCTTGTCGAAGGCGGGTCTACTCAGTTTTACCGGGTTCGACAGGCTCACGCTGACAGTTCATTATTTAAGCACATCACGCAACCGGTACAAAATCACTGGCAGATTTGGTTGCCAATTCTTCATAATTTTTCCAACGAAGGTTTACCATTTCCTGTGCCAGAGTCATCAACTCTTCTGCTTCTTCAGGATTCGTTTGTGTAAGTACTTTATACCGCAATTCTTTATATGCAAACTCCTTCAATGGTATAACAGGCCTGGTAGAATCCAATATAAATGGATTTTGTTTTTTCGTTCTTAAAACAGGATTGTAGCGCATCAATGGCCAGTAGCCACTTGCCACCGCATTGTTCTGTTGTGTTAGTCCGTCTTTGAGATCGTATCCATGAGCAATGCAATGACTGTAAGCCAATATCAGCGATGGACCATCATACGCCTGAGCTTCTCTCATGGCCAGCATGGTTTGTTGTGGGTTGGCACCAAAAGCAATTCTTGCTACATAAACATTACCATAAGAAACAGCCTGCATGGCCAGGTCTTTTTTACCGCCACGTTTACCGGCCGATGCAAATTTTGCAGAAGCTGCTGTAGGTGTTGCTTTAGAACTTTGACCACCGGTATTACTATACACTTCCGTATCCAATACAAGAATATTTATATTTTTTCCGCTGGCCAATGCATGATCCAGTCCACCATAGCCAATATCATAAGCCCATCCATCTCCTCCTACCAGCCATACACTGCGGTGAACCAGTTGTTCGCAAACAGAAAGTAAATGATTGGCAGCGTCATCAGGGATCGTTT
>JANOGE010000119.1:0-5068 GCA_031414035.1 Chitinophagaceae bacterium | reverse complement strand
CGTGCAGCAGTTGGGTTACTTCCTTTTTAATTTGCTGTTTTTCTTTATCAGTTAACTCTTCCATAGTAATATTACAGCATACACCCAATAAAATAAAAAAGAACATTAAATAATAAATGCCTTTCCCTGTATTAAATGGGTTCATTTTTTTTAATTAAATAATCTTTATTTTATCTCCCACTCAGCCAGTTTAATTATTGCATCCATATTCACGGGCATATCCGGATTTAAAAATACCTGTATCAATTGCCCGCCATTTTTATACTTTTTCATAAAAGCAGATACCCTCCCATTTTCATTTTTGCCCAATACTACATCCACCTGCTTCGGGTCAATATATAACATAGAAACCCATGAATCAGGAAGCCCAAACTCTTTCCCCTTCTCCGTAGGAAAGTTGGGGAATATGCCATCAAAAGAACGGGTATCATTGGGGCCGTATTTCATTCCCAAAACCGAATCAGCGGCAGGTACATCAAAGCCAACTTCTGTTTTTTCTTTCTCCGTAATCAAATAGGCTAAGGGGTTTGCACCTGCAATAATTATACGGCCGCCATTATCCAGGTATTTTCTCAGTAAAGATTGTTCATTTTTAACCGTAATAGATTTGGGGAAATAATTTGACGCAAATACAATAACCGTATTTTTTGCAGCACCCCTACCCAGAATTGCCGTTATTGAATCTATCCCAATAAAAGTAAAGCGCTGGTTTAATAAATAGTTCCTAACCCTCACATCGGCGCCACCTTTAAAATACACATTTACGCCACGTTCAAAAAAAACATATCGTTTCAGGTTATCAATCTCAGCAATTCTTTTATCATTATGGCCTTTTAATGCATACAGGTTGCCATCATCTGAACCAACAAAAATCATTTGGTCATTATAAACAGCAGATGATAATATGGTGGAGTTAGAAGCAAACTGCGAAATCCTTTTTCCTGTATTTAAATCAATACAATACAACTGGCCATCAAAACCGCCAATGTAGATTTTAGTACCAACAATCAGAGGCGAAGCCCAGAAAAGTGTAGAGCCGTTATATCGCCAAAGCTCTTTGCCATTATTAATATCAAGAGCCTGTACAAAACTGCCATCAGAAGTACCTGTAATTACTTTATCTTCTTTTATTGCAACTGTGGAAATGGCCCATGAAATATCATGGTCGTATTTCCATACTAAATTCCCCTGCTTATCAATGCAATAAACAAACCCATCCCTTGCGCCAAAAATGATTTTATTTTGATACACAACCGGGCTGGACAGAATTGCTTTTCTGTCATACCCCCAATCTTCGCTCTTTAAGGTATCACCCATTGTACTGTATAGCCATTTGTTTTTACCGGTTAGCATATCAAGGGCATAAAAGGCACCATTTACATCCCCAAAATATGCCATGTTACTTTCTACAGCAACGGTTGTCCTTATTACTGTAAGGGCTTTATATTTCCAAACTTCTTTACCGTCTTTATGATTTACCAGGTGTACATAACCATCATCGCCACCAATTACTATTTTATCATTATAGATAACGGGTGAAGAATAGAAATAATCAAACCGCCAGGGGTAATCCAGTTTTTTACCGAATGAATATTTCCAAACCAGTTTACCGTCTTTTTCATTCAGCGCATAAAGGGCTTGCTGATTATCTGCAAAAAATATTTTTCCATTGGCAATAGTGGCAGATGAATGTATAGCCTGCCCGGTTTCATATTTCCATTTAATAGCACCTGTTTTTTTCTGCACAGCATAAAAAACTCCTTTTGCATTACCAAAATAAACATAGTCGCCGGCAACTAATGGAGTAGAACGGACAGGGGCAGCAGTGGGCAGCGACCATGCTTTTGTATCATATACGTTACCATCACTAGTAGCAATAGTGCGTTGCAACAACGGATTTTGTTGTGCCGGGGCCTTGCAGTATAATCCAAGAAAAATGTAAATCAATATTTTCTTCATAAAATAAAAAATTGTAGTAACCCTTTAAAACAAAACTAAAGAAGTAAAAAACTAAAAGACTTGTCAAATCCTGCTTATTATGTGAAAGACATGGATTTATGTTTAAGTGGTAAGCTTATATTAATGCAGAAAACTAATTTTACCATTCCACTAAAATCAAAACAATCAATGCGAAATCTTTTAATTGCACTAACCTTTTGTTGCACATCCTTTGTATCGTTTGCACAAAACCAAACCAGTATTAATATAAACCAGTTAAAGTGGTTGCCCAACTCTCACCAGTTTTGGGTAAACGAAAGCAATAATATTGTGGTTTACACTGCTGATAACCTAAACTCCAAAACAACAATACTAAGCAAAGATCAACTTACTGCAACCGGGTTTTCCTCGTCCATACAAAATATAGTCTGGTCGGCCAATCAAAAATCAATGCTCATTTATACAAACTCAAAAAAAGTGTGGCGGGCCAATACACAGGGCGACTACTGGCTCTTTGATTTAACAACAGGAAAAGGCCGGCCAATCGGAAAGGGAATGCCTGCCTCGTCATTGCAGTTTGCCAAGTTTTCTCCCAATGGAAAAAATATAGCGTATGTGAGTAAGCACAACCTGTATGTGGAAGATGTAACCACCGGAAAGATTACTGCTTTAACAACCAATGGAACTGACCGCCTTATCAACGGTACATTTGACTGGGCTTATGAGGAAGAGTTTTTTTGCCGTGATGGGTTTCGCTGGAACCCCGATAGTAAAAGCATTGCTTACTGGAATATAGATGCAACCAAAATCCGGAACCACCTGATGATTAATAATACCGATTCGCTCTATCCATTTACAATTCCGGTTGAATATCCTAAGGCCGGAGAAAGCCCCTCCCCTGCAAAAGTTGGTGTGGTAAGCATTACAACTAAAAAAACTTTGTGGATGAATATTCCGGGAGATCCGCAGCAAAATTATTTGCCCCGTATGGAATGGGCAAGTGCAAACGACTTAACAGTACTGCAGATCAACCGCAGGCAAAATGAAGCCCACTTATTCAAATGCAATCCTGCAACCGGCAATGCACAACTGATATTTACCGATAAAGATGAAGCCTGGGTGGATGTGGCCACATCCTCTGGTTATGATTCCCGGCAATGGACCTGGGTAGAAAATGGAAAAGCATTTATTTACAGCAGCGACCGTGATGGCTGGATGCACCTGTATAAGGTATCGGCAGATGGAAAGCAAACAGAACTTTTAACAAAAGGGAATTACGATACTGATTTTAAAACCATTGATGCCATACATGGTGATGTGTATTTTTATGCCAGTCCAACTGATGCTACACAACAATATTTGTATAAAGTAAATATTACTACAAAAGATACGGTACGTGTAACTCCCGCTATTTTTAATGGTACTAACAACTATACTTTTTCGCCAGATGCACAATTTGCCAAACACACCAACGCCAGTATTACCAGGTTAACCAATGGCAGGCTGGTTAACTTATCCAATCACAAAAAGGTATATCCCAATACCGAAGATGTATTTGCAAATCCCAATCTTGGCTTTAGCCTTGAAAAAATAAAAATTACCACTGCGGATAATGTGCAAATGGATGGCATCATGGCAAAGCCCAATAACTTTAATCCGGATAAAAAGTATCCTGTCTGTTTCTATGTATATGGGGAACCGGCTGCTACCGTTGCCAATGATGTTCCTTCATTTGATAGTTATATTTCGCAACTGATTCCCGAAGGCTATATTGGCATTGCATTAGACAACCGGGGTACTCCCGCAATGAAAGGCCGGGAGTGGCGAAAAAGTATTTATAAAAAAGTAGGTACGCTTAATACACATGACCAGGCCATGGCCACTAAAGAGATTTTGAAATGGAAATTCATTGATGGTGACCGGGTGGCTGTACACGGATGGAGTGGCGGTGGTAACATGACATTGAACTTACTTTTCCGCTATCCTGAAATCTATAAAACAGGCGTTGCAGTTTCATCGGTTACGGATCATCATTTTTATGATAATATTTATACGGAAAGGCTAATGGGATTGCCACAGGATGACGAGGCAGCCTATAAGGAATGTTCACCAATAACTTATGCAAAAAACCTTAAAGGAAATCTCCTTTACATACATGGCACAGGTGATGATAATGTACATTACAAAAATGCAGAAGTGCTCATCAACGAATTAATTAAACAAGGAAAACTCTTTAACCTGATGATTTATCCGAACCGCACTCACGGGATATTTGAAGGAGAAGGAACCACAGTACATGTGAGTAATACAATAACTAATTATTTAAGGAAGAATAATCCTCCGGGAGCAAATTAGAAATTCTTATATCAGTAGAAAATTAAGAAATTGAGAAATAAACTTTAAAATAAAAGGTAGAAAGCCTTATTGCATTTTATCATTAAAGTTTTCTACTGGAAATATCCGATAAATATTTACTGGTTTATTGGTGAAATTGTGTTGGAGCAACTCCATACTGCCTTTTAAAGGCCTTGCTAAAAGTAGCTAAATCAGTAAAGCTGCATTGTACAGCAATCTTATTAAGTGATTGATCCTTATTTTGAAGCAATGATTTGGCAAGTTCTAATCTCTTATTTAATAAATATTGATAAGGTGTAACAGAAAAGGCCTGCTTAAAAGAACGAAAGAAATGAAACTCTGAAAGGCTGGCAACAGCAGCTACTTCAGCAATATCATTTATTAAGACGAAATTATCATCTATGTATTGTTTACCAAACTTCAAGCGTTCCAGTATTTCCTTTTTTGTTGAAGGCTTTACAGAATGAATGCCATTTAAAGCCAGGTAATTACCATATTCATGATATATTACTTTTTCGACCAGGTCAAGAAACCATTCCCTGTTTAAATGTTCATTTATGTCACCGTTTTTTATATTTTCTACCAATTGGTTTAATTTAAAATGAAAATCAGGAGAACTTCTTACCGGACAAACTGTTTCAAAAAAGAATGGATGCTTGAAATAGCTGTCCAAATAATTGTCAAAATCATAATCATCTTTAGCCAGCATAACTGTAAATGCTTCGTCAACTGTTTCAGGCTTAATATCTATACAAATGCTTTTTACGGGTTTTTC
>JANOGE010000118.1:0-11653 GCA_031414035.1 Chitinophagaceae bacterium | reverse complement strand
GCCTTTGCTGAAAAATTAAGCAAACTGGGTGATGTATATATTAATGATGCTTTTGGTACCGCACACCGGGCACATGCATCTACCGCAGTGATAGCAAAATTTTTTCCTTCCGATAAAAAGATGTTTGGTTTATTAATGAATGCCGAAGTTTTAAGCGCAGAGAAAGTGCTGCATGAAGCTGAAAAACCTTTTTGTGCAATTATAGGCGGAGCAAAGGTTACAGATAAAATACTGATCATTGAAAACCTTTTGCAAAGAGCAACAGATATTATTATCGGCGGAGGAATGGCTTATACTTTTTTAAAAGCAAGGGGAGGTAAAATAGGTTCATCTTTATGTGAAGAAGACCGTTTACAAACCGCTTTGGATATTTTGGAACTGGCTAAACAAAAAAATGTCAGTATACACTTACCTGAGGATTCTGTCATTGCTGATAAATTTGCTGCCGATGCAAAAACAGAAGTCCGACCCAGCGATGCCATACCCGATGGATGGATGGGTTTGGACATTGGCCCTAAAGCAAGAGGAATATTTAATGAAATAATCGGCAAATCAAGAACCATTTTGTGGAACGGCCCGATGGGGGTGTTTGAAATGGAAAAATTTCAGCAGGGTACAAAATCTGTTGCAGAATCTGTTGTTGAGTCCACGTCACATGGCGCTTTCAGTTTAGTAGGTGGTGGCGATAGTGTGGCGGCTGTTAATAAATTTCACCTGGCAGACAAAGTAAGTTATGTAAGTACAGGCGGTGGCGCCATGCTGGAGTATTTTGAAGGAAAAGTATTGCCGGGTATTGCTGCCATAAAAGATTGAGAAATTCAGAATTAAAAAATGCTCTTTACATAAAAGAGATTCAAAAGTCTCCCCTTTGGGGGGAGATTTTGAGGGGGCCGGAATTAACAGTTTTAACGGGTTACTTTTAGTTTTGTTGGTAATTAATCTCGAATACGCTTAAAAAAATATTATTTTTATCATCTTAACACTAAAAAAAAAATTATGAAACGCACTGGATTATTGGTTTTAATAGGAATACTTGTCATCCTCGGCTTTTGGGGATGCAATGGATATAATGGTTTGGTAAAACAGGATGAGAATGTAAAGAAAGCCTGGAACAATGTTCAGACCGAATATCAAAACCGTTCAGACCTGGTTGGTAATTTGGTTAACACCGTTAAAGGAGCTGCCAATTTTGAACAGGAAACATTGACCAAACTGGTTGAAGCAAGGGCTAAAGCAACATCGGTGAATTTTACGGCTGATCAGTTAACTCCTGAAAATATCGCCAAATTTCAGGAAGCACAGGGCCAAATGACAGGCGCACTGAGCCGGTTGCTTGCCGTTGTTGAAAACTATCCTGATTTAAAAGCAACCCAGAACTTTACCCAGTTACAGGGTCAGTTGGAAGGTATTGAGAACAGCATAAAAAACTCCAGGAAAGTTTTTAATGATGCCATTAACGTGTACAATACTAAAGTGCGGTCATTCCCGATGAATATTCTGGGTGGCTTGTTTGGATTTAAAGCGAAAGAAGGATTTAAATCTGACGCAGGTGCTGAAAAAGCTCCGGAAGTTAAATTCTAAACATGATACCTATAAAAAAAAATCGGTCGGCCTGGTTTATTATTGCCGGTATTTTACTTGTAATTGGTATATTTCTTATTACCAGTTTTAATGGCCTTGTAAATAAAGAAGAAAAAGTCAAGCTTCAGTGGAATGAGGTTCAGAATGCCTATCAGCGCAGGATGAGCCTCATTCCCAATATTGTAAATGTGGTTAAGGGTGTTTCAGAATTTGAACAGACAACACTGCAAAAAATTACCGAAGCAAGGAGTAAAGCAGTATCTGTGAATATGGAAGCGAATAATGTTTCTGCAGATAATTTTAACAGGCAGGCTGCTGCACAGGATGAACTGGCATCTGCAACAAACAACCTGATCATACGGATTGAAAAGTATCCCACTTTAAAAGGTACAGCTGCCTATTCGGGCCTGCAAACCCAGCTGGAAGGAACAGAAAGAAGAATTAAAATTGCCCGTCAGGATTTTAATGACGCAATAAATACGTATAATAATTCGGTAAGAAGTTTTCCAACAAAACTGGTTGCGGGAATTTTAGGATTTACATTAAAAGAAGGTTTTCAGTCAGATGCCGGAGCAGATAAATCAATAGAAATAAAATTTTAATGGGCTTATTTCCATTTTATAAAAAGAGAGAATTTTTTTCTGTAGCAGATAAAGCGCAGATCGTAGAAGCCATACGTATGGCCGAAAAAGAAACCAGTGGAGAGATCAGGATTTATGTAGAAAGTAAAAATGCTTATGTAGATGCCATTGACCGTGCCGCTGAGGTTTTCTTTAAATTAAAGATGCAGGAGACCGATCACCGCAATGCCGTGTTGCTGTACATTGCCATGAAAGATCATGAGCTGGCCCTGTTTGCTGACGAAGGTATTTACCAAAAAGCCGGTGCCGAATACTGGAATGCTGCTGTAAAAAATATGATCGCCCAATTTACAAAACATAATATCAGCAATGGTATTGAGCAATGTGTTAAACAAATAGGGGAAACTTTAAAAGAAAAATTTCCATATATTCCAACAGAAGATAAAAATGAATTGCCGGACGAAATTGTTTTTGGCAAATAATAAATATATTCAGTTTATAAAAAAATAATATTCCCCTTTAGGGGTAAGGGGCATGAAAAAAATTCTCTCCATATTCATTTTACTGCTGGTACAACTTGTTTCCTTTTCACAAAAAACTTTTGATCCGGAAACACTTCTTAAACAGAAACCAACACAACTGGTAAATGATTTTACCGGTACGCTTACGGATGACCAGAAAAAAGCTTTGGAAAACAAGCTTGTTGCATTTGACGACAGTACATCTACACAGATTGCTGTTGTTATCATTCCTTCTTTAAATGGTAATGAAGTAGCCGATTTTAATATTAAACTGGGCAGGGCATGGGGTGTGGGTGGAAAAGAAAATAATAACGGTGTTGTACTGCTCATTGCCAAAAGTGACCGTAAATTAAATATTGCCACAGGATATGGAGTTGAAGGGGCGTTGCCGGATATTACCTGTAAACAAATTATAGATAATATCATTGTTCCTAATTTTAAGGGGGATGATTATTACCGGGGAATAGAAGAAGGAACGGATGCCATCATACAGGCGCTTAAAGGGGAATATACAGCACCAGCCAATTATAAGAAAAAAGGATCACCGGTTGGTCGTATCATTTTTATCATTATACTGATCTTACTTTTTTTGGCCATGAGTGGAGGAAAGGGTGGTGGAGGTTCTTTCATGAGCCGTCGCGGTTTTGCAGCATGGACAATTGGGAGTATGCTTAGTGGTGGGGGCCGTGGAGGTGGCTGGGGTGGAGGAGGCGGAGGAAGCTCAGGCGGGTTTGGAGGATTTGGTGGTGGAAGTTTTGGTGGTGGCGGATCAAGCGGAAGCTGGTAAATAAAGGAATATGTGTAGTCAGAACACAAATAAACTTGAAAACCCCTGATAATTTCGGGGGTATTTTTTTGTGGTTTATTTAGTGTATAATTTTGCTGTTATTTAATTGTAATTATTATGGAATATACCAATGAAACAGAGCTAATATTAAGTAGCTTAAACAAAGACAGGAAGCAGCTTGCAGAGAAATTATCTGATATTGATAAACTCATTAAGAAGATAAAATACGGCAATGTAAATCTTGGAGCAAATAAAGGAATGAGGGTTCAAAGTGCAGGTAATGATGTTGAAATATTAGAGCCTGAAAAACCATTCCCAATGAAAGCAGACCTGAAAATTCAGGTAATTAAAATAATGGATATTTTGGGGGAAGCAAGCAAACTCAATGCTATACAGGCTAAATACAAAGAAGTAACTGGATTTACGGCTAATCTCAGGGAAACCGTAAGAAACCTCAACAAACACGACATCCTCAAATTACTCCAACCTAAGAACTCTCTCAGGGGATTATATTGGGTAAAGACTGATTGGTTAGAAGATAATAACACTAAGCTAAAGGATAGCCACAAGTTTGAAGGATTTGATTTACTCTTTACTGATGATTTGATAGAGTTTAAGTGAAACTTATTTATGCCCAATAGGGCAGATAATTTGCATGTTTTCTTGAAGTGCCGCTTGATTCAGATATTTTTATTAAGCCAGACTCTATGGTATCTGCAATAATTCGTGAAGCGATAGGATAATTACCATCAGAAATATTAAACCGTTTCCGAATAGATTGGTTGTTTGTTTTTTGATTACTGAAATGCTGAAAACAGGCATGTTGATAACATGCTCGTGTCCTATCCTCTTTATCCATTTTTTTTAAAGACTTATGAGAATATATTATTACTTTGGTATAATCTTCTTCTTTAATAAATTTTGGTGCAGGTAGTTGAAAAGCTTCAATAGCTCCAATGGCACGTGCAACGCCGCTTCCCCTTTCCTCACAGATATGTAATCTTCTTAATAATGATGCCATTGATTCATTTCTTGATTTAGGAGTTCCGCCAATAAACCTATTAGTATCAATTAATGGTATTCCAGGATTGGTAATTTCTATTCTATCCTTAAAAATCTCAATTGTAACTGAAGTACCCGAAATACTAAAATCTTGATGAATTAATGCATTGGCTACAAATTCTCTCAGAGCAACCTCTGGATACATTTTTATCTCCCTTCTAAGGGCATTTTCAATAACTTCATTAGTGGGTAAAATATCGATTATGTATTTTATCAACCCCTCAAATCCCGCAGCATACCCCTTTTGACCTATTACTTCTCTAATGGCTTCTATTTTATTTGTTCCTTTATATATAATAAGTCTGGCAGCTTTTCTTTTTAATGAATTGAATTTAATAATATCATTTGCGAATAAAATCGCTCCCATATTTGTTATGTGGTAAGTATTGTGTGTACTTAGTTTAAGTAAATTTTCAGTTATAAAATCTTCCAAAAAGGTACTTTCTTTTTCAGGCATTTTTCGCCCTAACAATCTATAATAAGTTGTGTAGTCTAATAATTCGTGGAGTTCACCTTTAGAAATATTTTGAAGTGTAATTTGGTCTTCAAATGTTAAGTTTTGAGATAAAGCGATGTGAGCTTTTACTTCAGAAGAGGGCATTTTCACAGTTTGTCCCGCAGACCGTTTATAACTTTCATATAAATCATTTCCTTTTAAATATATTGGCTTATGCTGACTCTCTGGTATAAATATGAATAGAAGATTATGGTCATGATAATTTGTAACGATATGATCAATGCCTAAAGGAGTATTCAAATTATTATTTGCTATATTCCCTAAGCGACGTATTATATCATCAATATTTTGTTTAGATAATGCATCTCCATAAGAACCATCATTATTAATCCCAAATACTAAAAAGCCACCTCCGTTTAAATGTGAAAATGCTGATAGGTGTTTTGCAAGTTTTGTAGTATCCTCTGAAAGTTGGCTTTTCCAGTCTAACTCATTAAGTTCCGTAGGAATATTTGATAAGCTCCTATCTAATAATGCAATTGCTCTATTTTCCCATGTTTTTATCATAGTGTTACATAAGTGTATTATAAGAACTGATTGATAACCAGCATATTAAATCAAACCCTGTTACAATCTTGTTACAACTTGTTACATAAGAACCCAAGAAAAATAATCTTATCCACATATTATAGAATACTCTAAAGATATGAAAACGAATAAAATAACTGCCTTCTTAAATATTAATCCACAATCTTAGTTGAAAGTTTGCAACTATCAAATAAATGTATTACCTTGCACTCATGAAAATTGAAATAGGCAATTTACTGACAATTAAAAACTACGCAAAGAATGAGGGCGTAACACCCTCGTATATTTATAAGTTGATAAAAGAACACAAAATGAGTTCGTTTACTATTGATGGAGTTCAGTTCATTGAAGTAAATAAATTCCCTTCGATACCTGTACTAAACAGGAGATAATTTTTTTAATTAATTAGTTTAAAGTTATAAACTATGAACAAATTTACGATAACACAATTCAGAGCAATGTATCCAAATGATGATGCTTGTTTGGATAAGATATTCCAATTAAGGTTTACTAATCTTGTTTGCCCTAAATGTGAAAGTGATAAGCCATTTACAAGAGTAAATGATAGAAGGTCTTATCAATGCCCTTGCTGTGGTTTTCAAGTCTACCCAACAAAGGATACAATATTTGAAAAAAGTACAACACCCCTCACACATTGGTTTTATGCAATTTTCTTACAGACAACCACAAGGAACGGGGTTGCTGCAAAGGAACTTGAAAGGCAACTAAATGTGTGCTACAAAACTGCTTTACGCATGAGCCATCAAATTAAGTTACTCATGTCTGATAAAACATTAGGTAAGTTAACAGGAACGGTACAAATAGATGAAACGTATATTGGGATGCTTGTTAATAATATGCATAAAAAACAACGTGCCGAAATGTTTAAAGACGGTATAACACCTGCTGATAAAAAAACTGCCGTAATGGGATTTATTTCTGCTGATAAAAAAATAAGACTTGAAGTAATGACAGATAACAAAACATTTAAGGAAAGAGTAAAAAATAATGTTTCTAAAGATGCTGTTATAGTTACTGATGGTCATTCAGGATATAGTGGATTGAATTTACACTATGTAAAGCATGAAGTAATTAACCATATCGAAAATGAATTTAAGAGGGGTAATTACCACACTAATAGCATTGAGAATGTATGGTCTAATTTAAAGAGAACAATTAAAGGGACTCATATTCACGTTTCTGCAAAGCACTTACAAAAATATGTGGATGAGGTAGCTTTTAGAATGATGAATAAAGATAAACAGGATACTATGTTTGAAACTATTTTACAGAACGTGGTTTAGGTATCGCAGTTTTCTTTATTGCTTTTTCGAATAATTCCCTACCATCGGTATTGATTTCTTTACCTTTTATAAATGTATTATACCCCTCAGTTAGTTTCTCCATTGGGGTTTTTCCTTTCTTCTTTTTTGCCATACTAATAAAGGTAGTATTTATTAGTTTTTTTCTTCAATTTCAGTTTGCTGATAATTTTACAAATAGCTAATTTTTAGTTATTTGTGGGTTAAAAGGTATATTTTAAGACTATTTTCTTGCAAAAACGTAAAATGATGTTATCTTTGTTATAACAATACCTGCCACGCTTCCCGTTAGATTAGCGCACCTGGGCGGGTTTTCTGTTTAAAATAGATGAACTATACTAAACCAGCCCTTTCAATTTCAGATCAAATTCTATTATTAAAAAAACGTGGTTTAATAATAAAAAGTGACAAGAAAGCTGAATACTATCTTACTAATATTAATTACTATCGCTTAAGCGCATATCTTCTTTCATTCCAAAAATACGGGGACACAAATCATGATTATATGCCGTGGGCAACCTTAGAGAGGGTTGTTAGACTATACCATTTTGACAGAGAATTGAGGTTTATTTGTATGGATGCAATAGAAAGAATTGAAGTTGCATTAAGGAGTAAAATAGTATTTGAATATAGTATTAGACACGGGGCTAATTGGTACGAAGACCCAAAATATTATATTAAGGTAGATGGGTATAATAAAACATTGAAAAAAATAAATGAAGAATTAAATAGAACAAAAGAAGTTTTTATTCAACATTATAATGGGAAATATACTAATCCTAAAAACCCTCCAGCTTGGATGACTTTAGAGGTTTTGTCATTTGGGCAATTATCTATAATGTTTAAAAACTTAATCGCAAATGATGCCAAAAAAGCTATTGCAGCACATTTTGGGGTTAGTTATACAATTTTAGAATCTTGGATTGAACACTTAGCTTATATAAGAAATATTTGCGCTCATCATAGTAGGCTTTGGAATAGAACTTTAACGATAGGGCCTACTCTTCCAAAGAAACCTATTTATAATTGGATTAAAATAAACCCATCGAAGCCAGATAAAATATATTCAAGTCTATGTATTATGGCTTATCTGCTCGATAGATGTAGCCATACATCTCCATTTTCTGGTCAAATAAAAACGCTACTTCATAAATTCCCTCAAATTGATATTAATGCAGCTGGATTTACGAAAGATTGGAAAAATGATAAATTTTGGTCAAGGCGAGGTATAATAATAACACACAGGATGAGAATTACTTATTTTTTCTGTAGGAACTTAGTGTCTTCATATACTCCGGGGTAATAAATAAATTTATACACATTTTTACTTGTGTCCTGACTACACATATGCCTAAATAAAATAGTTTAAAATAAACGCCCCGATCATTCGGGGCGTTTATTTTGTTGTATGTCTGCTTATTTATTTCATTCCGTTTGTAATATAATCGGCGATCTCTCCACCTTTTGCTTTGCTTAATTTATCAAATGACCCTTTAAAAATGGGCTCGGTAAATCCTTTGAATTGTTCAGGAATTGCCTGCCTGAATTTTAATATCATATCAATTCCTTTTTTCACGTTACCTGTATTGTTTACTTTCTCCAGGTAAGTACTGAAGGTTTCAACCATATTAAGTTTCGCTTCGCTTAATGGTGCTTTGTCGAAACGGCCGGCAATAAAATCAAAATCAGATTCGGTCCCGTTACTCATTATAATATCACTTACAACATCTCCAAGATCGCCTTTGGCATCAGCACTGTATTTTTTTGCCATTTCGTAAGCTTTAGCAGGTTCTAAGCCCTGTAAACCATTCAAAGCGGCACCGGCAACAGAATAACTGCTGTCATTTATACTTTTTTCATACACTGATCTGTATTTTGAATCTTTGGTTTTAGCCAGGAAAGAAATAGCCGCTGCTTTGGTTCTCCTGTCTTTGTCGGTATTGGCGATCGTTTCAATGGCCTGGATAACTTTTGCATCGGCTTTAATTTTTGAAGTTCCAAGTTTAGTGATCGCATTTCTGCGAAGCGGGGCATATTTATCTTTTAAGCCATCCATCAATTCGGGCATTCCTTTTTTAGCAAAATAATCATGGGCCTCTCTGCGGTCTAAATATAAGGGTGCATATTTTGCCTGGTGCAGGTAGTTCTCTGTTGTTTTATTATCCGTTTTTGCCCAAAGCATTACTTTGTCTCCATCCACATTTATCAGATCGGGCTTTTGTGTGTAGCTGAAAGTAAAAGTATCAATCTTATTCTCTACACAAACCGTGTATCTTTTTTTATTGGCACCGTTGTACACATCAATAGCAAAGGGTAACCTGAAAATCTTATCCGTTTTTTGTGTCTGTTCAATGATCACCGTGGCCCTGCCGTTGGCATCATCATAATTATAATCAATTTTTACAATGGGATGGCCACTGCCATAAAACCACTGGTTCCAGTACCAGTTCATATCCTTACCGGTAACTTCTTCAAAGGCCAGGCGCATTTGTCCTGATTCGCCCGGTTTAAATTTGTTAGTGTTTAAATAATTGTTCAGTGATTTAAAATAAGCATCATCTCCAACAAAATTTCGCAGCATATGATGTATCCGTCCGCCTTTTTGATAACTCACCAGGTCAAACATATCTTCTTTATCAGCGTATCTGAATCTTACAAGGTCTTTTTTACTTTCATTGGGATTGGATAAATAACCCTGCAGTCCCTGTTGATTTTCTGCATCACCTGCATCTTTACCATGCTTGTATTCCATCCAGAGTGTCTGGCTGTAATCGGCCATTGATTCATTAACAGTAAGATTACTCCAGCTTTCGGCAGTTACCAGGTCACCAAACCACTGGTGAAATAGTTCATGGGCAATGGTACCTTCCCAGCCAATACCATCGGTTAATTCTCTTGCGTTTTGGTAAGCACTTTCCTGGTGTAAAGTAGCGGTAGTGTTTTCCATGGCCCCGCTTACATAATCCCTTCCCACCATTTGGGAATATTTTTGCCAGGGATAGTCAACTCCTAATTTATCCGAAAAGAATTTTATCATTTCGGGGGTTTGGCCAAATACGCCTCTTGCATACGGCGCCTGTTCTTTCTCTACATAATAACTCACTTCTTTTCCTTTATAACTGTCTTTAATGATTGAAAATTCACCCACACCCATAAAAAATAAATACGGAGCATGCGGCAGATCCATTTTCCAGTAATCGGTACGGGTACCATCTGCATTTTTCTTCTGGCTTATTAATAAACCGTTGCTGAGGGTAACATATTTTGCCGGAACGGTCATATAGATCTCCTCAGTGGTTTTTTGATTCGGTTTATCAATAGTAGGCATCCAGGCACTGTTTGCTTCTGTTTCACCCTGGGTCCAAATTTGTGTTGGCTTGTCTTTATCTTCCCCTTTAGGATTGACAAAATATAAACCTTTGGCATCGTTTATGGCAGCGCTTCCCTTTACTTTTAATTCGTTGGGTTTACTTACATAATCAATATAAACGGTATAATTTTCACCGCCTTTATACATCCTGTCAAGTGTAATTCTTAACTCCGTTCCATTATTAGTAAATTTTAATGCGGATTTAGCAGAGCCTTTCATCATCGCCACTTCTTTAATATCCATTCCTTTGGCATCCAGCAAAAGGGAATCGGTAGTATAGAAATGAGGCTTTAATGTTATCCAGGCCTTACCATACATCCAGGCCTTATCATAATCAAATTTTACATCCAGTTTGGTATGAACCAGGTCATTTATCCTCGGACTGGTAGCCCGGTAAATCTTTTTCCAGGAAGTATCTTTTGGTTCCTGTCCTGGCTGGGCCAACATAAAAAGCGGTCCCGAAATGAATGCAACTAAAAACAGAATTTTCTTCATATTTAAATTTTAGAGTGCAAAAATAAGGTTGGTTAAGTTAATGCTAAGGCAATTTTTATTTAAATGGTAAAAGGATTATATTAATAAGTATTTTTGATAAGGTAAAATTCTCATATAAATGAAAGTGATTAGGTTGAGATCTTCATTACTGTTATTTCTCTTTTCGTTCCAGGCCCGGGGCCTCTGTGCACAGCAAAGCCGTTTTGTTTATATTCAAACAGAAAATAAACAACCGTTTTATGTTAAGATGGATAAAAAAATATTGAGTTCATCTGCATCAGGATATATTATAATTTCCAAATTAATTGACAGTTCATATGATTTCTCATTCGGCTTTCCTAAAAAGGAATGGCCTGAACAAAAAGTTACCATTACCGTTAAAGAGGCCGATGCAGGGTACCTGTTAAAAAATTTTAAGGAAAAAGGATGGGGATTGGCCAACCTGCAAACCATGGTGTTGCTGATGCCCGAAAAGAAAGAAGAAAATGGAGAATTGGTTGAAACTGAATTGGCCGGGGATGCATTTTCAACTATACTGGCAGCTGTTGTAAATGACCCCACCATTGCTCAAAAGACCATCATTAAAGCTGATATACCGGCTACAGAAAAAGCGGCAGTATATATTACCGGAGAAAAACAGGGGTTGAACAAATCTGAAATTACGAGGTTGAAATATGATATAACTTCCGAAGGAGTGAATATGGTTTACCTGGATATCCTGGATGGAATTTCGGATACAATAATATTATTTATTCCTGCAGTCAGGGATGTGAAGATGGAAAAACAGGAGCTACAGACGGGGAAACCTGGATCAGTAACTGTAAAAGATGAAACAGAAAATAAGAATGTCCGGTTCATTGATATGGAACTGCAAAATCCAAACAGGAAC
>JANOGE010000117.1:0-25034 GCA_031414035.1 Chitinophagaceae bacterium | reverse complement strand
GATAGCCTGCAAAGCGGCTCCGATTCCGTTTTTGATAAACGCATAGCCCTTATACAGGAAAGAAAAAATTCTTTAAACAAAATCGCAGAAGCCATCAGCAACATTGAAAGGGAAGACAGTTTGCAACTTATTGCTGCCATGCAGCCTGTAGAAAGGGATGACTTTGTAAAAAAATTAGTAAAGAAATTACGTAAGGAAAAAGGTTTTAAAGATGATGGCAGTTCCGGAGGCGATAATAATTCATTTAGAGATAATAACCAGCAGCAAACCGATCTTTTTGAACAACCCAGCAAGGGTGAATGGTATTTCTATAACAGCTCAATTAAGACGAGGGGCTTTAGTGATTTTAAAAGCAGATGGGGTAACCGTCCCAATTTAGACAACTGGCGGCGCAAAGCTGCCATAGAAATTATAATCACCGGCAACAACCCGGGCAGAGATATTAAAAATGAAAAGATCAATGCAAAAGATAGTGCTGCAAATACTTTAGCGCCTGAAGATATAAGTATTGAAGGCCTCATGAAAAACCTGCCATTAACCGAAGAAAAACTTTCGGCCAGCAATGAAATAATTGCTGCAAATATGTTTGATCTGGCTCAACTTTATCAAAATGAACTGGAAGAATTTCAACTGGCTGTAAATACTTATGAAGCCTATTTGCAACGCTTTCCGGCCCGGTTACTGGATGGCGAGGTTTATCTTGGCCTGTACTATTGTTACACCAAACTGGGTAACAAAACAAAGGCGGATCTTTATAAGGATTTATTGAACAACAAATTCGCTAACAGCAGAGCGGGGCAGATACTCAGCCATCCAACTCCTACAAACCCACAGATCAAAAACCCGGAAGCCACAAAATTTTATGAAGAAATATATAACCTTTTTATTGAAGGTAATTTTGATAAAGCCATGGCTGAAAAGAAAAAGGCAGACAGTCTTTTTGGTATAAATTACTGGTCGCCGCAACTATCCTATATTGAAGCACTTCATCAGGTAAAGAACCGGGATGACAGTGCTGCTATTAAAGGGTTACAATCCATAATTGATAATAACCCAACATCGCCGCTTAAAGAAAAGGCGGCAACGATGATCGACGTATTGAATAGAAGGGCTGAAATAGAAAAGTACCTTACCAGTCTCGAAATAACTAGAGCGGAAGAGGAAAAAATAATTAAGGTTGATGAAAAGCCAAAAGTTGAAAGTAAACCTCCGCCATCGCCGGTTGTAATAAAGGATAGTATCAAAAAAATAACCCCGCCGCTAACCAGTGGCCCTTTTGTAATGTCGGTTACAGCCCCGCATTTTGTGCTTATGATCCTGGATAAGGTGGACCAGGTATATGTGACGGAGGCCAGAAACGCATTCATACGTTACAACAGGGAAAATTATTACGGCCAAACTTTCAATATCAATAAAGAAGAGCTGGATGCCGACCGTAATTTACTCGTTTTTTCAACTTTCCCGGATGCAGCAACAGCCTTATTGTATTATGATAAGATAAAGAAAAATGCTGCCTCAGAGATTTCATGGTTGCCGGCCAGTAAATATTCTTTTTTGATTATTACTGATGAAAACCTGCAACTGCTTAAAACCAATAAGAATATTTCAGGTTATAAAGGGCTGTTAAATACACAGTATCCCAACCGGTTTTAACAACAGCAGGTAATACTAAATAAATTCTTACCGTAATTTTAAATGATTTTGGTATCCCAAATGGTAGCCATATCATCCGATCAAAATAGTATACATGAAGCATTCAGTTAAAATGTTATGGAAGGTTTTTTTGGGCGGCTTTGTAATATTGGTGCTGATGTTTTTGTGCGCCAATTTTGGATTGTTCGGCAAAATGCCTTCATTGGAGCAGTTACAAAATCCCGAAGCGGACCTGGCCAGTGAAATATATTCAAGTGATGGAGAACTGATGGGGAAATATTATTCAGAAAACAGGAGTGAGGTAAAATACAATGAAATTGCACCAAATGTAATTAATGCACTGATAGCAACAGAAGATGAACGTTTTTATGAGCATTCGGGTATTGATGCACAGGCTATTGCACGTGCAGTATTTACGTTTGGGAAACAGGGCGGCGGCAGCACCATTACACAACAGGTTGCCAAAATGATGCTGAAGCAGGGAAGAGGAAATATTATTAAAAGAGGTATACAAAAATTAAAAGAATGGATTGTAGCGGTAAAATTAGAACGCAATTTTACCAAAGAAGAAATTATTGCATTATACCTGAACAGGGCACCATGGGGTAATGTATATGGTATCCGTAATGCATCACGTACTTATTTTCAGAAAGAACCCAAAAATCTGAAGATAGAAGAAGCGGCTGTATTAATTGGTATGTTAAAAGGTTTTATTTATAATCCGATCAGTTATCCAAAAGCTTCTGTTGACCGGAGAAATACTGTGATCAATCAAATGGTTGTTTGTCAGCAGCATTTTTTAACCGAAGCAGTAGCCGCCAAACTAAAAGCAAAACCATTAATAACCAATTACAAAAAGATTGATGAGGACAAGGGCATTGCCCCTTATTTCAGGGTGGTGCTGGCTGAAAAATTAAAAGAATGGTGCAAAACACATGAGAATCCAAAAACCGGGGAACCCTATAATTTATACCGGGATGGTTTAAAAATTTACACCACCATTGATTCAAAAATGCAGCAGTATGCCGAAGAGGCTGTGGTTCAGCATATGCCCGTTATTCAAAAGAAGCTGGACTGGATCATGAAAAATAACGGAACAGCCATGTGGAAAGGTCATGAGAGTACCATTGAAGCGGCATTTAAATATACAGACCGGTGGAAAAGTATGAAAGAAGATAAGATCAGGGAAGAGGACATCATAAAATCATTTCATGTACCGGTAAAAATGAAAGTATTTGCCTGGAATGCCAAAAGGGAGAAAGATACGGTTATGACTCCTTTTGATTCTATCAAATATCATAAACAGATTTTACAAACTTCTTTTTCTGCCATGGATCCCAGGACGGGCGAAGTAAAATGCTGGGTAGGCGGTATCGATTTTAAGTGGTTTAAATTTGATCATATAACAACCCGGAGACAGGTAGGCTCAACGATCAAGCCTTTAATTTATTCATTGGCAGTAGAAGATGCCGGTTATACTCCTTCCACTGAAATACCAGGTGGACTGGTACAATATGGTAAAGAAATGCGAACCTTCAGTGGTGGTGGAGGTACTTTGGCCAATTGCCTTGCAAAATCTAAAAATACCGCTTCGGTCAGGTTAACAAATATGATTGGTGTAAAAAAAGTGATCGAATTTGCAAAAGATTGCGGTATCAAATCACCTTTGCCCCCTTACATTTCACTTGCCCTCGGTTCTGCAGAAATACCTATGTTGGAAATGTTGCAGGCATATTCCATGTTTCCCAATAACAGTTTTAATGTACAACCCATATTACTTACACGAATTGAAGATAAAAACGGAAATATATTAGATCAATTTACTACCGAAACAAAACAGGTTATGAGTGAAGCCTCAGCCTATACCATGGTTGAACTGATGCAGGGTGTAATTCAATATGGTACGGCCCGGTCGCTGAATAGCTATGCCATACCTGTTCAAAAGGCAGGTAAAACAGGAACTACAAATGATAATGCTGACGGATGGTTTATTGGATATACACCCGAACTGCTTGCCGGTACCTGGGTAGGATGTGAAGATCCATTTATACGTATCTATTCAGGTACATCCGGTGGTAATGAAATGGCCGCCCCTAAATGGGGAATATTCATGAGTAAAGTTTATGCCGATAAAAAGCTTGGTTATGGTAAAATAAAAGAGTTTCCTATTCCTACCAATCTCAGGAATGAAGTATTGTCTGCTGATGCAGATTGGAGTACATTATTTAACAAGGGTGATAGTTTGATAAATGATGAAGGCAATGGTACGGCTGATGATTTTTTTAATGCCCCGGCACCCGTACCTGATAATAACCCCGATGAAAAGATCAGTATTGAAAGCCAGATTCCGAAGGCTGTATTGGATACTGGTAGATCAAAAAAACCTGAAGATAAAAAAAATATAACTCCTGCCCTGAATCCAGCAGATGATAAAAACAAAAAACCGGTAAAACCTAAACCGGGTAATGATTATTAAAAAAAGCGTAACAGGAATTATTCAATTATTTTTTCGATATGAATCATTTTTCCATCAGCATTAATGCCTTCTAAAACAATCCTGAATTTTTTTGTAAAATCATTATTGAAAAAAGTAACAGGCACTTTATGGTTGTTTGCATCTGTTAAAATATAAGGCAACCATAATAATGTTGTTCTGGCATCAGTGCCTGCTATGGTACTACTTTCTGAATAGTCCGGTTCATAAAATTCTTTTATGGGTGTATAACCTGCAATTTTTACCAACCCTAAATTTGTAACTTTATAAGTCCGGTCACGCAGTATGTCATTACCTTTTCTGGTATATATTACAACTGCAGAAGAATTTACGCTAGCAGAAGAACTTAATCCAGCTATATCAGGATTTAAATCAAAAAACTTAATATAGGCAACCTCAGCAAGCGGTATTGTGCTTAATTGAAAAGCACTTGAAATTAAACCGTCTATATAAATAAGAGGAGCGCTATTTCTATAGACAACATAATATCCATTAAAATAGGAACCCATAATAAACATATCCGGCATTTTTGTAACAATATAATGGGCTATATCCAGGTCCGTTTTGGCCATTTCATCATGTAATACATCTATACCATATCCTCTATTAAACCCGCGAAAATATCCATTAGCATATTTTTTTTCAATCTCTGCAAGGCCTCCATTATTCCAGTTCCACAAATTCCACCTCCGCCTGCTTTTTAGCTGCACCGTTTCCAGTGTTTTCACATTTTTGTATTTATTATATCCGGTATTCGCATTGTAATAATCAAACAATGCTGAATTTTTAAAAATAGAATTTTTAGTCACAGGTAAAAAATAAGCGTTGTAATTGTCAATAGCAGTTGGTTGTATATTCGTAAAATTTGAAGCGCTGAATACCATTTGCGGGTTCAAATTTTTATTTTTATTAAACGTATAATAAACCCTGGCCGTATCAAAAAAGATCAACCCGGTACGTTTTAAAATACCATTCCTGGCTGGCTGTACGCTATAAAAATAACTGGAACTGTCTGTTGTTTTAATAATTAGGTTAACCTGTTCATCTTTTCCAATTTTATTCATTGCCTCCTTACTTACCTGCCCAAATACACTCAAATATGCATCCGCAGGAAAATTAACGGAAGGCATCCGTTGAACCAGCATGTTGTTCCAATTATATCTGCGCCAGCCATTGGTCAGCATTACCAGATCGAGCTTTGTTTTTAAAGCATTATCTATATCACTGGCAAAATAATAAGCCGGGTTGTGTATATATCCTTTTATATCACCTTTCAATAAAAAATTACTGACAATTGTATTTTCAGAAGCCTCATAATTGATATCGGCATCAGAAATACTGAGCGACATATTTGCCCACATGGTATCAGCCATCAAAATTTCAAGTATATTCTTTCCTCTTTTTTGAGTATTGAATTCTTTTGCAAATACCCCTGCATTGATCGTAAAATTATTATTATTGATGAACCCCACACGTTCTGCAACTGGTTGCCAGTTAATATCAAAAACGGTTATTTGCATGGTACCTGATGGCAGATTATTGAAGGGTATTACGCCGGTATAAGGTTCTGTAGCCTCCAATTTTAAATCAATATGGTAAAATACTTTTTGGTACATATACACTAATACATGCAAAGAATCGCTGCCTGTTTTATTAATGAGGTTAAAATATAATTTGTCTGTTTGAAGAGAAAGTTTAAGCGAAACTCCTTTTGTTTTTGTTGCAGGCAGCCAGGTTAGCTGTTTGGTGCCGTTTTGATCAATCCACTCGGCATAATATTTATCCCCCGGAAGAACTTCCAGATCAAACTTACCCATACCATCATGTAGCGTTTTTAATGGTATGATCACTTTTCCGGTTTCCTGTTTTTTTATAACGCCATCAACATTAAATGGAAGCCCGTTTTTGTATTTTGCTTTGAATGCAATGGTATTTACAACGCCTTCAATGATATCGCCACCTTCAGGAAAAAAATGAAGGCTGACGGTATTGGTTACTGGTGTTTTTTCGGCCCCTGTTTTAATACTAAGTATTTTTATTGCCTGGCTAAATAACATAGATGTATCAAAATTAAGCATCCAGGTGGTGTAGGCCCTGCATATTAACCCGGCAGATAGTAAACTGTCGGGTATAAGAAAATGCCCATCGGCGGTGGAATTGAAGATCGGACACACCTGTTGTTGTACCAGTTTTCCATTCTCATCATATATAGCTGCATAAAAGTTGGTGCTTCTTTCAGAAGGTAAATCTTCTTCAAACAGGTATGCTTTAAACCAGATCGTTTCTCCGGGCAGATAGGATTCTTTATCGAAATGAATGTGAATTTTTTCCTGAGGGAAATTTGTACCATACAGGTTGATGCTGTTTTCAATGGTCTGCGCCTTTAGCCCTGAGTAAAAAAAACAAAATACTAAAAAATTACAACACAGAAATGAATTGACCCTTTTTTGCACAGGTATAGTTTTGATAAAAAAATATGATGCTGATGACCGGTTTTATAATTACTGCATAGTATAATTATAAAATAATGGCACTTTCTTTATATTTTCTTTTGCTAAATAAAAAAACCTCCGTTAAAGTGGAGGTTTTTATATTATAATGATATCCTGTTAATAATTTTTCAGGCGAAGTGCTACTCTCCTGTTCTGGGCACGGCCTGCAGCTGTTTTGTTATCAGCTAATGGTTTGGTTTCGCCATATCCTGTAGAAGTGATACGGCTTTCAGCAATACCTTTGCCAACAAAATAAGCTTTTACAGATGCTGCCCTGTTCTCAGATAATGTTTGATTCATGTCATCTTTACCAACATCATCTGTATGACCATCAATATCAATATTGAAAGAAGGATTTTCATTTAGAATCCTGGTTATCTCATTTAATGATGTATTTGATTTGGCCAATAATTTAAACTTCCCTGTTTCAAAATAAATACGCTTTGCAAGAACATTCATTTTCTCAACAATGGCTTCATTTATTACGGGACAACCAAAATTAGATGCCGGTCCTTTCTCGTTGATACACTTATCTTCTTCATCATTTACACCGTCCCCGTCAGTATCAGGTACAGGGCATCCCTGGTAACGGGCTACCCCCGGAACGGTTGGGCACTTATCAACTTCATCATTAATACCATCTTTATCGGTATCCGGTACAGGGCATCCCTGGTAACGGGCTAAACCAGCTACATCAGGACATTTATCATCTGCATCTGTAATACCATCTCCATCTCTGTCAGGACAACCTTGTAAAACTGCCAGGCCTTTTACATCAGGACATTTATCATCTACATCCAGAACACCATCACCATCCCTGTCTTTAGGAGGTTCAACAACCGGAATCGGAATTACAACAGGCGGTGCAACTTTCTTTTTAGCAATACTTGATGCTACACCAATACTATGAAAAAAGTGATACGCTGCATTTTCGGTGATCGGTATTCGGTATTGAGAATTTAATAATACAAAGGTTTCATCAAATAAATTCACCTGTAACCCAACTCCAATTGGTAAAATGGCTGCATAATAGCCCCTGTATTTTGAAGCCCCCACACCTGCAGTGAGGTATGGTGAAACCCAATAGTTATCAGATATTAATTTTAAATTAACAGCCGCAGTACCTTCCAGTACTAAACTGGGATTAGTGCGAAGTGCTTTTCCGGGAACAGGGTAATCAATAAATAAACCGGATAATGTACCAACAAAATCAAGATTATTGTTTAAGCCCTGCATATAACTAATGGCCATACCGGCGGACATGTTCCTGGTTTTGCGCCATTCTTTTGTGTTAATCACATTTGTTACACTTCCTGAACGGATATTAGCTGCCGTTTTGAAGTCATTCAATACAAAGTGAATTCCAATAGAAGGGAGTTTCTTATTTTCACGCTGTGCAAAAGAGGTAACAAACAGACCCAGACTTATAATTGCTAATAAGATTTTCTTCATAAGTGTTAATTTTCTTAAACGTAACAAAAGTAGCCCCTTAGTTTCAAAACATAAAATATTTTACCAACATAATTATAACTATTATTCAGTCAAAACAGGCAGATATACCTGTAAATGCTATGGTTCATCCTTTTTGTCTGTCAACTCAACTTTTACCCGGGTTAGCCCCCTCGAAACAAAACCGAGCTTTTCTGCTGCTGCTTTCGACAAATCAACAATCCTGTTCATTCTCGGATGAATCCTGTCATTTGTTTTCACCACAACCGATTTTCCATTACGAAGATTGGTTACTTTTATCCAGGTACCCAGCGGCAAAACATTGCAGGCGCAGGTAAGTTTTTTTTGACTGAATATTTCTCCATTTGCAGTACGTCTTCCATTAAACTTATTGGCATAAAAACTGGCCTGCCCGTAAAAGACACGGGTAGTTTTTTTAGACTTTGGTTTAGCTACTGCTGCTTTTTTTTGGGCAAATAAAGTTACCGGAAATACTAAAATAAATACAACAAATACAGTAAGCCCTGCTTTTACCAAATTCCGGATCAATATAGATAGTGAGGCCATGCACATAATAAATTAAAGTTACTGTAAATTGTCTGGAAGAAAAGGGCTCATTTTTTTGCAAAATATTTTTCCATCAGCAACTTATCCTCGCCATAAATATCATTATAAAATTTTACCTGTCCGTTTATGCCTTCGCAGGTAAAATAACGGATAAAAAGAGGAAAGTGATTTTTAACATCGATCCGGTGACGTTCTTTTTTTGCGATCCAGTTTTTAATGGAGTCTGCAGTATATCTTAACGAATCTTTCTTTACACTCATTGCGCTGTCATTGTTGGCAATATAATAAGCCAGTTTTGCCCATTCCTGTACCCTTACGCAACCATGGCTTAATGCCCTTGCCGAATTTTTAAAAAGATAGCGTTGGTTGGTATCATGTAAATAAACAAAGTATGGATTATTAAAATTAAATTTTAATACCCCCAGTGAATTATTATCGCCGCTGGCCTGCATTACTTTAAAAGGTATTCCTTTTGAATATTTATGCCAGTCAACTGTATTGGGATCAATGTCAACTCCTTTATTATTCATTAATTTCAATCCGATCTTGGAAATATAATTTGGATTATTTTTTAATTTGGGCAGGTATTGTTTTACAATAATGCTGTTGGGCACTGTCCAGGTGGGATAAGTGATCATATCTGAAATTTCGGCGGTTAGCAGAGGTGTCCTGGTTTCGGGTTTGCCACAAATTATTTTTGATTCAAAAACAAGGGTATCCTTATTTATCAGCCATAAATAATAACCGGGCAGGTTGACCCAGATATATTTTTCAGGCATTTTTTGGGGCAATTGTTTATACCTGTCCAGGGTAATGGCAATTCGCTTAAACCGTTCCCTATCAGTATTATTAAGTGACTGTATCAATATTTTACCGAATTTCCCGTCAACCGTTAATCCTTTTTTTGTTTGATATTTTTTTATTGCCCCGGCCAATTGAACTGAATCAGGAAGCCTGTCATTCATATCGATGTAATTGCTTTCCGCAAGTCTTTTTTGTAACCGCTTTATAAAAAAAACGGAATCCTTTGCATTTCCCTTTTTAAATGGATAATGAATATACGTATAGCCCTTTTTGTCCATACTTTCAACAAAATGCCTGATGCCTTTTTTCAAATCCCAATAACCTTTATGAGCAGGTTGAAGGGAATTTAAAAGCACGGTAAATTTTTTTTCAGTCAATAGCCGGTTTAGTACAGTAGTATAAAAATCATAATTCAGTACCGAATCTTTATTTAATGAAACACTATCTGATTGAAACCTTCCCAGTTTTAGATCTTTTATTAACTGCATAAAACCATCTGTCAGCAGCAGGTCTGCTTTGGTCCATAACAGCATATCCATCCGGCTGAGGGAATCAGTATCCAATTTATTCTTTAAGGAAAGTAAATGGAGATAATGATAATCGTTGCGGAAAAGTCCGTCCATCTCTGCATTGGCAATAAACCGGTATAATGAATCTGCCAATGGCTGCCATTTTTCTGTTGTACTCCAAACGGGCCGGTAATCCGTATTACGGTAAAAATCAGCAACGGCCTTTAACTGTGAAATGGTACAACTGTCATCAATTTTCCCTGCATTCTTTAAGGCAAATTCTATAGAGGAATTAATATTATCTGTAACCCTTTTGTCCATCGTTTTGGGATCCGTAACTATATTTTTTCCCTTTTCGGAAACGGTATTATTACAGGATAAAAGAAATGAATGAATGATGATAATAAATAAATGATGGTATTTGATTTTATTATGATGCATATTTCGGGTCAAATATTAGTAACTTGAAGACCATATTCTCAGTACGGATTACCAGGGGATAGTTTCTATGAACAAGATAATACATAGCAACCAATTGATACTAATTTACAGGATTGTTTTTTTATGAGCGTCGTTTTACACTGATAAACAGGGTACTGCATTAAAAAAATACCGGACCATGTGAAATTATTACTGTTTACTAATTATATAACTAAATAAATAAGACTGATGCTAAAAGAAACATTAATTGAAATTTTTGAGCGGGACCTTCAAAAACTTGTAACAGAAATCAAATTGTATAAAGATGAAGACAACCTATGGCTGGTAAAGGATGGTATCACTAACAGCGCCGGCAACCTTTGCCTCCACCTGATCGGTAATCTTAATCACTTTATTGGTGCAGTACTTGGCCATACCGGTTATATAAGGTACCGGGATGATGAATTCAGTCTAAAAAATATTCCGGGCCAGGACCTGATCATCAATATTGAAAATGTCATCCTTATTATTAAAAATACGCTGGATAAATTATCTGCAGAAGATCTTAAAAAAGATTTCCCTTTGGAGAAACATGGAAAGATCGTAAGCACCACTCATATGCTGGTGCATCTGCTGGGGCATTTAAGTTATCATTTAGGGCAGATCAATTATCACAGGCGGATACTGGATTAAGAAATAATCCTCTGAATTTTTTGTTCCAGCAACATCAGGTCGGCCAGTACTATTGCGGTAACGGCTTCTAAGATCACCGGCACACGTAATGCAATACACAGGTCATGGCGCCCTTTTACTGAAAAATTTTCTACCCTGTTGGTTTCCCAATTTAAAGATTGTTGTTCCACAGGTGTGGAAGAAGTTGGTTTAACAGCAATACGAAAGACCAGTTCATTCCCATTTGTCAATCCGCCGGTAATACCACCGGCATGATTGGTTTTGGTTTTACCTGTCGCATCCATGATCGCATCGTTGTGATCACTGCCAAACATTTTAGCGGCAGCAAAGCCGGTTCCAAATTCAATACCCCGTATGGCAGGAATGGCAAATACAGCATGACCGATCAATGATTCAGCAGAATCAAAAAAAGGTTCGCCTAAACCAACCGGTAACCCGGTAACTTTACATTCGATAATACCGCCGATCGAATCTTTTGTGTCTATTGCTTTTTGAAGGCCTTTATTTAAATCTTTTTCTCCACCTATCTCTAAAATTTCAGCCGCTACGTTAATCCCTCCTCCTTTGGAGGAGGTTAGGAGGAGGTGTTTTGCAATAACAGCAGCCCCAACCAAACAAACCGTCAGTCTTCCGCTGAAATGCCCGCTGCCCCTGTAATCCTCATGGCCACCAAATTTCTCATGGGCTACAAAATCGGCATGGCCCGGCCTTGGTATATCTCTTTGCTTTTCGTAATCCGTACTCCGTGTATTTGTATTATCAAATAAAACGGTAATGGGTGTTCCGGTTGTTTTACCATTGAACAAACCCGTTTTGATAATGGGGATATCATCTTCTTTGCGTGGGGTTGTTCCTTTGCTGCCTCCTTTTCTTCTTCCCATATCTGCCGTAAAATCATCTGCCGATAAGGGCAGGCCGGCCGGGCAACCATCAATGGTAAAGCCCGTACAATCACCATGTGATTCTCCAAAAATGGAAACCCGGAAAATTCTTCCAAATGTATTCAATGATTATGGGTTTATTTTTTTATAGCCCACCAGGCAAATTGCCGTTCGGCCGGGGTAAAGATACAATAGCGTTCAGCATTTTCAAATCTTCATAAAAACCGGGATATGATTTTTTAACCGCTCCGGCTTCTTCAATAACCGTTTCTCCTTCTGCTTTTAATGCAGCAACAGCACAGGCCATGGCAATACGATGATCGTGGTGTGAATGAACCGTTGCACCATGTAAGCCTTCTCCGCCGGTTACCATCATCAGGTCATCCTGACATTTTATTTCTACGCCCATATTTTTAAACTCCTGCTGTAAAGTGATTGACCGGTTACTTTCTTTATACACTAAGCGGTTTGCACCCTGAATAACCGATGTACCTTTGCAATAAGCCGCCAGTGCCACCAGGGGAGGAAATAAATCCGGGCAATCCGTTGCATTAAAATGAAAAGCTTTGCACCAGCCTGTTGAAGAGGGACCAACCGTAATTTGTTTTTCTTCAATGGAAATAGCCGACCCACAATCCGTCAATGCCTTCAAAATGGCTTTATCTGCCTGTGTTGAAAATACATCCAGGCCTGTTACCGTGATCGTTCCGGCAACAGCGCCCGCTACCAGCAAAAATGCTGCACCACTCCAGTCACTTTCTACAGTATAGGTTTGGGTTCCCTGGTTCAGTGTTTTTGGTTTGATCAGAAACTTTTCATAATGATCATGTTCCACTTCATAACCAAACTGCTTCATCATCTGCATGGTCAGATCAATATATGGTTTACTTATTAAATTATTTACTGTAATGGTAACCGGTTTCGTGGCCACTTTAGCAAATGCAAATAATAATCCGGTTAAAAATTGTGAACTTAATGAACCGTCAATTGTAATATCTTTTGGTATAAGGGGCCCTTTAATTTTTAAAGGCAAATTCCCATTATTGGATTGTATTGAAATACCCAGACCGGGAAATATTTCATCAAAAAAATGCATGGGCCGCTTCAATAAACTTCCTTCGCCATTAATAATAATTTCATTTGAAGACAACGCTGCAATGGGAGCAAACATACGTATACCCAAGCCACTTTCACCACCATCTAAAGTCCCGCCGTTCCCGGGAGAGGATATTTTTAAGTCCTTTAATTGCACCCCCTTTACAACTAAATTCTTATGCTTGTCTTTAGAGATTTCTGCTCCCAGTTTCTGAATGATCTCCAACGCGGCGAGGTCATCATTACTTTTTCCGTGATTTATTATGATCGTTTCGCCTTCATTTAATAAAGCAAGTGCACATGCCCTTTGCATACTGCTTTTAGATGCAGGTGCCTGAACAATTCCGGAAATGCCGGATGGCTGAATCGTTACGGTCACTATACTATTTCTTTAAAATGTTTTTCAAGTTCTGTTAATGTAATGAAGACTATACCCGCTTTACCGATCCTGTTTAACAGGATAAACTGAATCCCGTCATTTTTCCGTTTCTTATCCATTTTTAAAATTTCAAAAATTTTTTCATGGTCTGTTTCAATATCCACCGGTAAGTGATACCGGGCGAGCAGTTTCACTATCCTGCCGGCATCCTTAAAGGGAAGGCCATTTAGCTGCTCCGATAAATTGCAGGCTGCTACTATTCCAATACTTACTGCATGGCCATGTGGTATGGCATGAAAATTCTCTATGGCATGGCCAATGGTATGGCCAAAATTCAAAAGTTTTCTTTCCCCATTCTCAAATTCATCCTGTGTAACGATCTGAGATTTTATTTCTGCATTTTTTTCTACCAGGTCCGCTATTAATGTTTTATCTGCCTGGTAATCATGTAAAGAATATTTTTCAAGCACAGAAAATAAAAGGGCATCTTTGATGCAGGCATGTTTTATTATTTCTGCAAAACCATTTATCCATTCTTTAACGGGAAGCGTTTGTAAAAAAGAGTAATCATAAAAAATAAATTCAGGCTGGAGGATGGTACCTACCATATTTTTATATACGCCCACATCAATTCCGTTCTTTCCGCCAATAGCCGCATCCACCATCGCTAGCACAGATGTAGGCACCAGTCCGAATTTTATACCCCTCATATATACGGCAGCAACATATCCGGTGATATCCGTTACCACCCCTCCCCCAACCCCTGCCAGGAATGTATTTTTATTAGCCCCCAGTTTTATTAACTCCATTAAGATATGATCAACCGTTGCCTGGTTTTTGTGTTCTTCACCTGCTGCAAATTTTATGACAGGGTAAGCCGCCATCTTTTGTGAATGCTGCTGAAAAACATTTTCATCTGTTATGATGACAATACCCGTATCCTTTACCAGTTGATCTAAAGAAGAAAAATCCCCATCAAAGTAACAGGTCACTTTTTGTTTTGAAAATGTATATTCAGATGTGTACATACTCAATTTTACGGAGCCGGATCTTGATTTTTGAATCCCGGATATAACAATACATTTATGAATTCATCACTTTATTCTGGTGATGGATACTTTCCAGGTGCACGGCATCAAAATATTTGATGATGAACTCTTTGGTGAGGCCCAATGACTCCCCTTTTTGAAAGGCCCTTTCCAGAATATCGTTCCAGCGGCTGGTTTGTAAAATGGTAATATTATTTTCTTTTTTGTATTCGCCGATCTTATCAGAAAGTTTCATTCTTTGTCCCAGCAGGGTAAGCAGTTCATCATCTACCTGGTTTATCTGTTCCCTTAAAGTTGTTAAAGCGGTAATAAATTCCTGTACCGTAGTGGTCTCACTCCTCCAAACAAGGGCATTAAGTATTTCCAGTAACCTTTCCGGTGTAACCTGTTGTTTGGCATCACTCCAGGCATTATCCGGATCAATATGGCTCTCGATCATTAATCCGTCAAAATCCAAATCGATGCTTTTTTGTGCTACTGATTGTAATAAACTGCGGTTACCGCAAATATGTGACGGGTCACAGATCAATAACATACCCGGGTACCTCCGTTTCATTTCAATGGGTAAGTGCCACATGGGTGCATTTCGGAATTCGGTATTACCATAAGAAGAAAAACCCCTGTGTATCATACCTACCTGTTTTATTCCAGCCTTTTGTAATCGCTCAATACCGCCACTCCACAAGTCAAGGTCGGGATTGATCGGGTTCTTTATCAGTACCGGAATATCAACACCCCGCAATGCCTCCGCCACCTCCTGTACGCTAAAAGGATTTACCGTTGTCCTGGCACCAATCCAGAGCATATCTACTTCAAACTGCAATGCCTCTTCCACATGTTTTACGGTGGCCACTTCTACTGTTGTTGGGATGCCCGTAATTTTTTTTGCCTGCAACAGCCAAGGTAATCCGGTTACCCCATTGCCTTCAAACATTCCCGGTTTGGTACGGGGTTTCCATATACCTGCCCGAAGCAGATCCACCTTGCCTGTTTTTGCAAGTTGTACTGCTGTTTCCAGCATCTGTTCTTCCGTTTCTGCACTACAGGGCCCACTGATGATAAGGGGCCGCTTTATCCATCTTTCCTGCATGATTCCTTTCATAGCCTGTATTTCTGTTTGCATGGTAAAATTAGTTTTATGTTTTCATCCAATCGGTATAATTCATTTCAAATTTTATTTCTCCCTTGCCATGCACACCCACTTCTTTCCATCCCTGCATTCTGTAAAATTTTTCTGCCCGGCTCTTTGGCTCAGTACCTAACCATACTTTTTCACGGGTTTGTACAAAGTACCAGTCCATCATCATCCGGTGCAGTTTTTTCCCGATCCCCATCGCTTCAAAATGGGGATGTATAAAAAGTGCCCATATATTATTTTCAATCAGATCGGCAATGGCAAAACCAACAATGGTTTTATCTATTTCACAAACCCATCCTTTGCCCCTGTTTGTAATAAATTCTTCCACATCATGATCCGGCACCAATGAAGGATCGGACAGCATATTCTCTTTTACAGAATGTCGCACAGCCTGTATTTGCCCTATATCGCTTAACTCTGCTTCCCGGTAAATCATAAATTATTTTAATATTCTTTTTATCTTATTCGCATTTTCGATCAGTTCCTTCAGATACCCGAAATTTTCCTTTTCCAAACAGCTCTTTATCTTTTTTAACTGGCTTATATGTTCATTTAAAACATCCAGAACATTTTCTTTATTCTGCATAAAAATGGGTACCCACATGGCCGGGTTACTTTTGGCCAAACGCACGGTACTTTCAAAACCACCGCTGGCCAGTTCAAAAATAGCGTCTTCTTCTTTTTCTTTTTCCAAAACAGTTAATGACAATGCATAAGAAGCAATATGTGATATATGGCTTACATAAGCCGCATGCATATCATGCACATCAGCATCCATATAAACCAGTTGCATTCCTATTACGGTATACATTGTTTCGATCATTTGCAGAGCATCGGCATCTGATCTTTCTTTTTCGCAAATTACGGCAACCCGGCCTTTAAATGCATCCTTTACAACGGATTCCGGCCCGTCTTTTTCAGTACCCCACATTGGATGTGTTGCCACAAATCTTCCCCTTTTTTTAATATCAACAACCGTCTGACAAATGATCCTCTTTGCTGAACCAACATCCATGAGCACCTGATTATCCAGTTTATTTAATATGCCCGGCAGCATCTCCAGGGTAGCATCAACAGGTACGGCAATTATGATCAATTCACTGCAACTGATGGCTTCGTCAATCAAATGTATCTCATCAATCCAGCCCAGTTCAAGGGCAGTCTTTGCATGTTGTGCATTGCTGTCAACCCCAATGATCTTTTGGGCAAAGCCTGTTTCTTTTAACCGGTTTGCCATAGAGCATCCGATAAGTCCCGTTCCTATTACAGTTACTGTCATATCAATTAAAATCCCCCGATTTTATCGGGGGATGATTTTATGTTAATGTGTTTTATATTTGATTTTTAACAAAAAAATGCTGCCCCCCTGTTGGAGTAGTAATAATAAAGCCCTGTATTTTTTTGGTTATGATCCATCACTTAAACAAAAGTAGGAAACTACGTTCAAATTACACAAAAAAATACCCCTCTTAAAAATAAGAGGGGCATCAATGATTGCCTGTCAAGTAAAGGTCTTTATAAAATTCCGGTAATTATACAGGCAACCAGGGAACCGGATTTAATTACTTCTTAGTTGTATCAACAGCCATTGGAGCTTTTGTAGTATCAACAACCGGAGCAACTGGAGCCGGAGTTTCAACTTTTGGAGTTGAGTCAGCTGCAGGAGTTTCAGTTGCAGTTTCACCACTGTTACAAGCTGCGAAAGCAAAAGATACTACCGCTAAAGCCAGGATTACTTTTTTCATTTTTTGATTTGTTTAATGTTTAAAATTATAATTTGATGTTTATACCCGGATCAGGAAAAGGTAACCCACTATTTTTTAATTATTTTTTTCGTTGCTTTGGGTTACAAATGAGTAGTAAACGTATTAATATTTAACAGGTGAGCAGTTTTGAACAGGAAAATCAGTTACTGAAAGGTTTGGCATTAAATGACAGAGCCGTTATTGAAGCCATTTACCGTGACAATTACCCTGTGATCCAGGCCTTTATACTTAATAATAACGGCAATGGGGATGAAGCCAGGGATATTTTCCAGGAAGCGATGATCGTGTTATATGAAAAGGCGGTATCGGGCAGTCTTGAACTGAATTGCCAGTTAAAAACCTATATATACTCTGTTTGCAGGCGGCTTTGGCTTAAAAGACTGCAGCAATTACAGCGATTCAGCAACCAGGTTGAAAATATAGAAGAAACGGTAACGGTTGAAGAAGAACTTGAACAGCATGAAAAACATAATACTGATTTCATTATTATGGAAAATGCATTGGCTAAAATTGGTGAGCCCTGCAAAAGTTTATTAGACGCCTATTATATACAGAAAAAAAACATGCAGGACATTGCCTCTGATTTTGGTTATACCAATGCAGATAATGCAAAAACACAGAAATATAAATGCCTGTTGAGGTTGAAAAAAATATTTTTTGCGCAATATAAAAACGGACAATAAAATGGATGAATTATTACTCATAGAAACAGTAGAACGTTACCTGAATGGTGAAATGAATGCTGCGGAGAAAATATTTTTTGAAGAAATCCGTAAAAACAACCCTTCGGTAGATCAGATGGTGGTAGAGCATACTTTTTTATTGCATGAGCTGGATAAACATGCCAATAATAAAGCATTTAAACATTCATTATACGAGGTTGAAAGTAAATTAACGGAAGAAGGCCTCATCAGCAAATCGCCGTTAAAAGGGAAGGCAAAGGTTGTTTTCCTTTGGAAAAAATACAAACGTAATATTGCCGTGGCGGCCAGTATCGCCGGTATCATTTCACTGACAACAGCAGGAGTGATCATTGCCTATACTAAAAAAGTAAACGATTCCAATAAAGAAGACCTGGTGGCGATCATCAATAAAAAAGTGAACAATACCAATACCAAATTTGAGACCTTTAAAAAGGAGATACAGTCCGATAAATCTTCCAGAACACTCCCGCTGCCACCCACACCTGATTTCAGGGCTACCGGTTTTTTAATTGATGGAAAGGGGTATATTATTACCAATGCACACGTGGTTAACCGGATGAAGACAATTTACGTTCAAAATATCAAAGGAGAATATTTTAAAGCTGAAGCTATTTATGCTGATCCTAATACCGACCTTGCGATCCTGAAGATCACGAATAACACCTTTAAAACTATTGTTAACCTTCCCTATTCCATAAAGAAAACCAATTCGGATCTTGGAGAACAAATATTTACCCTGGGCTATCCCCGAAATGAAATTGTATATGGCGAAGGTTATTTAAGTGCCAAATCGGGCAATGAAGGTGATTCTACTGCTTACCAGATCTCTGTTTCTGTTAACCCGGGTAACAGTGGCGGACCTGTTCTTAATAAAAATGGGGAGATCATCGGCATTATCACATCTAAAAACTCTACAGCTGATGGTGTAGTTTTTGCAGCTAAATCCAAAAATATTTTTAAACTCCTGGAAGCAGCTGAAAAAGCAGACCAGGACCTGAATATTAAATTACCAAATAATACAGGATTGAAGGGAATGGACAGAGTACAGCAGGTTAAAAAGATGGAAGAGTTTGTATTTATGGTTGTTGGAAACTAATAAACCCTATACTAAATATACCTGAGCTGTCCTGCGTTAAGCGGGACAGTTTTTTTATCTTACATCATAACCAAAGTGATACAGGGTATTCCCCATCGGCCACTAATTTGTCAACGCTGGCCTTTACAACAGGGGCATCTTCCTTATACGTAACACCAAACCATTTTGCGGAAGTTGGTATAACACTTATTTGGCCGGCGTGGTTATCCATAAAATCACCGGCGATGATAGGTATAAAAAATTCAGCCTTACTGTTCGAAATGTTTTCTTTTACAAATTGTAAGAATAATTTTTGAGTAGCGGGAAACAATGAAGGATGAAAACACCAGAAATTCATTGATACACTGGAATGGTATGGCACTATATGTTTTCCTGATTCGTCTTCGTAAATGATCTCCTCCTGCACTTTGTAAATTTTTGTTCTTTCTTTAATGCTCACCAGGTTATCCTTAGCATCCACTTCACAAACACCACGGCTTACGGTACCATGTTCACTCAACGTTTTTGCCAGTTCATAACCGATTATGGCATATTGTTTCTCATTACATTGATGGTTTAAAAAACCGGCCGCTTTTACAAAAGCATCCCTGCCATAAAAATCGTCGGCATTAATAACGGCAAATGGCTCCTTTACTGCTTCTTTTGCACAAAGTACTGCATGAGCCGTACCCCATGGCTTTGTTCTTTCTTCGGGTGCTTTCCATTCTCCTGTATATGAATCCATTTCCTGAAAAACATATTCGGTTTTGATCTTTCCCTTAAGTTTGGGGTCAAATATGGACTTAAAATCTTCTGCAAAATCTTTTCTTATAATAAAAACCACTTTACCAAACCCGGCCCGTATGGCATCAAAAATGGAATAATCCATTATCGTTTCACCCGTAGGCCCGAATCCCTGTATCTGCTTCATACTACCATAACGGCTGGCCATTCCGGCTGCCAAAATCAAAAGAGTAGGTTGCATCTATAATAAAATTAAAAAGGTTAAATTAATCATTGATTTTTGCATTGCGAAAATAGTATAAACCATTAAGTTATCGGCAAAATGCTTTTTGATATTTCCAAAGCGGTTATTGAAATATTAAGAGATGACCTGTTCGTACAAAAACAGGTTAACCTTTCAATATTACGTTTAGACCGGATACATCCCGTTGTATCCGGTAATAAATTATTTAAACTGCATTATTTTTTACAGGATGCCATTAATTCGGATCATAAAACCATCCTCAGCTTTGGCGGGGCATATTCCAATCACCTGGCAGCAACCGCATTTGCGTGTGCATCATTTAAAATAAAAAGCATTGGCATTGTCAGGGGTGAGCAAGCCCTTCCCCTTTCCGCAACGTTGCAGCAATGTATTAATGATGGCATGCTGTTAAAATTTATTCCCCGCCAGGAATTTACCAAAAAAAACGAAGCTGCATTTACCCGGGATTTACAAAATGAGTTCGGTGATTGCATCATAATACCCGAAGGAGGGTATCATCCATTGGGGGCCAAAGGGGCAGCTTTAATTATAGACCTGGTAAGTAACAAAAGCATTTCGCATATCTGTACCGCAACGGGTACAGCCACAACTTTAGCCGGCCTGTTAATGGCTGCCAACCCGGCACAAACAATTATTGGCATACCTGTTTTAAAAGGCATTTCCGATATAGAAGAAAGAATAAGATACCTGTGTGGCACCAGTACTGTGCCCCAAAATTTACAGTTGCTGCCTGATTATCATTTTGGAGGATATGCTAAAAAAACCGAAGTGCTGCTCGGGTTTATGGATCAGTGCTGGAAGCAATACTATTTACCCCTCGACTTTGTGTACACGGCTAAAATGCTGTTTGGCATAATCGATAGTATAAAAAAAGACCATTTCCCCAAAGGCAGCCAAATTTTATGCATTCATACAGGGGGACTGCAGGGAAATAAATCTTTACCTTTATATACCTTATCCTATTGATCTGTTTACAGCCTGTATATTTGTTACATAAAACATAATCATCTTAATTTCGTTAATCGCTTTATGCATAAGATTTGTTTTTTAATGCTTTTAGGAATTTTTCTTTCTGCAGAACGGCTTTTTGCACAGGAAATACTACCCGGTATATCTGTAAAAAATTATAACGGTAAAATCATCGTAAGCTGGAAAAATCAATACCCGCTCGAAGTAAAAACAATCAATATCCAGCGTTCATTCGACAGCACAAAAAATTTTACAACCATAGGGTCCGTACTTAATCCGCAAAACAGCGAGAATGGATTTGCAGATGAGAACCCTCCCTATAATAAAATGTATTATCGCCTTTTTATTTCATTTGATGCGGGCACTTATATTTTTAGTGACCCTGTAAGGCCGTCAAAGGAATTGCTGCCTCCCTCACCGATGATCACACAGGATATAACTGTGGTTCCGTTTAAAAAAGATGATGTTGTAAAAGGCCAGATTAAAATTTCAAAAAAAGAACCTGAATCAAAAAAAGTTTTGCCAGTTGAAAAAACAGAGATCCCTCCCTTTTTAAAGTATGATAACGTGGTAAAAAAACCGGTAGTAAAAAATAACAGGAAAGAGAAAAAAACCGTACCTCTTAAAACGGAGAAGAACATGCCTGTTTTTGCTGATAAAGATGTCATTGAATATCCAAGCCGGCGTATTTATTCTGCAAAGGACAATAATATTGTGATCAGCCTGCCGTATTTTGAAAGCAGAAAATACCTTATTAAGTTTTTTGATGAAGACCTTAATCCACTATTTGAATTAAACAGGATCAAAGAAGAATACCTTATAGTTGAGAAAATGAATTTTTTACGTGCCGGATGGTTTTACTTCGAAATATATGAGAATGGAAAGTTGATAGAGAAGAATAAATTCTTTATCCCCAAAGATTGAAAAATATAATATGTTCCGCCGTTTGTCATTGGTCAGCATAATTCTGACGAAAACACTTTTTCAAAATTCCTTTTTACTTTTTCTTTTGCTTCGGCATAATCAACAGAATGCCCCAGTTCTTTTTCAATTGAAGTAACCTGTTTGTTTTGTATGCCACAGGGAATGATATTATTGAAATAGCCCAGGTCGGTATTTACGTTCATTGCAAACCCATGCATGGTGATCCATCTGCTGCAACGTACGCCTATGGCACATATTTTTCTTTCCCTGCCTGCAATACCCGGTTCTACCCAAACGCCAGTTTCCCCTTTACTCCGGTCGCCCCGTATACCGTATTCAGCAATGGTTAAAATGATCACTTCCTCCAGGTTTCTAAGGTACTTCCCAATATCTGTATAATATTTTTCCAGGTCAAGTATGGGATAACCCACTATTTGCTGTAAACCATGAAAAGTAATATCTCCCCCCCGGTTGGTATTAAAGAAAGCAATATTATTTAGTGCCAGTTCATCATCGCTCATTAAAACGTTTTCTTTTTTACCACTTTTTCCTAAAGTATATACGGGTGGGTGTTCACAGAGCAGAAAGTAGTTCGTGGTAGTTAGTTCACCGCCTATAGCCAAGTGCCCATTCCCAAATGCTTCCTGGGCTTTGCGTATTGCTGCTTTGATCTTCACATTCTCCTGCAACAATTCTTCCTGGTAATCCCATGCGGCTTTATATTCAATAATACCAAGGTCCTTAAATATCACTGGCTGCTTATCCACTGCAATGTTTTAATTTGCAAAGATAAATGAATACCTATTTTCAATTTTGAATTTAAAATGATGAAGGAAGAGCAATCAATTGAGGAAGAACTGCAGGAAACCGAAGAACTGTATGAAAAGCTGGTGCTCACTATTGATAAAGGACAGGAACCGCTTCGGATTGATAAGTTTTTGATGAGCCGGATTGAAGGCGCCACCCGTAACAAAATTCAACAGGCCATTGATATTGAAATGGTGCTGGTAAATGAAAAACCGGTAAAAAATAATTATAAAGTAAAACCAAATGATAAAATTGTTGTCTTCGACAGTCATGCACCTGAAAGCTCTGATATTATTCCCGAAAATATTCCTCTGTCCATACATTATGAAGATGATACTTTATTGATCATCAATAAACCGCCAGGTATGGTGGTACATCCCGGCAGTGGAAACCCCGGAGGCACGTTGGTTAATGGTGTGGCTTATTATTTAAAACAACAGAACCCTCTACTGGATGAAAATGAATTATCCCGTTTTGGACTGGTGCACCGAATAGATAAAAACACAAGTGGCCTTCTGGTGATGGCAAAAAACCAGAAGGCGATGACACATTTAGCCAAACAATTCTTTAATCACACCGTTCACCGCAGGTACATGGCGCTGGTCTGGGGCGATATGGAAAAAGAAGAAGGAACCGTTATTGCACATGTAGGCAGGCACCTGCGTTTTCGAAAACTGTTTACCGCTTACCCTGATGGCGACCATGGTAAGGATGCCATCACCCATTACAAAGTATTGGAACGGTTTAATTATGTGACCTTAATAGAATGCAGGCTGGAGACCGGGCGTACACACCAGATAAGGGTACACATGCAGCTGATCGGCCACCCCCTTTTTAATGATGATTTTTATGGCGGCGACCGCATTGTAAAAGGAACCGTGTTTACCAAATACAAACAATTTGTAGATAATTGTTTTGCCCTTTGCCCACGCCAGGCCCTGCATGCAAAAGAACTCGGCTTTATTCACCCGGCTACACTGCAGCCGGTACATTTTGAAAGCGAATTACCGGAGGATATGAATGCCGTGATCGAAAAATGGAGAAAATATATCGGGCATAAAGAAGGATGATAAATCTTTACTTTTTTTGAAAAAATATTTTACTTTAACTAATTCTACGGTCTGAGAAAGATAATCAAAACTGAAAAAATGAAATTGCTTTTAAAGATCATTCCTGTTTTCATATTACTGCTGGCTATTATTAACCATGCCAGCAGCCAAAGCAACTCTCCAGCCGAAGACCTTTTAAAAACAGCCAATGAGTTTAATAAAAATGCAAACCCCGACAGTGCCATTGTTTATTATGAAAAGGCATCGGTAGAATTTCAACATTCAGCCAATCCTGAGGGCTTCATAAACATGTATAACCAAATTGGTATTATACTTACCCGGCAGGACAAATATGAAAATGCCAAAACATACCTGAAGAGAGCATTCACCAGGAGGCTTTCTTTGTCCGACACAGATCATTTGGTAGTAGCCACTACGTGTATCAGCCTGGGAGTGGTTTATAATGCCGAGGCAAACTATGAGCAGTCATTAATTTATCATTATAAAGCTCTTGGCATAAGGTTATTAAAACTGGGTGAATACGATGCCGATGTGGCAACGAGTTACGGAAATTTAGGCAATGTTTATTTTAAAATTAAGAATTATGATAAATCGCTGGAGGCTCATGTAAAGGCTATGAAAATAAGGGAGAAATTATTTGGCAATACAAGTGTGGAGATCGTGCAGTCATTTAATAATCTCGGAAATGTATATAAAGAAATGAAGGATTATAAAACGGCCCTTGAGTATTATGAAAAGGCCCTGCAAAACAAGATCATGCAATTTGGGGAAAAACATAAAGACCTGTCCAGGTATTACAAAAGTATCAATGAGGTTTATTTTTTAATGGGCAATAAGGAATAGGGTGACCTGTACAAAGCAAAAGCAGATGAAAAATAAAAAATTACTTCTTACCGCATCCATAACCAGGATGATGGAGGGTGTAACAATTGATGCCGCAATAAAATAACTGCGGCATCAATTGTTCTATAAAATATTATTTCTTAATCCACCCCTCCTTTTCTTGCGGGTGATCTTTGCTCGGGCCATTTACCCGGTTCTCCGGTACGTGAGTTAGCAGGTAATACAATTTTTTCACGCTGTGTTT
>JANOGE010000116.1:0-3450 GCA_031414035.1 Chitinophagaceae bacterium | reverse complement strand
CATGAGTGCCAAGAAAGATGCCTTTGCAAATATTGGTGGTTTTTTAGCCATGCATAATGAAACATTGGCGCAGCAATGCCGCAATCTTTTGATCATGACAGAAGGTTTTCCAACTTATGGTGGCCTTGCCGGCAGGGATCTGGAAGCCATTGCCATTGGATTAAATGAAGTGATGGATGAACATTACCTGCAATACCGTATCCGCAGTATAGAATATCTTACCAATAAATTAATTACAGCAGGAGTGCCTGTAATGCAACCTGCCGGCGGTCATGCAGTATATATTGTAGCCAATGAATTTCTTCCCCATATTCCGGTTGAACAATATCCCGGCCAGGCATTGGTGGGTGCTTTGTATGTACATGGAGGTATAAGATGTGTTGAAATAGGTTCGTTGATGTTCGGAAAATATGATGCAGACAGGAAATTGATACCTGCTCAATTGGAACTGGTTCGGTTGGCTATTCCAAGAAGAGTATATACACAAAGCCATATTGATTATGTAGCCGAAGTGATCATTGAAGTATTCAATAACAGGAATAAAATAAAAGGACTGACCATTGTTGAAGAAGCGCCAACACTCCGGCATTTTACGGCCAAACTAAAACCGGCCCCCTAAATCCCCCCAAGGGGGACTTTAGAAACCTACTTACAGTTGGTTCACTTTATCTGCTGGAGGAGTGAATAAAAAAAAATAAAAATATAAAACAATGAAAAACATAAAACATAGTTGGGCCGAGCCCTACAAAATTAAAATGGTAGAGTTGCTGAAGATGACAACAGCAGCCCAACGCAGAAAAGCGATGCAGCAGGCAGGATACAATACTTTTTTATTAAGATCAGAAGATGTTTACATCGACCTGCTTACGGATAGTGGTACTTCTGCTATGAGTGACCAACAATGGTCCGGTATGATGATGGGTGATGAAGCTTATGCCGGCAGCCGTAATTTTTATCACCTGGAAGAAGTGGTGAAGGATGTTTATGGTTACAAATATCTTATACCCACACATCAGGGACGGGGTGCCGAAAATATTCTTTCCAAAATCCTGATCAAAAAGGGAGATATCATTCCTGGCAATATGTACTTCACCACTACACGCCTTCACCAGGAACTGGCTGGCGGAAAATTTGAAGACATCATTATTGACGAAGCACATGATCCGGAAAATGAATTCCCGTTTAAAGGAAATGTTGATCTTGATAAACTGGAAAAAATAATAAAAAAATACGGTGCTGAAAAAATTCCTTATGTAAGCATGGCCACCAGTGTAAATATGGCAGGAGGCCAGCCCATCAGCATGAAAAATTTAAAAGAATTGAGGACTCTTACAAAAAAATATAAGATCCGTATCATTCATGACATGACAAGAGTTGCAGAGAATGCTTACTTTATTCAGCAAAAAGAAAAAGGATATGAACATAAAACGATCAAAGAAATTGTAAAGGAAATAAATTCATACACGGATGGTGCCACGATGAGTGCTAAAAAAGATGCATTGGTAAACATTGGCGGCTTTTTGGCTGTAAATGATTGGGATGTTTTTGAAGAAGCAAGGAATATGGTGGTCGTGTATGAAGGTCTGCATACTTATGGTGGCTTAGCCGGAAGAGATATGGAAGCCATGGCCATTGGTATTGGTGAAAGTATCAGCGATGACCATATCAGGGCAAGGGTTGGCCAGGTCATTTACCTCGGTGAAAAAATGATATCATATGGTGTACCCATAGTAAAGCCCATTGGCGGGCATGGCATATTTGTGGATGCCAAAAAGTTCTTAACCCATATTAAGCAAAACCAGTTTCCTGCTCAAACACTGGCTGCAGAAATTTATTTGGATGCAGGTGTAAGAACCATGGAAAGGGGTATGGTATCGGCGGGAAGAAAAGCCAATGGCGAAAACTATTTTCCAAAACTTGAGCTGGTACGGTTTACCATTCCACGCCGTGTATACACACAGGCTCATATGGATGTAATTGCTGAATCTGCAGCCCGGGTATATGAACGCAGGGATACAATCAAAGGAATGAAGATGGTTTATGAACCAAAATACTTACGTTTTTTCCAGGCAAGGTTTGAAAAACTGTAGAGTACCTTTCGAATAAAAATTTAAAAACCTGATAATTTACTGTTGCCTCATTTATCGAAACATTTATTTCTTTTCCGGCATCCGCTTTAACGTTTCCAGTAAATAAGGCCAGTATTTCTGCACCGAACTGATCTGCACTTTTTCATCCGGGGAATGTGCTCCCAGGATATTAGGGCCAAAAGAGATCATCTGCATATCCGGATAATGGGTTCCTAAAATACCGCATTCCAAACCGGCATGAACGGCATTTACTTTAGCCTTTTCTTTATACCGCTCTTCATATAGATCACTCATCAGTTTAACAATGGGTGAATCTGGTTTTGGTGCCCAGCCCGGATAACTGCCACCAAACTCCATCTTTGCTCCAGCTAATTCAAAAGTGCACTGAATGGTTTGAGCCAGGTCCCTTTTTTCACTATCTACCGAACTTCGGGTTAAACAAAGAACAGTAAAACTGCCCTCTTTCACAAGAACACGGGCCACATTATTTGATGTTTGCACCAGTCCTTCAATATCGGGGCTCATTCTGTAAATACCGTTAGGGCATGCATACAGGGTACGTAATAACTTATATTGAAAATCAGCTTCCATTACAGATGCCGGTGTATCTATATTTTCAATGTTGATATTCAGATTGGGATCTGTACTTTGATATTCATTTTTTAAAATCATTTCTTCTGTCCTGAGGAATGATGTAAATGCGTCTGTATTTTCAGCCGCCACCGTTACCTCTGCAAATGATTCTCTTGGAATTGCATTTCGTAAACCTCCTCCGTCAACAGCATTAATCCGTAACCCATATTTTTCTGCAGCATTTAATAAAATGCGGTTCATTAATTTATTGGCATTACCCCTTCCTTTATAAATATCCATACCCGAATGGCCTCCTGTTAAACCCCTGACAGTAACCCGGTATGCATTTACTCCAAATGTAGTTTTTTCTGTTTCATAATTGCCTTTGGCTGTTATATCCATACCACCGGCGCAACCAATGGTCAGTTCATTATCATCTTCAGTATCTAAATTCAATAAAATTTCTGCATCCAGCAGACCGGCCTTTAATCCCAGGGCTCCAGTCATTCCGGTTTCTTCATCAATGGTAAAAAGTGCTTCTATGGCTGGATGCGGAATAGAATCAGATGCAAGTATCGTCATGATGGAAGCAACGCCTATACCATTATCAGCTCCCAATGTGGTGCCCTTAGCTTTTACCCAATCATCTTCTACAAACATATTGATACCCTGCGAAGCAAAATCAAAATCTGTGGTCCCGTTTTTTTGATGCACCATATCCAAATGACTTTGTAAACAAACGGTCACTTTATTTTCCATGCCTTTACTCGCCCGTTTTTTGATGATC
>JANOGE010000115.1:0-34110 GCA_031414035.1 Chitinophagaceae bacterium | reverse complement strand
GCCGCTGGGCCATTCACAAAAAAAAATAATGAATTCATTGTTTGGTGCGGTATAAAGTATCGCCCCCTAAGTAACTACACCAAGGCCAATACACTGTAATAAAAGCGCAAAATCCATCCGATACATAATTTAAATCAAAACGGTACATTTTTAAAGAGCTTCAAAAACCGTCTATTTAGCTACATTTAAAGACCACAAAAATACCCTTTAAACGGCTATTAAACAGCCTCAAATTCCATCGTTCAAGTTATCATATATTTGCATCGGCAACGAGTACAATTACAACCCTTTGGCTTATTCCATTCAAGGATAAAACCGGAGGCAGGGCAGCAATGCCTGTGGTTGTATTCGTTGCCAAACAAATACTCTACGGCCTCCGGTATTTTTACATCTCAAAGTTGGCTGTCAATACTTCGCATTTCCGCTTAATATAACCACTCTTGGCATTTACTGTAACACCCTGATCAAATGCCTGAAAATGCCAACCATTTGCCTTTGTGTATTGAGTAAGCAGCTTCGATGGATAGGATGATAACACAAACTTGCCCTCGATGCTGGCCAGCAGCTTCAAAAGGTTCTCAAAATCCTGCTCACTGTAGCCGTCATAATGGCCACAATCGGAATTATAATAAGGTGGATCGCAATAATAGAAGCTATGGGCCGTATCCCGGCTTTTTATTATGTATAAGGCATCAGCGCACTCCAGCTGTACATTTTGAAGCCTGATGGCATATTGCTCACTGAATTCATTGCGTTTGTTGCTGATCTTCCTGGTTGTGGTTCCTTCCTTTTTATCAAAGCCCCAACTGCCATCCAATATGCTACTGAAACTCTGAGTACTTAATACCCACACAGCCCAGGCTCGTTTAACTTCATCGAATAGGTGAGGCTTATTGTAAACCACATGGGCATCATCATGCAAATGTCTGGAGTGGAGGGTGACCTTAACCATACTCTCCAGTTCTACAAACCGGTTCTGCAATATGTGATAGAAATTGATCAGCTCTTTGTTGGTGTCGTTGATCACTTCAACCTCGGATGGTTGTTTACTAAAGAAGATTGCACCGCCGCCAATGAATGGCTCACAGTATAATTTATGGGTTATCTTCTCAATTAATGGGAGGATTTTTGTTACTAACTTTTGCTTGCCGCCGTAGTAACTAATTGGTGTTCTTAGCATGTGTTTCTTGTGTTTTAAATTTTAGAATGTCGCTTATCCCATTCAAAATTTAAAAACGTGGCCAGGGTAGAAACCCCGGCCTTGTACCAAAACTAACTGCTTATGAGAAAAACTTACTTTAATTCCTTTTGAATATCATATTGTACGATAAATAGAATCCCGCTCTGTTTGATACAGCAGATAACAATAACTTTTTTACAATGGTCTTCCAGTTCTTGTCATGCCTGCCATGCAGCAATATTACAAGGGTGGCACCATTGCAGGCATTGCTTAATGCTGATGTTAAATGATAGCCGTCTGTTGTAAAAACAAAAATGTTTGTACTACCCGGAAACCTCGGTGTCTTCAGATCGCTCTTATACTTATTCTGCCAACTGATACTACCATCCCAAAACTGACCTTTGCCCCAATGACCGGCTTGTATTGCCTCATGCCAACCATTAAAGAAGCCACTGCCAAATTGAGCGATCATTAAACCCGTTGTATTACTGATCCGCAATTTATTATTAATGTTATCCCGGTCACTGTGCATTGCAAGACTGATCACTGCTGTTGCCGAAAAACAAACAACAGAATAAATGGTAGCAGCCTTTACAGCAACCTCATCTTTATCACTGGTAAGATTATTATCAATGCTCGTTGTATATATGTGGTTGTTTGCCTGGATCGCTTTGAACCCAAAATATACACCGCCACCAAAAGTTAACGTGGGAGCTATCCATCCGCCCTGTTGAAATGCCGGGTTTTTAAACTTTAGCTTTTGAGATGATGCAGTAATAGATACTAAAATGCAAAATGTAATAGTGATAAGTCTTTTCATGGTACAAGTTTTATTATGATAGATTAAGTTTAAAATGTTCAGTTACAACATCGCCATAGCCTTTTTTACCACCGATCTCAACATAAGCCTGAAACTCCCATTCACCGGAAACATTGATATCAGTATCATTGAAATTATATACCAGCTTTGTTCCTTCAACACTTGCATCCCAACCACCCTTGCTGCCATCGGGTTTTTTATAAAGTATTTTCTTTACAGAGGCTGCTGTCAAATCCAGTCCTGTATCTAACTTATATATAAGCAGGCTTTGTTTATTAAATACGTTACTCATGTTAAATGATTATTGATTTTCTTTCCCTGATAATTGTTATGATACTGCCATGATCAACGATTGTACTCACCTTTGAATTCCTTTGCAAGCCAACAGTAATGATGCTCCTCTTGTCACGAATGGCATTTATCCTCGACTTCCTTTCCAATACGGCAGTAATAATACTTTCCCTGGTGATGATCTCATCTGCGGAAGGGATTCTATAAAAATCAATTGCCTCCGCAGCTTCATTAATGAAAGCCGATTTTATAATACTACAGGCAACGGTATCATTGGCATCAGCAGCCTCAAGGAGTTCATTTATAAAAATGACATTAGCATCCTGTTGCGCTTCAGATGAAGCTGCCTCAATCAATTCACCGGATGTAATTAATGAAGTACTGTTAATATCAGTGGCATTGGTTATTTCCTGAACTACTGCATCTTGGCCATCACTGCCTATAATAGTATCAGAGGCGTTTCCTGTTTCAGTTATTCCGGCATTCATTACTACCGCAGCAATATTTGCATCGGAGGCTGTAACAGTTTCTGTTGCCGCTGCAGACATATCTATTGCAGCTGTATTTACATCAGAAGCTGCAGCCGGTTCTGTTGCTGCTGCAATCATATCTATTGCGGCTATGTTAGCATCGGATGCTGTAACTGTTTCTGTTATACCTGCTGACATTTCTACTGCAGCTGTATTCGCATCGGATGCTGTAACTGGCTCTGTCGCTGCTGCACTCATTACTACTGCGGCTGTATCAACATCAATGGCTGTTGCTGGCTCTGTTGCTGCTGCAATCATTATTACTGCAGCTATATTCGCATCGGATGCTGTAACAGTTTCTGTTGTAGCTGCAGACATTACTACTGCGGCTGTATCAACATCAATGGCCGTTGCTGGCTCTGTTGCCGCTGCAATCATTTCCAATGCCGTTGTATTTGCATCGGATGCTGTTGCTGCTTCTGTTACACCTTCATTGTATGTTGATCCACCGGCAGAAACTACAGAAGCATCTGTGCTGTCTGTTGCTGTTCCTGCTTCTGTGATATCACCTGCTCTGCTTAATACAGCAGAATCTGTTTCAGTTGCTGTTGCTGATTCCGCAGCAGCAGCTGCCAAACTTAAAACGGCAGAATCTGTTTCAGTTGCTGTTCCCGATTCTGTTACGCTGCCTGTATATGGTGTGATGAATTCTATTGATACCCATACTGCGGAAAACCGTACATCAGTTGTTGCAGCAGAATTACACCTTACACCAATTTGTAAACTATCAATTTTTGTTGCTGTCCATGCAGCAGCATCAGAAGGGTCAACATAAGCAACATATTTATAGTTTCTTGGTACAGGATCAGCATTAGTAGTCCATCCATTTATAGAAGCATCAATACTTCCTGACCATGCTTCTGTACCACCGGCTTTTATACCATAGTTTAAATTTCTTCCGGCAGCATTTGTGGCAGAAGTAGAACCAACACGGGCACCAACCGCAACACAAACAATTGTATCACTTGCACCAATACCAACCGTAGAACTACTTTCAATATTATATAAATCTTTTGCCTGGTTACTTGCACCGGTATCACGAACAAGATAAGTAGTAGCATCATCAGGTGTTATTTCATCAGCATCCTGGTAATTCGTGGAACTACCTGCACCACCTCCTTGTTTTTCAAAAGTATTACTGTCACCTGCAGCATTAGGATGAGCATGTACAATTCTTGATACTAAGGAAGGCCATGAGTTTTGCGCTGATCCCGATGTATCGTTGATAATAATATCATCAACATACATATCCATCGTAACCGAACTCTGCACACCAATACGAATAAAGTCACCGGTATATGCTGTGCCGATTGTACCAATTTGCACTCCGTTTAATCTTGCCTCCTGTCCTGCAAAACCACCAAATTCTAAAGCGGATAATTGTATATTATACCATACGCCTGTGCTTAAAGCAGCAGTATCAGAACCACGTTGCGTACCACCACTATCAATGAATTGTAATTTACCTGCAGAAGTAATTTGAACTAATTGGCCACCGGCACCATCCCATAAACGTAATATAATTGCAGTTGAACCAGGGAAGGAAGCAAAATAGAACCAGGCACTAAAATATGAATTAGTCCCTGTGTTGTATTGATGCTGTAAATACTTTGCCGTGCCTGTGCAATTCATTCTGAATGATGCTGCACCGGAACGCTTTGTAGTAGTATCAATGGCAACGGCACCGGAAACGGTATCCACTTCCATTAAAGCTGTTGCACTCTGCAACTCTGCACCGCATTGCCAAAGTCTTGCCATTGATACTTAAATAAGATTATTTATAATGAGGCAGTATAAGACACATTCAATGTATCTGTATTTATTACTGCTCTGTCGCCGCCAGTGAACAAACCGGCAGAATACAACGTTCCCGATGTGTTATCAATGGTAGCTGATGCGCCCGATCCAAATACCAGGAAGCAACCTTTTACAGTTCCTGTTCCGGTAATGGCAAAGGATAAAGCAGCTGACAATGCTTTTGATCCTGATGATGCAGCCGACCATGCAGCTGTCTTCCTGCTGCCTGAATAAGTAGGAGCATTTGCGTTACCAGCCTCCAGCCATCCTGAATGCGAACTCATGGTATCACCAGCTGCAATAGCTGAATAGGAAGTACTTGATATTAAACCCATGTATGGGCCTGTTACGGTGTAGGAGCTACCGGCAAGAAATGCATCTAATGCTGCATTCTTTCCTGCAGTAACTACGGTGTTCTTAAATGTATCCCTCCATTTAAGTTTACCATTTTTATCCCTGCATTCAACAGAGAAGATACCTGTTGCTTTGGCTTCTTCAACATGGCCGGAATTTCTGATAAGGGAAGCTCCGTTGTTATCGTTTGCGTTTGCTTTTTCGTTTGTGTTCATTGTATTTTTTTAAAGTTATTTATAGAGGTTAAAAGTTGATGCGTTTACTTCTCGTCTTTGTCAATTTAGTACTGAAAAATTCTGCTTTATAATAATAATATGTATTGCCATAAACCCTTTTATCTACATAACCATCCAGCTGATGGTATGTAGCAACAGGCGTGAAACTTTGGCCATCGTTGCTCCCGGAGATCACCAGCTTATAACCTAAGAAATCCCCTGATACACTTACGCTATCGCCAATCTTAGTGAGGTTGAAAGATTTGCAATACCCTTTACAGTTGCAATAAAGCTTTTCCGTTACCTCATTATTGATCATGCCCAGGTATTGATACCGATGGCCAATATCATTTGGATGGACAGAATCACTGGATTGATATGATCTGATCATCCGGCCATCACCTCTATTCAGGCCCGTCCAAATATCTCCATAGCTATACGGCCAGGTTGTGCTAACAAAACTGTTAATTGTATCAGCTCCAGTATAATATCCGGCATAAAGAAAAGAACCATCGTGGTTCTGCCTGGGAGAGATCCCACTCATTATAAAATTGATCCCTGCAGCATTGTATTGATTTGCATAATAGGTAAGGTTCTTTTTTACCGTGTCACAGGTCTCTACTCCAATTGCAAAATCATTGCCTGAATATTCAATAAGAACAAGATCTCCCGGAGAAAGCAGGCTGAGTACCTTTGTGATGTTTCTTGCAGTATCCGGGGCAGAATAAAAATCATAGCCTGTAGGAAACCATGATCCTGCTGGCAATCCTTTATAAGTTGTCTCCCCACCTGTGCATAATTTATAAAGGATCACAGTATCATAAGCTCCTCTGAAATATTGAGCAATACGGGAAATAAAAAATGAATCTAATGTGCTGGCATTGCCACCGGCACAAAAAGAGTCTCCCTTTGCTGCGATTTTTAAAGTCGTGTTATAATTTCTCTGAGCGCAGCAAAGCAATGATGCAAATAGGAAAAGGGAAACAAATATTTTTTTCATAGTTAATACTTAATGACTGAAATTCTGAATGACCCGGATGCCGGATCAAGTGCTGATGATAAATCGTTATTGGAAAACCTTACAGTTACTGTATTTGTTGCGCTTACCCAGGCAGTGAATGAACCATTAGATAATGTTGAGGCATTAGGCACACCAATTGTCACTGCATCACCATCAGCTGCACCGGTTACTGTAACAGTTAAATCGGTTGATGTTCCTGCAGCTGTGGAACCAAAGTTTAATGTTGCTGTGCCGGTTAATGTTTTGGCTATCGTATAATGAACGCTACCAACATCAAACAATAGGTTTCTATTGCTGCCTGTTGTATCATAGTTTATCACACCATCCTCTGGAGTAGTTTGCTTTACCCCTGGATTCAATTTTATTTGTCCGGTGCTGGCAGTAGCTGTTGGTGCAGGTATATGAAATTTGGCTGTTGGATTAACAATGTTATATCCGCCGATGTTACCTCCACTCAGTATAGTAAAACCATTGTGTCGATCTCCGGTACCTGCACCATTACCGACAAAAAATATTTTTGGATTAGATGCATCACTTGTTGTGTCATTGTACATACCACATCCAAATGCACCCGTACCATTTACTAAAGCATTATTAAAAGCCGCCGAATAAGTGCCAGATGCAACAGAACTACTTCCTGCAGCAAAAGAATAATTGCCAGAGGCTATAGTGTTCCTGTTAAAAGCTGCTGCTGCTAACCCGGTTGCTGCTGTCTGAAATCCACCTGCTGCAAATGAATATATGCCTGAAGCGATTGGCTCGTATCCACCAGGCGCACTACTATAATTCCCGGTTGCTCCAGCCATTGCACCCTTGTAGCCAAATTGTACCTTATAAAATCCATCAGCACTGAGCCTTCCAATTTCTAAACTGTTTGTTTTAAAAATGATAGGCTCTGCATTGGTAGTTCCAAACCAATCACCGGTTGTGGCCAGGTTACCTGCAGGCCCCCATTTTTTTCTGAAAGATGTGTACCAGGCAGCAGGTAAATAGCCATCGTTATTATCATCAGCCATTACAATTGACACAGTACCTGAAGTATTTTCAAGTGGGAGATCAAATAGAAGTGTACCTCCAATCACTGACCTGGCTAAAACATAATCCTTAACAGCTTTTGCAGTTAACAGTGTTGCACTGTCAAGTAATGTGCTGTCATTTTTAATGGCTGTAATTGCCCTTGTACCAACTTCAAGACTGTTTGTTGCTATTATCCTCTTTGCTACGATTTTTGTATTCGCCTGTTGAGCAAAAGTCATTGCCGAAAACAATAACAACAATCCTGTAAATAATTTTTTCATGCTTTACTTTTTGTCTATTAATAATATTATAGGGTAGTCAACATCATACGAACCGCCTGTAATTCCTGTAACATTTATTGTTGTCTCTGCCCAAAAGGTTTGATCTATAACAAGGTCTGCTGTGCTATGAGCAGGCAAAACGATCTCCTGCCAGTTACCAACCCCACCAAATCCAGTGTAACTAAATACCAGCGTTACATCTGTTGATGAAGCATTCTTTGCAGCAATGCCGTTTAATTTATATTCTGCCAGCATTACAAAACTTCCATTTGCAGCTAATGATAACTTTTGTGGCCTGCCTACACCAACCATGCTGTTGATGATTGCCAGCAATTCAGTAGTTAAATCAGAAGCTCCTATCTTCTCATCTTTCCACCGCAACCATTCCAGTGTTTGATAAAACTGGGCCTGTGTAGGAAAATCACCCGTTTGAAACCACTGTTTTGAAGTATCTATATTTGCCATTATTACAATTTTTGTATGTACAGTAACACTTTAGATTTTTGCCTGTTATCAATTGGAGTTGGTGAAGCAACCCCTAATTTTGAAGTGATACTTCCTGGTACATTGTTATTATTAGTATCACCTTTAAATGATGGTAATGACGTACCTGCTGAACCATCATTAACATAAGTATCTAATGGTATATGCGCCTCCTGGATGTTATTGTTTGTAACAACAAACGAATCCTGTCCAACTGTCTTACCCGGCTCGTCATACTCAGCAACAGCAGCTTTATAGCCAATAGATACAAAGCCGCCCATATCTTCAGTACCATTTGCACCGTCCATAATTGCCCAACCTAAACGCTCACCAATACCTAAACCGGAAATGAAATTTGCAGCGATATAAGCCGCATCACATAGAATCTGCTTTACATCACCAGGTTGCCAAATATTTGCCAACGGTTCAATTCTCCTGAGATCAGCGAAAGGGAAAGCACCGGAAGCTCCACAGGTAGCATATTTTGTAAACTGTACATTGTGAACTGTGCTATTTGCATAGGTGAATGGAACGGACGTAGTATTAATAACAACATCTGCAGCATGCGTACCGCCAATAAAAGGAAGCATCTCACCATTGTAACTTATCCAGCCATCAGATACAACTGATCCGGTCTTCACTACACCAAACAGGATGGTTTTATCGCCGCACAGATTTGCAAAGGCACCAAATGCTGCGAGGTAACTCTGTTGCATAAAGTTGGCCCTGTTTTGAGTAAACGGCATTCCTCCTAATTGTGCAAAATCTATATAGTTCATCTTAAAAAGTTTGAATTTTAAATCTCATGCCCGGAAGCCTTTTTCTCATAACCAGGCTTGTCATTTCTATTGTATCAAATACCAACGATGCCGGAACCATTATTATAAAATCGTCTCCATAATCTCCACCCTCACCATCTGTATATAAATAAACCGGCTGCGCTTCTGCCTCTGTATATAGATCAATCGGGTGTATCTCATCATCCTGGTATAAATACAATGGCGGAAATTCAATTGCATCAGTTATATAAATCCTTCTCAATGCAAAGTCATACCGTTCATTAAGCATACTCTCCAGGTAGCAAACCTGCGGAGTGATCATCAGGTCATACAATACCGCTTTCATGAATAATAAGAAAGCATGGTATAGTTTAACAATGGGTTGGATCATCACACCCAATAACGTTAGCCAAAAGGTTCTACGTAATGGGGCCGGTGTCCACCACTTCACTATCTTTTTAAAATCGATATCGTAAATATTCACGCTCATTATGCAGGTATGTATGTAATGATCAAATCAACATCTGCTATTACCAGGTAACCACTATCAGGTACAAAATCAATATCAACACTTGTAAATGGTAAGGCCCCGTATTTTTTTTGTATGGCATCAACATGCAGGTCAACTACACCTTCAATTAGCTGGATTGCATCCACCTGTTTTTGAACAGAGTATAAACCATTAAAGTCAGTTATACTTTTGTTGATCAGGTAAGCCTTTATTCCATCAGGCACCGGTGTTGGGGTTGTACCATCCAGCCTGCCGCCTGTTGCATCTAATATTAAGGGATCATATTTGATCCTTAATTCCATGCGTAAATTATCTGGAACAGTACTGGTGATAGTAGATGTTTTCAGTTTAACACCGGCATCTTTAAACCTGAGAACCCATGCTACAAAGGCAGGAAGCTCAACATTATCAAGTGGGCCCAGGGCATTGCCTACTTTCTTTGCAACTTTAAGCCGGATAAATGGCTGCTCTACCAATGCTGCGTAAGCAATTATTTTACTGGCTGCAACAATATCATCAGGGATGCCTGTATTATCATAGTAATCTTTTTCAGCAACCGGTGTATATCCATATTGAAACTCCTTTGCCTTCTCAACATACCAACGTGCAGTATGGGGCCGCATTTTTGCAATGAGTTCTAAAATTTCAGCTTTAAAAATGTCAAATAACTTTTCCAAACTCCATGCACAAACAGCAACGATATAAAATGCCAGCCTCCATATAGAAGTTAAACTGGTACTTGTTAAACCATTCAGCCCGGCCTCTGCAGCTTTCGCTGTAAGCATCTCATCTAATATTTCTGTTATCGTTCTTGCCATTATGTTTTATTAACTAACTATAAAATCATTTGCCTGTGGTGATGCCGGGTTCTTTATTCTCATGTATCCAATTCCGCTTGGTGGAATAGTGGGAATATGGAAACTATCATCTGCACTGGCCGGGTTGTTTAAAATCTTCTTTAAAACCTGTGATATTGATTTCCCTGTTGCTGTTGTTTCCAGTACCGGCATTTCCAATTCAAATACAGCTTCCAGTTCATCTGTTATACTTTTATCAACTCCCAATGCCAAATCAAAAAGCAAGGCAGGATCACCATACTCCTGCATGCACAGGTCAATAAGCCGTTGGTTGTTTAATACTTTCATTTATAATATGCTTCATGCACCAGTTTGTCATTAATTAATTGCACATTTTTAACCTGCATTCCATCTCCTTTAAACTGTGCTTTTACTTCTGCTATCAATGCTGCAGGGTCTTCGCTCTCTAAGTAATTCCAGGCCCCCACACATGCGGCTGGATGCTGTTTAAAACTTCCTTTATTGCAGATCAACAGCAACTCTTTATGTTGCGTATCGCTGATGCCGATATCCAGGTCTCCATCTTTCAGCTTCAAATCAAAATTTTCATCTATCAGAAAGTCTTGCATTTTATATTATTGTTCCTGTTACTGAATTACCGGTTACCGCTCCGCTTGGCGATGTAAGCCCTGTACCTGGCACCTGTGGCTTTCCCGTTTTTACAAATGTGTCAATCAGCGTAGCCATTTGCTGTGCGTACCTGTCAGCGGCCTGTGCCGGTGTAAGGTTTGCGGCATTTGCAAATAACTCATTGTGCAATGCTTTAATCCCATTTTCCAACGATGTTTTATCTAATGCCATTATTTAAAGAAATTATCTACCCTTGTTTTTATTCCAATGAACGTTGCTATGTTTATCGGCACCGATGAAGGCCCTACGTTTGTATTAACTGTCAGTAGCTGAATGCCGGTCAACAGATCATCCATTATTTTTTTCATGGTCTCACTGCCTTTCTTCATTAAAAACCCTTCCTTTATTGTCCACTCACAATCACCAACTATAACTTTTACTTTATCCGCTTCACCTACTGCCATTACCATCCAATCTTCGTCTTCCTCAATTCTAACAGCCAGGGCCCAGGTTCCAACTTTCGGAAATATGGTTACGCTTTCTTTTCCATCCAGCACCGGCCTTAACCTTACATCCTCATATTTCAATTCGTCATTATCATCATCCTGCAGTACGCAGGTGAACTCTCCTTCATTTACACTTTCAACAGTGGCCAGCATGGTATTTTGTGGGCCATACATGCTGCTGAATGATGCCAGAGCTTTTCGTATTTCATCTTTTTTACCCATTGTCTTTTACCGTGAATCCTATTTTTGGCATTTGCCTTCCGCCTCCTGTATTAAAGTTGCCCGGTGTGCCTTCAATAAAATATTTACCGTTCCTTTCCGAATACTTTTTGTCAATGATCTCTACCGTCATGCCTGGCCTTAAAAATGGTTTAAGAAAACAAAGCATCGTACCAGTATAACCTTTCTTATTCTCCAGCAGCTGCAGGTCATTTGCGGCCAGTTGTTTATCCGTTCCGTTACTGATCAATGTTTTTACTCTCTTTATATCACCGGGCTTTAAAATGTTACTGGCCTTTGCTTTTTTCTTTGTTCCGTTTTTGGCCCTGCTCTCCATCTCTATATGAACAGTGGCACCGGTGTAAGTAGCAAAGAGCAGTTGATCATCTTTAATTACATTCCAGTTCAATCGCAACTTTACTGTATTGCCTTTATATGTTGCCAGCCATCCTACATACAATTTGTCATATTCAAAGAACACAGTGAGCTTATATTTTTCTTTTAAAAAATCAAGCACCTGCACGCCTGTATAATTTCTGAATGTTGCCGGTTCAAAATCTATTCGCTCCGGGCATTTATCACTCAGGGTAATATCAGTTCCCTGGATCAGGTAATTCAACACGGCCTTTACTGTTGTTTTGCCGAATGATTTATTGATGATCTTGCGGCGAAGCTGGTAACTGTAACCTTCGCACTCTACTTCCATTGGAACTTTAAAATTGATGCGCTTTACAAACCCTTTGAATTGCTGATCGTTTTTACCATCATACCCGGCCATAATCTCAACCTTTGTTCCTTCTTTTATCTGCAGGCCGGTTGGTACATTATTGTAGATAACATCCTTATTGATCAGCTTGCACATGGCAGGAATAACAATTGAGGCAGTATCACTGTAATTATCAATATTTATATCCCACTTCAAAGAGCTTGGCTTTACTGATTTAAAGCCCTCAAATTTTATATCGGCGGTCATTACAAACATGCTATTCTACTTCAAGGGTGAAAACGCAATCGCTTTCTAATGTCATGGTGAATGGCCGTATATGCTTTCCTCCGCCTTGCACCTCCGGTAAATCGAATTTTGTTATTACAACACGCTTCTGTTCAATTGCCGGTAAGCTGTCATGGCTTAAAAAGATATCAGTAAGTGCATTTGTTATTTTAAATGCTTTACCCAATTCATGAATTTTCTTTAACGCTTCCAGGTCACTCTCCGGCCACAGCCTTCGTTCCTTATCTATAAAAAAACCTTTAATGTTGATTTTATAATCATCGGTGTTGTATTGCTCTTTCACACTTCCGATCCTTTCTGCCAGTGGTGTACTGATGATGGTATTACTGCCACCAATTCTTACTACACAATACGGCAGAAACAATTTTCCATTATCACCCACTTCCTGCGGCAGGTCTTCCAGGTAAATGGGCAACCATATTTCTACTCCCTTGCTATCCTTTGTCAGCATGTCGCTGCCATAGCCTTCGGTGTTCGTAGTATTTATTTTATAGCCACTTGTCGCATTTGTACTATCATCAGAAGCCTTACTTATGTGATAGGGTTTACTACCAAACTGTCTTTGAAAAAGCTGTTCCAGGTCTGTTATTATCGTTGCCATTATTGTACTGCTGCTCCACTGTTTAATAATCTCAATAACATATTTTCCAAAGCATCCTGCATCTCATCAACACCCTCTTTAAATGTTGCCGTGTGCAGCTCCAGCTTGTCCATGAATTTTACACCGTAAATATTTATTACACGTGGCCCTCCGCTTGTTATGCTGCTGGCAGTTGATTTATCGCCACCAGTGGTTACTTTATCCGTACTGCCTGCAGGAACACCATCCATTAATGCCCGAAGCCGGTTAAACACGCCACCAGGCACGCCACCATAAACCTTCCACTGGCCATTTGCTTTTTGATGAATGCTACCGGCGATCTTATCAAATTCTTCTTCACGTTTTTTATCTTTTCCAAATACTTCTGCACGCTTCGATGTTGGAGCCCTATATAAATTATAGGCATCCTCCGCAATGGCGATCATAGTCCTTTGGCTCTTTATTTCCTTTTCATTGCTGATCACCTTGTTCTGCAGATCAAGTATTTCCTTGTAATGGTCAGCCTGCTTTTGGTAGTATTCCTTTTCATCAGTGAAAGGCTTTGAAGCATTGAAGGCATCTGAATATGAGCGAAGGTTATGTGCCGCATCTTTATCGCCCCTGTTCATCAGCTCCACAAGCGTCATATATTTTGTATAATTAGCCTGTGCTTCCTCTGCTGCAGTTTTTGCATTGCCCATGATAAGGTCACTGGTTGCAAAACCTATCCTTTTGTCGTATGCGTTATTGATATCATTGAGCATGGTAAGCAGCTCATTGTTTTTTACCTTTTCAATATCAATATTCTTAAACAGGTCAGGATATTTGGTATTGAGCTGTTGCAAAAGAGATCTTCGTAATTCGTTACCCTCATTAAGGTTTGTGATCACCCGTAACAATGAATTCAATTCGCCTCGTTCCTGCGATAATATTTGTGGAGCTGTCTTGCTTAAATTCAAAAAGTTCAACAGGTTATTGCCTGCCTTCATCATACTTTCTGCAACCGGCATCATCGCATCACCCAGGTTAATTTTAAATGCCTCATATTGGCCCGCCAGTATTTGCATTTTACCATAAGAGGTTTGTGCAATCTGATCCATCATGTTATTGAACTTGCCGCCTTTGCTGGTAGCCAGTTCGAATGCCTTTGCAACCATTACTGCACTGATCTCTCCTTTTTCCATCATGGCACGCAGATCAGCAACCGATTTCTTTTGTTGAAAACCAAACTCCTTCCACTTCTCAGCCATCGTTTGTAGCGGATTAAACCCGGCATTGACGTATTGCAACAAATCCTGCCCCATCAACTTACCTGCGGCCTGTGTTTGACTATATGCAAGCGTGAGGGCACTAAAACGATCTTTATTGCCCATACTTACATCTCCAAGCTGTTTGGTAACATCAACCACTTTTTCAGTGGCTACTCCAAAACTCATCATGGTTTGCGCTGCCTTAAAAACTTCCGGGCCCAGGATCGTGTTTTGCTGAAGGGTGTTTAAAGTATTAGCCAGGTCATTACCTTTCTGTTTGCTGCCGGTAAGTACGCCATAACTTGTTTTGGTTGCACCAAAATCCATTGCGGCTTTTACACTGCCGCTTGCAAACGATAAAATACCTGCAGCAGAGATGGCAATACCTAACTGCCGTGCCCATCCTCCTATTGAGCTGCCTGATCGCTTTACTTTGTTATCAATTTCATCATAACTGTCAGCCAGTTTTTTATTTTTCTTAATAGTTTCATCAACATAAGATTGTACTTTTTTGAACGTATCCCTGGCAGTGGCATTAACCTTTGCAAGGCCACTGCTCATCATGTCTTTCATCTTCAGGTAAAATTCAAGTACGTTACTCACTTTTTAATTTTTGTAAGTGTTTTAAAAGCTCATCATTCCTTTCCATTGTCCTGATATTATCAAGGTGTGCCAGCTTCATGGCCATTTGGTCGTCCGTCATAAGCGATGCATCCCGACCAGTGTAATACTCTATTAGTGTTTCATAAAAGCCGAACACATCATGTTCGGCTTTTTTTGATGCATCGCTTATCTTTTTAGGAAGGCAACCTTTTTGTTTTCCATGATCTTGTTGAACTTCATGGCTGCAGGAATAAAGTATTCATCATCTGTAATGATCACGCTTTCATCTGCTTTTTCAACTGCTGTGCCATTAGGCTCAACTGCTGCAACAAATACCTCCCTCATACATTGTTCCAGGAACGTGTATAAGCCTTCATCTTCTATCTTTGTGCTGGCGTAGGAAAGTATGTGCCGGTCAATCGGCTTCATGATGGCGAGGGCCTCAATAGTGCCATCTTCTTTAATTACGGGGAGATACCATAAGCCCTTGTGCTTATTACTCCATTGCTTAATGGTTTCTTCAGTAAACTTTTCAATGGAGAGGGCTTCGCAGAGTTTCCTGATCTCAATTTCTTTTTCCGCTTTTTCACGGTCTTTCATTGCTTTGAGCGATTCACGCCCGGAGTTATTTGTTTGAATCATAGTAGCGTTTTTGGTTTTGTATTGATAACTGAAAAACTATTTTTATTTTGTCACCGTCTTCATACTCAGGAATGGAAGTGTTACCTCGGTCATTTTCCCATTCTGTTCCATTGCAAATTTTTGAGAACCGAATTTTACACCGGCTGCAACGATTGTACGTGCAGGATCACTCAGGTTTTTCTTAAATACACAGGTGATAACATTTACATCATGCGGAACTTTGGACACATTTTCAAATCCTCCCGCAATGGCAGCATCATTCATCTGATCCAATTCATACTTCAGGAGTTTGAGATTGCCCGGATAACCATTGTTCCCTGGCTGTATGTCTATTGGCTCATTTCCGGCACCATACAGGTATTCATCTTCCACATCAATACCGAATTCAAAACCTCTTATGCCAATAATGGTTTTGCCAAGTGTTTTAATGGTTGTATGTGACCAGGCGCATTCTCTTGTTGAAAAACCCATTGTATTAAATTTTAAATGTTGTAATTATTGTTTATACTGTTACACCGGCTGTCAATCCCAGGTCAACCTCTATCCAGGTGAGGTAACCTTTGGGCCTTACACGGATTTTTATTTTTGTTGTGCTGGTATTGATCACATTTACAGTACGGTTTACCAATGCTTCAATTCCGCTGATCCTGTCACCCAGGGTAACCTTTGCCTGTTGCTCCACCAGGTCTTCCAAATGCTTTGCATCAATTTCCTTTATCGTTCCATCCTCGTTTGTATCCACTTCACCTTCCAGTTCATCGATGTAAACATTGGCAGCAATTTTTGCAGCTGCATCAATCACTGCGCCATGTACCAGGATGCGGTAATCATCATCACTGGCCATATTATCAATTCCAAAATAGAACCCGGCTTTGTTAGGGTATGTCATAAAGCTGATCACACCTTTGCCATGCAACACATCCAGGTTGGTTACATCCTTTAATTTTTTAGTACCGATGTAAATTGCTGATGCTGCCAGTGGCCCGTTGGCTACTTTGCCAAGTTTAATGTGGCATGGATATTTTGCACTCCTGCCCAATGCAGTGCCTACGGATGCACCCAGGCCGCTTTTAGTATCTCCAAGTACAACACCGGCAAAACCATTGCTGGCAGTATTGGGAGCAAATATGGTAGAGCTTCCTTCAACAGCGATACGGCCTTCAACAAGCACACGCAAGAATTTTAATTTTGCATTCAATGCCTGCACAAATGTTTTTGCAGCAAGTAATGTTGGTTCGATATCCGCATCAAAGAAGTTTGAGCCGGCAGAATAAGCTCCATCCGGTTTTCTGAATAGGCCGATCTTTGATATTTTACCTTCGCCGAATTCAACCAGCCTGTTTGCCCTGGTTGTATTTGTGCTGTCAACCATCTCCGACATCTTAACGGTGTTGGCAACGAGCATGATAAATAATTCCTGGTTGCCTCCCAACTCCTGGTAAAACTCTTTTACCTGTTTGTACATATCGGTATTGTCTTCTGCTGTTACTCCGGTAACACCACCGGTGAAAGCTGTATCTGTTTCTGTAATGCCGCCAACAATGGTTGCATCAAGTTCTATGGTGTTTATTGTCGCTCCCAAAGATGTTGGAGCCGTTACTGTGATCACTGCGCCAACATTGGCTGCAGTATATCCTCCATTTGTTCCTGTAGCAGTATTAATTGCAGCAGCGATCTTAGCCGCTAAAAGTGTTGTTGTTGTTTCACTACCTGTTTTTGCAACAGGGCCTCCGCTGATACTTGCACCACTTACCTTTACATCAATGGTATCGGTATTGCTGCCAATTGCGGTAACAGTCATTGTACCAGTGGCACCTACAGCCGTAACAGCTGCAATAACGGTTGCAATTATGCCCAATGGTTCAAGATCATCCAGGCTGCTGATTGACTTTGCTTCGTTCAAAGCAATTTGAGCCGTGCCGGTTCCGCTGCCCAATAAGGCCATGTGGCCGTCTATGGCAGGAATGTTCTTTAAAAGGTTTCCGTTGCTGAATGCAATGGTAAGTTTGGGTGTATTGCTACTCATTTTATATACTGTTTAAACCGGGTTTAAAACCGTTGTTATTGTAAATTTTTCAATTCAAGCTCTGCCTCTTCCAGTTGCCTTTTTAAATCGGCAACATGAAGTTTCTGTGCCTGGTTCTCCTCGGTGATCTCTTCCTCATCATCCAGCTTCAATATTTCTTCTTTCAGGTACTTAATTTTTTTCTCTGCTGTATCCAGGGCCTCAATTCTCAGCTGTGCAACTTTTTCAGAAGCAGTATCATCACTTGTTATTTCAGCAGGCTTAACATCCAGTTCATCCGCATTAAGCTCTATCACTTCGGGATTGCCTGGTGACAACAGAATTGCATTTTCCACAGCCTCACTTACTGTAGTAAATACTTTTTCATCAGTTGTAATAAAGAAAAGTGTTGCGCCTGGATGATGGGGAGCTGCTGTATTTGCTAATTGGATAGCATCTGCTTTGGTCATAAAATATTTTTATGTTAATTGAATGAATCCTAAAAAACTACTGATCGGCCTTTCACGTTCTGCTACCTCGTAACCCTCACGGCTTCCATCATCATTGGTATTTCCTTCAACAGTAATAATGGTTCCTTTTTTTACTTCCTTTACAAAACCTGTATGGCCAGTGCCATGTCCAAAATTCATAATGAATATATCTCCTGGCTTTACTGCACTGCTGGTCTTTGGAAGTTTGCGGAGTGATGTTCCATTCCATTGCATCATCACACCTGCAGTTTTTAATAAAGGATTTTTTATTTCCGCTTCCTGGGCTGCCTTCGCAACACACCAGTAAACAAAAGCCATACACCATGCAAAACCGGCACCGAGGCCAACAGCCCTTAAATACTGGCTTACCTCCGGGCCTCCGTTGCTGCCTTTAGGTTTTTCGCATACTCCCAATTGAGTGATAGCGATCTCCAGGCTTCTTGCTGCAATGGATGGCTGTCCATTGGCTGATGCTTTCGGTATGTGAAATGGCCCGATCAAATTCGTATAGGTACTTTATAAATTTTTATTGCAATTCTTGCAGCCACATAAATGATATTTATAACAAGCAACCACCACACCCACTTTGGTATATATCGTTTTGGAGGTGGAGTAATTGTAATAGTTGTTTCTTTATTCACGACCTGTTTACTGTGCGCTTCAAGCCATTGTATTCGTTGGATGAGGCTATCTGTTTTACAATCAACCTGCAGGTTGCCCTTGCTGATATTCACGGTAGCTTTTACATTACCGCTTTTACTGGTAGCTTCTTTATGATAATTCAATTCCGGGCAAGGGATGGTATCTGTTATCATCACACTGTCGCCAGGGATCGTAATTATTTTTTCTTTGGGAACATAAACCGTATCTGTTGTAATGGTCTCTTTAATTACCGTTTCAACAGTTGGCGATAATTTTTTACTGCAGGATGCAGTAAGTAAAACAAGCGATAGTATGGTAATTATTCTCCTCATTTAGAATCAGTTATTTTTTCAGTTGTAGTGGTATCGGTTCTTGTTTTGCTGGCCCCAAAAAAGAAGCCCACAACACCTGCTAAAGCCCCTCCAAAAACAAATCCGATAGCGATATTTAAAACATCTTTATTCTCAGCAGGGATCGGTGTAATTATTAATAGATACAGAAGAACAAAACATCCTAATACGATTATGATCCCAAGCAAATTGGTGATCTCAGCCTTTCCTATTTTGTCGAACAGTTTTTTCATTCTTCTTTTTGATATATCTTTTTACAAACAGATAAAATTCTTTTCCTGCCACACCTCCAATTCCACAGATCAATGCTGTAATGCCAGCCTGCAAAAGATTCATCCAGTATGATGAATGTAACTGCAGCAGATAAGTTGTAAACCCCCCAACAAACCCACTTAACATACCTACCACTGTGTTGCCTTCGTCCAATTGTATCACGTGCTGTTTCATTTTTTTAAGTGTAAGCCCGTAAAAACGGGCTTACCAGCTGCTGTTATTCATGGGGTGAGAGATTATAATTTATTCATCTTCCCTTCGCAACCAGGTCGCCTTTACTGCTGCTACGGCAGAGCTGGTATTCGTATTTCGCCATCGATAATTTGCATAGCTGGTGGCTGTTATGATAACCGTTTTCTTTTGCAGGGTTGTAACATCACTCAGGGTAAGGCTATCCAATAGCTCCCATGATCCGGTGATCACACTTCCTTCCAGGTAAACCTTTCCTGCTGTGGTTCCACTTGTTTCCAAATAGGTATAAGCAAAGGCCTTTATATGCGATGGCACCAGGAGAAAGTTGATCGTGTCAACTGCCGTGATGGATTTTTCTACCAGCTGAAACTTTTGTGCCTGGCAATCTGCTGAAGGCAGAGCGACAAAAGCCATTGTTGCAAAAGCGATCATAAAACCAAAGAGATATTTTTTCATTGTCAATTTTTTTAAGTTTTAAAATGTCCCGGCCATCGCTGGCCGGGCATTGGCATTCATATTCGGAGGAGGCTGTTATTTATTAAGGAGCAATATCTTCTACTACGGCCCATATACCCGATGTTCTGCGTTTACGTCCACCCAGGCGCATTAAAGCACTGAACACATCACCATAGTAAAGCGGATTACCATTATCATCAAATGCTTTTACATCTCCCTTTGCACGTTCCACACAGCTTTCAAACCAGAAGAGAGAAGCTGCGCTATCACCGGCACCGGCTGCAAATGCATCATCCTGCTCATCCACCACTGTCCATACACCTGCTACTTTGCGATACCTTAAAACAGAACTACGCATCATGATATCAATATTCATATACCTTCCCACAATACCGTTTTTCAGGTCGGCAACACTGTTGAAATTTGTTTTCTCTGCATCACTCAGGCTCTCAAAGAATTGATGGTAATGATATGCGGTAAGTAAGCATGTTGGTCTGCCTGCTATATCTGTATTGGCAAACTTCTTGGCGATCTTTTTAAACTCGGTTTTTGTAAATACCAGCCTGCCACCGGTTGCTGATCCGTCAATTAGATCTTCGGTAGTTGCTCCACCGGTTGTAGCTAATACATTAGATGCAGCAGGAGCCCAACGATATAACAATCCGTTCATAGCAGTTTGGATCAATTGCTTTTCATCTTCACCCACTACACTTTGGCGTTTGTCGTAGCTCAGTTCATATTTTTCAATGTCCTGTATTTGACGTGGAAGCGCATAGTAAGTATCGATCTCATAAGTCAATTCGCTATCTGCACGGTTAACGGCAGTTTGCGGAAATGAAGTAAGATTTTTCTTAATGGTAGCTGCCGCACCTGCTACAGGAATGTGTACTACCTTACCGGCAAGCACAAACTGATCGGCATTAAATGCACGCATCGCAAACTGGTTATCCTTAAAAAGGTTATCTACGATATCCTTTTCCCATACCTCCTTTTGCAGGGCCATAAATGCAAAGCCTGCAGGCATAGGGATAAAGGATGCAGCGAACAATACGCTAAATACTGCGGCTACATTAAAGCCGGTGATCATTGCTAATACGATGGACATTACTGCCATGAATAGTAAACCGGTGATGGACTTAATTGATTTCATTGCTATACTTTTTCGTTTTTTTGTATGGTTTATAATTACAGGTTATTGCAGTAATGCTTAACCCTGGTAATCCTTTTTAAATGCGGCCTTGTATTTCTCTTTGAACATATCAAAGTCGGTTGCCTTCAGATCATCCAATGCTCCGTCTACTTTATCCAGCTCATCCCAGGTCTTATCAGCCAGCTCTTTCAGTTTACCTTCATCAGTTTTCAATTTTTGGGAAATTGATATATGAGGTGTCATACCATCAACCAGGGTTTTTAATCCGGTTGGATTGCTGGCATAATCAACTTTCAAAGAATCACCTACTTCCTTTGTGAATTTCTTTGCAGTAAGGCCAGCTGAAACGATTGAATCTATTTCTGTTTTTGCAGCAGCTTCTTTAAAGGTCTTTAAAGCGGTTTCTGCTGTGGTCTTAGCAGTGGTGGCAGTACTTAACTGCACCTGTAGATTGTCTGCATTTGCAGCTTTGATAAAAACTGCATCTAATGCGTTTTGCACGGCAGTATCATCAGCATTTACAGGCAGGTTCAATTTGCCATACTGATCAGGAGAAAGAGTTATTTTTTTCATATTGTTATTTGTTGAATAATTGAAATTCATTTCTGTATTGAAATAGCCAACCAGTTCTTTGTCGCTACGCATGGTCGCAGGTGGAGCTTTTACATTCTTTGCATCATAAATGCCATCAATGATCTTTTCTGAAAGGGCCTCCTCTGCAGTTAACCAGCGATCCTCACCGGTTAAATACTTTGCTTTTACCTGGTCAACGGTCAATCCGGTTTTACCGGCATAGATTGTACATATTGCAGTTTCCAGGGAATCCATGAGTGATGCGCTGTTACGCATATCGTTTGCATTGCCATGAGACAGCATTTTTGCTTTATGTGTCATGAACATGGCCACCTTACTCATGTGAACCTTGTTACAGGCCATTGCAATTACACTTCCCATGCTTGCGGCAATACCATCTATATAACCAATGGTTTCGGCATTACAGTTTTTGATTGCATTGAATATGGCAAGGCCCTCAAATACACTTCCGCCGCCACTGTTTATCCTGATGTGAATGGTGTCGTTTACATTTTCAAGTTGTTTTAGCTCCCTTAGAAAATCGCCGGAGATAACATCGTTACCGATATATCCATAAATAAGGATTTCGGCAGTTCTGTTATCCAGTTGATTTACGATCAGGAATTTTTGCATGTACTTTTTTATTGAGCGGTGTAAAAATGCACAGCTTTAAAACCCTTACCAAATCACCATTTCATCATTGTATTTATATTATACCACTATGGCTTAATGGCAGTACCGTCATGGTTTTTTAGAAAAGGAAAAATGCGTGTAAGCGTGCAATTTTGTTAGCACTATGGCAGTAGAAAAAATATCCATATCAGACAAGCAATACCTTGCTAAAATTTTATACACCCGTGAAAAGCTGGATGCAAAAATGGTTGCAAAAAAAGTTGGGGTGTCTGCCAATACTATGAATTCGTGGGTTGAAAAGTTCCAATGGAAGTCTTTGCGTAACCGGTTATTGATTGGCAAAGAGGAACTTTTAAACAACCTATATGAACAGATGCAGGAGCTGAATGAGCATATAAAAACAAAGGGCGATGGTAAACGTTATGGCGATTCTAAAGAGGCCGATACGATGATCAAATACACTGCTTCGATCCGTAACCTGGAGACCGACCTTTCCATAGCTGATATTATTGACAGTGGCATCCGGTTTATTAAATTCCTGCAAAAGGTTGGTACAATAGAACAGGTTTTAGAATTCTCTGACCTGTGGAATTCATTTATTCAAATTGAAATGAAGCGATGAATAAAGTAGGAGTTGTTTTAGCGAATAAGACAAATAAACAGGCGATCCAGGATTGGGAAGATTTTCTATCCAGTGTTCGTAACAGTACTCCCATTGATATCAATGAAGATGATAAGGATAAGGCTGTAAGGATCAGAAAACTGGAAGCCGATTTTGAGGAGTGGGTTAAATACTATTTTCCAAAGTATTGTTTTGCTGAATCTGCATCCTTCCAAAGAAAGAGCAGCCAGCGCATATTTAAGGCAACAGGTATGTTTTACCAGCGCAGGGCCTGGGCACGTGGTTTATCAAAAAGTACAAGGAGAATGTTTGAGGTGTTGTATTTGAAGTTTGCAAAAAAACTCCGTGTAAACTGTCTCCTGGTAAGTAAGAGTGCTGATAATGCAGAGCGGCTACTGGATAGTTATATGGGTAACCTGGAGGCCAACCAGCGTTTGATAAATGATTATGGATACCAGGAGCGTGCAGGCAAATGGAGGCATGGAGAATTTACTACAAGAGACAACAGCACTTTCCGGGCCGTAGGAGCTGATCAAAACCCACGTGGCGCAAAGAATGAGGAGCTGCGTATCAATGTATTGATATTTGATGATGTGGATGATGATGAGGTTTGCCGAAATGAAGATCGTTTAAACCAGCGATGGCTATGGATAGAGCAGGCTGTTATCCCTACTGTTGATATAAGTAAGATGTACTACATCTTTTTTGACAACAATATTATTGCAGAAGATAGTGTGGCTGTTCGTGCCGCAAAATATGCAACGGATGTGGAGCTGGTGAATATAAGAGATGCAGATGGCGGATCATCATGGCCCGAAAAGAACAGCGATGAGAATATTAAAGCAATTGAAAACTCCATCAGTTACGAGAGCTTTCAAAAAGAGTATTGCAACAATCCAATGGAACAGGGCCGCACGTTCCCTGAAATGCAATATGGCGAATGCCCTCCTTTAAAGAAGTTATTGTTTGCTTTGGTTTATGCTGATCCTTCTACCAGTAACAAAGACCGGCCACTGGCAAAGAGCAAAGCTCAAAATAGTTGTAAAGCTGTAGCGGTGTTAGGCTACTTAGACAATAAATTTTATCTCTATAAATGTTGGGTTGATATTACAACGAACAGCACTTTTATAGACTGGCTTTATGCCGCACGCAATTTTGTAGGCAACGCCACTCAGCTTTACACTTTTATAGAAAACAATACACTGCAAGACCCTTTTTACGAACAGGTTTTACTGCCGTTGATATTTGATAAGGCAAAGGACAATGGAGGAGCATTGATGATAACTCCTGATACTACAGACAAGCCTGCAAAGTGGTTTAGAATAGAAGGAACGATGGAACCATTGAACCGGTTGGGATTGTTTATTCTTAATAAAAATGAAAAGGAAAATGCCCACATGAAAAGAATGGAAAAGCAGTTCACCAGTGCAGGGCCTAACAGCAGGACACTTGATGGCCCGGATGCTGTGCAGGGAGGCGTAAAGATAATACAAAACAAAAATGCTGTTGCCGGTGCCGGTGGCATTCAAACAATACGCAGACAACCTAACAATAAAAGATTTTAATCATGGCTTATTTATCAACCGAGAAATTAGAAACACATATTTATAAAGAAATTATTAGTGAGATTTCCCGTGACAATAGTGACATTCCTGGTAAGGCAATTAAGCAGGGAGTTGGCGAAGCCAAAAGTTATTTGAACAGGTATGATGTAGTAAAGATGCTGAGTGATACAGATGCGGAGCGAACCTTCCAGGATGATTTCTTTGATAGCCTGGTAAAAGACCTGGTTTGCTGGCATCTTGTTAAACTGGCAAACCCGAATATTGATTTAAAACTTTTCAGAACAGCTTATGAGGATGCACAAAAATATTTTAAAGATGTAATGAAGGGCAATGTTGATCCTGCGTGGCCATTAAGGGCAGACGATCCGGATACTACATTTGATGAAAGCGGCCATATAAGTGCATCATCCAATAAAAAGCGCAAAAATCACTATTGATATGATCCTTACCAATACACCTGATTATATTTTTTGCAGCAACATTCTCTGCATGATCTATATAATAAACCTGAATTAAAATGGGAACAATAAAAAGAACAAAAGCATCTGACAAAAAAACAAACCTGGTAGTTCATGATATACGGTTAATAAATGTTGATCGTACCATGAAGGATATCGGCAAGTGGAGGAATGCATTGATTAATGCAGAAAGTATTTACTACCCAAATAGGACAAGGCTTTATGATGTGTATGCTGATGTACTGCTGGATGGCCATCTTACCGGCATCATCAATAAAAGAATGGATGCTGTGCTTAATAAGGAAATGTCATTTGTTATGAATGACAAAGAGGTTGAAGGCATGGAAGACTTTTTGCATAGTGGTGTCTTCCGGGATATTGTAACTAAAATACTGGAAACAAAGTTTTGGGGCATCAGTGGTATGGAATTTATACCTGGTGAGACCATTGAATTTGAAGCTGTGCCACGCAAACATATTAAACCTGAAAAGGGCATCATTGTATTGGATCAAAGCAGCTATGAAGGAATTGAATATAAAAACATCCCTAATCTTTGGATCATTGGAAAGAAAAGAGATTTTGGTTTACTGTTACAGTGCAGCCCTTATGCATTATATAAAAAAGGAGACTTTGGAGATTGGGCTCAGTACGTTGAAATTTTTGGCCAGCCGATTCGTGTTGCAAAATATGATGCCAATGATATCAAAACAAAACTGGAGCTAAAAACTGCAATAGATGAAGCAGGAAGCAGCCTGGCAATTATGATACCGAAGCAGGCCGAGTTTGAGATCATGGATGGGAAGATCAGCAATGCAGACGGCCAGCTGCAGGAGAGGCTTAAAAATGCCTGCAATGATGAAATGAGCATTCTTATTTTGGGCAATACTGAAACCACCAGCAATACAAACGGTGGAAGTAATGCAAAGGCAAAGGAGCATGGCAAACAGCAGCTGGAGGTTACCAAAAGCGATATGGCTTTTTTACTTACGCAGTTGAATTGTCCTGAGTTCATTAATATTTTGAAAAGCTATGGCCTGCCGGTTGAAGGTGGCCATTTCAAATTTGAAAAGGAGATTGACCTTACAGAGCTTACCCAAAAAATTAATATTGATGTACAGCTGTATAAATTAATACCGGTTGATGATGATTACCTGTATGATACTTATGCCATACCAAAGCCTGCAGATTATGATGCAAAGAGAAAGGTAATGGATGAGCGTATGCAGGCTGAATTGCAATCGAAGAATGCAAATCCGGGCAATGACCCAAAGCCACCGGCAAAGCCCGAAAAAAAGCCTAAAAACAAGGATGTGAAGCTATCTTTTTGGGATAAGTTCAGATTAACGATGGCTGATTTTTTCGGCCCGGCCCACAAAGATTAATTGAAAATCTGCGTGGGCTTCCTGGAATGTCAATTGAGGAAATAGATCTCCTTTTAACTGACCTCCATAAAGGCTGCTGTAATACACACGAATTGCCGGTATTGGCTGCAGGCAATATAGATGAATTTGCAAAGTTGCTGCTCGATATGATCAGCCAGGTATGGGCAGAAAAAGGAATGCCTGCAGGAGATATCAATAAAGCAGTTACTACAGCATTTGCAAATAAATTATGGCATGGAGTTGTACAAGGATATGCTTTGGATTTTAACGGCGTTGATTATGATACTCCCGATTTTACAATGCTTAAAGCCCTGCAGGAAAATGTTTGGCAATTTTCTGCAGCCAAGAATTATACTCAACTACGGGAACTGAGCAGGGCCTTAGTAAATGCAGATGGCAAACTGCGTACATTCTCTGAATTCAAATTAGAGGCTTTTAAAATTAATGATAAGCACGTTAACCAGTACTTAAAGGCAGAGTATGAGCTGGCAGTCACCGGAGGCCAGGCTGCAAGCCAATGGGTAAACATACAGGCCAACATTGACACACTCCCAATACTTGAATTTGATGCAATAATTGACGGCCATACAACTGACCTGTGTAGGAGTTTGAATGGCACCCGGCTTCGTGCTGATCATCCATTTTGGAAGATCTATTTTATTCCGAATCATTGGGGAGAGAGAAGTGTAATAAGGCAAATGGCTGCAGGTAAATTAACGGCTGAGAATAAAATACCAAGTGCAGATATACCAGCAATGTTTAGAACGAACCTTGCACAAAGTGGATTGATATTTCCAAAGGATCATCCATACTTTATGGACAATCCACATGATGTAAAAAGTTTTAAAGGTGGAAAATGATAATATCACCATACCATTAAAAGAACTTGAACGAAGGTTCAAAGAAATTTATAAACGGTTGGCTGTTATTGCCGGTAATGAGATCGTAAATTTTTCACTGGACAATTTTAAAAGACAAGGTTTTTTGGGCGATACCTTTCAACCCTGGAGGCCACGCAAAGTGATCAATAAGTGGGGGAAAATAGATAGAAATCCAAACCGGTCTATTTTAGTATTGACTGGCAAATTAAGAAGAGGCACCAGGATAATTCGTGCAAATTATGATGGTGTGCTGGTTGGCAACAACGTGCCTTATGCAAGGGCACATAATGAAGGGTTACGAGGTTTGCAGGTTCAGCATGTAAAGGATCATACCAGGAAGGTTTCAACTATTGCTAAAGTGAGCAGCCTGGCTACAAAGAAAACCTCCAACAGGAAGGTGGAAGCCTTTAGAAGTAATGTGAAAGCACATTCACGAACCATCAAACAGAACTTACCGGCACGGCCATTTTTAAAAGACAGTCCTTACTTGCGAAGAAAAATACAAATAGCAATTGCCTCTGCAATTTTAAAAGCACTAAAATAATTTTATGATATCATTATTTGCACAGCTTTTCTTAGCGATCCAAAAACAGATCATGGCTGAAGTGCCGGAGATCAAATACATTGACCAGGATTTGGGCCAATTGGAAATTTATGAAGGAAGGCCTGCAGTAGCATGGCCCTGTGTGCTTATTGATTTCCCCGATGCACAATATAGCAATCATAGTGAGCTGGTACAATGGGCAGATGTAAATATCAGCGTTCGCCTGGGCTTTGCACCATTCAGCAGCGCCAACAGCCTTGCGCCGGATATCAGTAAAGAAAAGGCCCTGGAATACTACGAAGTTGAAAACAAGCTGTATGAAGCATTGCAGGGCTTTACAGCCGATGATTGCATACAGCCAATGATAAGGCTAAGAGCTGGCACAGAGACCAGGGAGGATGCATATCGTGTACGGCAGATGATGTTTACAACCGGCACCGAAGATGATACAGCAAAAAGGCCTGTAAAAATGAAGACTGCAACTCTTGAAATAGAAGGTGAACTGGATATGTAATTACCAAACGATGTGAGGCCATACATCACGGAGAACTTTTACGGTAGGCTGCTGCTTTTTGATCATTAAAATATTGTCGGCCTTTGCCTGTATAATTTTCTGGATCATTAGTTTACTGAGCCAAACCTCGTTGCTCAGTTCTTTAAGCGCATCACCATAAATCTTCCTTTGTATTTTTGTTTTGAAGTAAAACCGATGGAGTAAAAAGTTATCCCTGGAAGCGATAAGTTGAGGATTGCGGCCATTTGGAATGGTGGATGTAAGGGTGGCGATGCTATCTTCTTCATCAAAAAGAAGGGCGTTAAAAACACCTATTCCACGCTGAGAGGGGTTAACCATTGAATGCAATTATAAAACAATTTATTTTTCTTTGCTAAAAAAGATAGCAACAGGTGCGGCTACAGCTCCGTGATCTTGACCAGTTTGCCATTTGTGAATGTTAAAGCCGTTCTCATCTTCCGGTAATAAATTGATTCCTTTTTTCCATCGGTTCTTTCAGTATCGGCATTTCCCCAAGCCTCCTGGCACATCGTTTTTGTAAAGCCCATTTCAATTTCTCCGTTGGCGATCTTTGTACCTGTTTTAACGCCATACTTTTTTATCATGGCTGCTTTGTGATCCTGTAAGCCTTTGTTATTAATTGAATCCCAATAAGCATCTTCACGGGCCTTTTTCGCTTTATAAATTGAATCTGATTTTCTCAGGTATTCTTTTGTCTCCTCCGGGCTGGCCACTCTCTGTGCAAATGATTGCAGGGATAAAAAAATGATGGTGATAATTGCAAATAATGTCTTCATATAAGTTGCTTTAAATGCTGTTTAAAAACTTTTTATATACCAGTGCAAACTGAGATACTAATTTAGGTAATTCTTTTTTAGTGTACCTGTTGAGCTTCTTTTTAAGATAGCTGTACTGTTCCATCCATTCATCAATGCGCCTGCCATCGACAACAATTTTGCCCTTTGTATTTTGTTTTGTCCAATGCATTAAATGAGCGTAATAAAATATTTTGCCCTGCATTTTGGTGATCTGTGGATCTTCGGGCTGCAGGGTGGCCAGGTGAGTGAGCATGGCAGTAGCTTCATCATAGAATAAATCTTTACTGCTGCTGCAACGGCCTCCGCTAAAACCCTCCACCATTACTGCCTTTGCTTCCTTGCCAATGTTTGCATAAGCACACATTGTTGCTATGGCCCCGATCTGTGCTTTATTTATTGCTGTACTCATTTATATTCGTTTTCCCAATACTTGTTGCGTAAATATGTTTCAGGATCAGCTTTGCTGCGCCATGATTCTTTTTTGAGGTACTTATCATAGGCAAGAATTCCCATAAATGCCAGCAGCTGCATGCTTTTGTCCATTTTGGTAAACAACATTATGCACCGGGATTTATTGATCTTCTTATTATACTTTTTCCAAAACATATCAAACGTTACCTCAATATCGTTTTCAATGATCTTAACCTGCGTTCCGGTAAATGCCTCTGCCAATTCATCAACTAAAGCAGGCACCCTGTTTTTAAACCCCTTTACAACAGAAGCGATCATATCGGTTTCTGTAAGTTCTATCCGGCACAGAATGCCCTCACCATTATAAATGATCTCAGCCTGGCCATTATAGTGCGGCGATGTAATTACAAACCTTCTCATTTGTTATGCTTTAAGGATTGGAGCTGTGCCTTCATTGTATCCATAAACGCATTCATGGAATCAATGCGGCCCTGTATGCTTTCGATCTGCTGTTCTATCAACAATGTATCCGTTGTAATGAAATAACCGTTGCCTGCGCCTATTACAACTGCAGGAGCAACCAGGTTCCTCACACGGATGTAGTTGATCATCTTTCGCAAACGAACTCCGCTTAGATCATGGCCCTGCGCTTTGAACCATACGCAAAGCTGGTTGCCGGTGATACGGTTTAGCGCATTGCTTTGTTTTAAAATATTGATAAGCATTTCCACCCTGGTATCTTTTTCCAGGGCTGTCAGTTCTTCGGTGATATTGTTAAACAGGGTTAGCATAGTTATATTCTTTAAGTGAATTTGAAACTTTCTCCATCTTCTTCAATAGTTGTTGTTATTGGGAATTTGTTTACTGGCACTTGTCCTATTAAATATTGCAACTGGGTAGAGCCTGTTCGAAGTAAATACTTAGTTTTCTCCAGTTCAATTTGCATATCAAGCCGCAATCCATTCCCCTTGCCTGGGTACTTGGATGGGGCTATATTATAATGATGAATAATTATCTCGATACCAATAACATCTTTCATCTCTTTTCTATGGCCTATTATTTTTTTCGGGTCGGGCTTTATGCCCAGTTCAGCAAATGAGTTCATGCAGCTAATAATTTTTTGGTTAAGTGTTTACAATTAGCATGGCTTGCAAGCCCTGTATAAGCGGCAATAGTTGATTGCTTGGCTCTCCGTGCAACACTGCGGGCAAACGCCTGTTTATTGCGCTTACGAAGCCGTGTGTGCGTATGAAAAAATACATAGCCTAAGAAATCAATGCCATGCGCATCAACGGGAGCAACACGCCAATTAGATTTTATATTCAGGTTTAAATTGTCTCTTAAATACTGTTCAATATCTATTCTAAGCTGGTGTAATTCGGCCTTGCTTGATGCAAGGATGATCATGTCATCGGAATACCTGAAGTAATTTTTAACGCCTTTTACTTCTTTGAGCCAGTGATCAAAATTTGATAGGTAGAAATTAGCCAGGTACTGGCTTAAATAATTGCCGATTGGCAAACCTGGTGCGCTGTCGATAATACCATCAATTAACCGCAGTGTTCTTTCGCACTTAATTTTCCTTCGTAATAATTTTTTAAGTATCCGGTGAGTAACCGATGGATAGAACTTATTTATATCGAGCTGCAAATAATATTCCGTATTCTCTTTGTCTTGTAAAGCAGCCTTCATATCATTTACCGCAGCACCCACTCCCTTTCCCTCAATGCATGAATAAGTGTTTGCAATAAAGTTGCGTACAAACATTTCCTTTATCACATTCATTATTGCATGCTGGCAGATGCGATCAGGAAAATAAGGCAACCGATATATGGTTCGATCCTTCCTCCCCTTTTTGATGAATATTTTATAAGGAGATGTGAGATATGTTTCAGTTACCAACAAATGTTCAAGCGTAACAAAGTTTGCATCCCTATTTTTATCGAATGCCTTAACGCCATATTGCTTATTCTTCCTGATCCTGGCAAAAGCCTCAGCCTTCACCAGGTTATCAGGAGAACATATTTTGCTATATATATTACCTATTCTTTTCATTAAATCTTTGCTTTTCTAAGAGAGCCTTCGCAGATTCACCGCTACCAACACCCTTTGTGAAATCAGTGATTTTTTGCCAAGAGGCAAGGTCTGCACCGTTATAAAAAAAACTGCAATGCTGGACGCTGACATTCGAATTCGAGTTCCAGTTGTCGTAGTCGTTGTACGAGAGCCTGGAGCCTGACGTCGGACACACAGCGGCAAAACGGCGCACAACCCCAATTATATTACGTGTACAAGTGATGGTCTTCGTGCAACTTCTGGAAGTGCTTTCCGAAGAATATTGCCGTATCCGAGTTATTGAAGCAAAGCCGGACGCCGACATACGAATGCGAGGTCCAGTGGTCGGAGTCGTAGTACGAGAGCCCGGAGCCCGACCGCTTATCCTTGTTAGCCTTAACTAAGAAGCGGGCAAAATATTTCCAATCACTTGATGTATAATCAACATCAATTCTCTCCTTCGTTTTACCTGTCAGATCAGTTTTTAAAGCCTCCGCAATGACAGTCAGCTTGTGGTCAGCGATGATACGTTTACGGTGCCTCAATGCGATCCCTGAAACAATTGGCAGCTTCTTAGGATCATCGCCGGTGATCTTGCAAGCAGCTTCAAACGACAAAACTTCATTGACGTTGTCGGGATTCACTCCGTATTTTTTACAGAGCCGGAGAAACTCTTTACTTTTTTGTTGTTGCATGATTGTGTTTATTTGATTTTTAAACGGGTGTATATATCGATGAATTTTTTACCGGCATCAATGGCATCTGCTGAATTTTTAAAGCAAAGCCGGACGCCGACAGCCGAATACGAGTACCAGTCGTCGTAGCCGTCGAACGAGAGCCCGGAGCCCGAAACTTTATGCCAGGGGAAGTATTTATATACGTTGGTATCAGAACCGGGCAGCAGCTCACCTCCATTATACACCAGGGCAATGAGCTTCGCTTGTTTGTAAGCCACCTCGTCATCTTCATCACCGGACTTTTGCAGATCAGCCATCGTCTTGCCACTCAGGCGCAGGATGTCATCAAAGCTGTTAACCATGTCGGAGATCTTCATGCTGAAGAATGGCTTACCGAAATTTTTCTCCAGCAGTTCTTTGAATTCAGCAGAAGCAGTAGGATAAAGTCTTCTTGCTGTTTGTTCGTCAAGTTTTAATGTTGTCATTGTTTTTGATTTTTATTGATGAAATTTTTCTTTATAACTAATGTCCATTTGTTCGCTGATGGCATTTATAATATCATTGTATTTCATACCAGCAGAAGCAGCTGCCCCAAATAATAAAATGAAGCAGGTTGCAAACCCTAAATGCTTGCCTGTATTATCCAAAACGATATCCCTTTTAAGTTCATCAACTTCATCCTTTAATTCCAGCAGTTTTGATATGCTGGTAGCTTTGGGGAAGGTTTCTTTTTGCCATTGGGTAATACCTTCAAACATTATTGCATTCATCTTATTGAGTTTTGTGGTTTAAAAAAATTACTTCCTCTTTTGCACTAATTTTATCGGGCCAGTGAAGACCTTCTTTTATTACATATATCTCATGCTTAACTTTAAGTTTGCTGTTGATATCTGTAACTGTGTAAACCGTATCAGGGCGAAATTTTACACGCTTAAAGCTGTCTCCTGCTTTTAATTGTCCTACTGTTGTAAGTGTTAAACTGTCCATCAATTCTTTTTATCAGTGAAGTGATACATTATTGCTCTTGCTTTTTTTCCAACTTGCCTGTAAAGCCATTTTTTAAAAGGTGATGGTAATTTGCGAACAGCAGTTATATCATCAAACAGAATGTCGGTAATGGGCATCATACCTTTAAATTTTACTTTATTGGTAAATGCGATGCATACGTACCTTTTGCCGGTATCGGTTTTAAATGAGAATAATTTTTTACCAGGCAGCATGGTCTTGCTGTATATTATCCTGTCGCTTTTAAAGAACCACCTGATCTTACTTATTAGTTTCTTCATGAAATATATTTATAACTGGTGTTTGTAATATTATTATTGGCTGTTGCTTTGCACTTATGTAAATAGGGTGTAGTTTGCCAGGCGCATTGCATACGGCTGTTTTGATGCTTCCATCCTTTCGATAAATGAACCCTTTAAAAACAAACAGGCTGGCCCTGTTGTCTTCAAAATAAAATTCATTGCCTTTTTTTAATTCGCTTAATGTTGGCATGTGTCTTTATTGATAACTTTTACGATCAGCTTTGCGATCTCATTCGCTAACAGAAGCAACAAGCTCACTGCTATTGGTACTAACAGGTATTTCATGGGATATTGAATTTTGTTTTGAATTGGATTTTACAACGGTGACTATTTGTGCCTTCTTAGGATATTGCTTTTGCCAGTAGGCTTTTGCTCCCGGTTCATGAATTACATAGGGTTTGTTTCCTCCATAACGGCTCTTAGGAAACATGATCAAGCCTTCAACTCTCATTTTTATATTGGCGTAATATTCTACTGCTTTTCCGCATGCACCTTGTGGTAGTTTGCCTTCGCTCCAGGCCACGTAAATGATGATTTTCTTTTTGCGGCTCAATACATATTTCTGCTTTAAAGCCTTGCATTGTGAATAGGTA